>CAYOZY010000077.1:0-11629 GCA_964408525.1 uncultured Sphingobium sp. | reverse complement strand
AAATCCACCAGCACCGGAACATCCGAGCCGATGACATCCGCCTGAAAACTGCTGTCGCTGATTGCCTTGGTCGCCATTCGAAAATCTCCTGCTTGATGCATGGCTATGTAGGGACTTGTCGGCCTTCGCTCAACAGGCGCTATCCGCAAGGATTAATTTTCCCGCACCAAGCCCGGCTTGTGGGGTGCAAGCGCGGCTTCATCGAGCGGGACCAGCTTCGGCCCGGACGTATAGAGCAGCCCCGCCTCAATCCGCCGCCCCGGAAACACCACCTCCAGCGCCGCAACATAGGCCGCCATCTGCCGCAGATGCGCGGGGGGGATTTCGGAAACGGTTTCAGGCACATGCCGCCCGGTCTTGAAATCGACCAGCAGCACCGCTTCTTCGTTCACCGCCAGCCGGTCGATCACGCCCTTCACCACGTCGCCCCCCACCACCGCTGCCACCGGCGCTTCCGCCAGCGAGGCAGGGCCGAACAGCATCGCATGTGCCGGATCATCGATGATCGACAGCGCCTCGGAGACCAGCCGCGCGCGCTCTCTCTCGTCCTCCACCCCGCCCTGCCGCGCGAGCCAGTTGTCCGCCGCCTGCGCCCGATGTTCCGGCGCGACATCGGGCAGACGCTCGAACAGGCTGTGGAGCAGGCGGCCGCGCTCCGCCGCATCGCGCATCGCCGGGGAAGGCGGGGGATAGGGCAGTTCGTCATCGGTGGGCGCCGTCGGAGCAAGCGGGCGCGGCGGGCGCGTTTCAACGGGAGCGGGTTGCCGCACCCAGTCGGGCAGCGGCAGCCTGTCCTTCGGCTCCTGCTCCGGCTTGTTCGCAGGCTTTGCCGGTGCAAGCGCCTGCGCCCCGCGCCACTCCATCGCCGCGCCCCAATGCGCGTCCTCGCGCCACTCCGCGCCCAGAGCTTTCATCGCGCGCTCTGTCGCGGCATACCAGCTTTCCTGCGCCACCTCGCCTTTTGCCCGCTTGCCCAGAGCGCCTGTGACATAAAGCTGCTCCTCCGCACGCGTCATCGCGACATAAAGCAGTCGCCAATGCTCCTGCCGCTCGATGCCGTCCTGATATTCCACTGCCGTGTCGACAATGCCCCAGCGTTCGGCCTTGCGCGGCGGCACCACGGGAAGCGGATCATCGCCCAGCGGAATGTCGAGGCTGTCGCGGCGACGCTTTTGCGCAGGATCGACGCAGGCATCGGCGAGTATGACCACCGGCGCCTGAAGCCCCTTTGCGCCATGGACGGTGAGCAGCCGCACGGCATCCGCCCGCCCATCGTCCTCGCGCTTGATCTCGCCTTCCTCGCGGTCAAACCAGTCGATAAACTCCTGAAGCGAGGGTTGCTCGCGCTGTTCATAGTCGAGCGCGGCATTGAGCAGTTCCTCGATGCTGTCGCGCGCTTCCTCGCCCAGCCGCGCGATCAGCTTGCGCCGCCCCTGCATCGGCCCCGAAAGCACATGCTCCATCAGGCGATAGGGCGTGATGAAGTCGGCGCGATTGAGAATATCAAACAGGGTGGCGAGATCGTCGGGCGGGGTCAGCGGGCTTTCGCGCAGATGCCGCCACAACCCGCCCTTGCGCGGCACTGCGCGGGCAAGCAGCTCTTCCTGGCTCCAGCCGATCAAGGGCGATACCAGCAGGCAGGCGAGGGTGAGGTCATCCTCCGGCTGGCTGGCGAACCGCAGCGCCGCCATCAAGTCCTGAACGCCAAGCGGAGCCTGCAAGCGCAGTCGGTCGACACCCGCCACCGGCACGCCTGCTTCATAGAGCCGAGCTACAATCAGCCGCGCGAGCGCGCCCCGCTTGCGCAGCAGGATCATAACGTCGCCGGGGCGCATCGCCCTGCCCTTCGACTCCAGCATCCGCCCGGTGTCGAGCCATGCCTTGATCTGCCCCGCGATCCGCTCCGCCAGCATACGGTCCTGATCGGAGAACCAGTCCTCCTCGCCTTCGGGTTCGGCCTCTTCGTCGTCCTCTCCATTCCCCGGAACCGCGCTCACCGGCTTGAGCAACCCCACAATGCCCGGAAAAACATTGGCGCTGCGATGAAGCACGATTTGGGGCGGCAGGCCGAACGCATCGACTCCCAGCGCCGCTACCGTGGCGTCCACCGTCTCCAGCACGGCAGGCGTCGAGCGGAAGCTCTCGTCGAGCGAAAGGTCATGGAAATCATGCTCCGCCTGATCCGCCAGTTCGCGGAAATGGTCGCGCGCCTGTGCGAAGGCGCGGGGACTGGTCCCCTGAAAGCCGAAGATCGCCTGCTTGAAATCGCCCACCGTAAAGAGCGTGCGCATCACTCCGCCACGCGCGCCCTCGCCCGCGAAAAACTCTTCCACCAGCGCGCCGATGATCGTCCACTGGCGGCTGTTGGTATCCTGCGCCTCATCGACGAGGATATGATCGATGCGCTGGTCGAGCTTGTAGCGGATCCAGTCGGCAATGCCGGCGCTACCGAGCAGCGCGGCGCTGTGCGCGATGAGATCGTCATAATCGACCGCGCCCACGCGGCGCTTGATCGCCTCATAGGCTTTCGCAAAGGCGCGCCCCGCGAGCAACCCCTGCGCGGCGAGATCGGCATAGCCAACGCGCTCGCGCAGCTTCATGATTTCCCCGATCGCCTCCGCCATGTTCAGCGAGAGCGCCTCATAATCGGCGTCAGCCTTTATCTGGCCCTTTTGCGCGGCGCGCGGCGCGCCGTCCTTCTTTATGAAGCAGGCGCCCATCTCCGCAAGCAGCGCTGCCCGCCCTTCGTTCGATGACGCCAGCCAGCACGCTATAGCATCGGCATAGGGCAAGCCGGTCTTCTCTGTGCCCCATTCGGCATTGGCGCGGGCGAGGCGCGCCAGCGTGGCAACATCGAACGCATCGTCGGCGCACCGCTCCGCGATCGCCGCCTCGACATCCCCCTCCGGTAGGTCAAGCGCGCGGAACAGCCAGCCGCGCACATCTTCCGGCAGGCCCAGCATCGCGCCATGCGCCCGCGCGCACCGGCCAAGATAGGCCTGCGCCTCCTTCTCGCCCAGCCTGAGCGCCAGCGCATGAAATGCAGCCATCAGCGCATCGTCGCCGCGCGCCTCGGCATCGACCACCAGCTCTTCGAGCGCCTCGCGCGCCAGTTCCTGCTGCTCCCGGTCCTCCAGCGCCCTGAATCCCGGCACCAGACCCGCCTCCAGCGGAAAGGAGGAAAGCAATTGCTGACAAAAGCTGTGGATCGTCTGGATACGCAGGCCGCCGCCGGTCGCCTCCAGCACGCGAGCGAAAAGCTGCCTCGCCCGCTCGCGCATTTCAGGCGTGATAATTTCGCCGAGAGCCTTGAGGTCGTCGGCAAGAGCCGGACCATCCATCTGCACCCAGGCAGCAAGGCGCGCATGGATGCGCTCCGCCATTTCCGAAGCGCCGGCCTTGGTGAAGGTGAGGCAGAGGATATTTTCCGGCGGTACTCCGCCGAGCAACAGGCGGAATACGCGCGCGGTCAGCACATGGGTCTTGCCCGTTCCGGCCGAAGCGGAAAGCCAGACATGCGCGTCCGGCCCGGAAGCGGTCGCCTGCGCGCCCTTGAGCGGGAGAAGCGCGTCAGCGGCTCTGGCCATTGCTCGCTCCTCTGCCCTCGTTGCGGCCATACCATTCGTCGAGCCGCATAAGCTGGTCATAGTCGCCATAGCTCGGCAATTCGGGGTTGAGCTGCGCCACGAAAGGCTCGTCGCCGGTCAGCCATTTGCCCGCCGCGATCAGGAAATGCCGCTCGGCATGCTCGGTCAGTTCCTCGGTCGCGACCAACTTGTCGCTGCCTCCGGGTTTCACCGGAGACTTGATGGCGCCAAACTCCCCCTTGTCCTTGGCGAGCGACCAATATTCAAAGGCGCTCGGGGTCGCCGCGCCCAGATCGGCAAAGCCCCCCCGCTGCGCGATCACCCCCAGCAATCCCAGCTGCAACGCGAAACCGGCCTTCACCTGCGCGCCACTCGGCGGCTTGCCGGTCTTGTAATCCACGATCGCGATGCCGCCTTCGGCCAGCCGGTCGATCCGGTCCGCCGTGCCCGATAGCGTAACGCCGCCCAGCGCCGTCTCGCCCCTCGTCTCCACGAGCGCAATGCGCCTGCCCGTATCGGTATCCGCCGCCACCCGCGCGCCGATCCATCGCACCGACGCCAGAAGCCGTGGCAGCCACAGAGCGCGCAAAATGGGATGCGTTTCTGCCCCGCCAAAGCGCGCGATCGTCCGCGCTTCCAGCTTTTCGGGCGCGCATCCATCCTCGCGGAACCACAGCTCCAGCACGCGGTGAACATGGGTGCCGCGCCATGCCGGGCCGGGATCGGCATCGACTTGCTCCAGCGCGGACAGGCGCAGGACTTTCGAGGCATAAAAGGCATAGGGATCGGCGGCGAGCCGGTCCACCTGCGTCACCGCCACCGCGCTCGGGCGCAGTGCCAGTGGCGGACACGGCGCGGGACGCGAGACCGGCTTTGGCGGGCCAGCCGACCCATCCAGCGCATCCGCCCAGCGGGCATAATAGCTCGCCTGTTTCAGATGCTCGCCCGCAATCGCCTGAAGCCTCAGCCAGAAGCGCGAGGCGATAGCGGGCGCATTGCCGCTGCGACGAGAGCGCGTGACAACCACCTCCGGCGCGCCCAGCCCGCTGGCGAAATCATGCGCGGCAAGGCCGATGCGCTGTTCGGTTCCGGCAAGGCCCAGTTCCTGCCGGATGCGCGGGCTGAGCCACGGGTCGGGCTTGGGCAGTGCGGGCCATGTGCCCTCGTTGAGGCCGGAGAGGATCATCAGATCGGCCTGTTGCAGCCGCGCTTCCAAAAGGCCGTAGATCGCCACGCGCGGATGCCCGCCCTGCGGGGGGCGCACCGCCACCCCTTCGAGCAGGCGCGCCAGCAGGTCCGGCAAGGCGCGCAGCTCTACCCTGTCCGGCCCCAAGGGCGCCGCGCGTTCCATTTCGGCGAACAGATCAGCGAGCGCCCTGCCCTGATACCCGGCCCAGATATGATCGCCGCTCAGCGCACTGGCGCGCTCTCGCAGCACGACCAGCGCTGTCGGCAGATCAACCGAGCCGTCCTCCAGACCATCGAGCGGGGCAAACACTGCGCGCACTTCGCCCCACCATGCCGCAGCCTCCGCACGCAATTTCGCCTGACGATCCTCTTCTCCCGCCGGGCGCGGGGCGAGCCGCGCCTCCAGCCCCGCCATGCCCGGTGCGGGTCGCGGACCGCGCAGGATCAGGTCGAACTTGCGCACCCGGTCGAGCCAGTCGAGCCGCGTATCACCCTTCATCACCAGCGGATGCTTCATCAAGTCTAGCAGCGCGACGGGTGCGAAGTTCTCTGCCGCCACCCGCGCCATCGCCAGAAGCAAAGTTCCGGGCGGGGTGAGCGACAGGGGTTGCCCCGCCGAATCGTCCGCCTCTATGCCCCAGCGCTGCAAATGCGCGGAGACGCGGGTGGCCAGCGCCCGGTCCGGCGTCACCAGCGCCGCTGTTCGTTCGGGCTGTTCAACCGCCTCGCGCAGCATCAGCGCAATCGCCTGCGCTTCCTGCGCGGGGGTTGCCGCCTCCATCAGGCGGACACCATTCAGCGTGCGCTCCTCGGCTTTGAGCCCGCGCCATTTGCCGGTATGGGCAGGCACCAGCATCGCGTTGGAAATGTTGCGGCTGCGCGTCGCGCGGGCATCATGCCCCCCGCCCCAGCGCCAGATCGCCACTTCCTCGCGCGCAACGCTCATTCTGTCGAGCATCAGCTTGAGCGCATATTGCGGGTGGCTTTCCTGCGCGCGCGGACGCCTGCCGGTGGTCGGATCGGGGTCGAACGGGCCGATGGCCTCCCATTCCTGCGCGCTCATATGCTGGTCGAGCGCGGAGATCACGACCTGACCGTTGTTCATTCCGGCGATAGTGCGCAGCAGCGCGCAAATGGCGGGTGCGGTGGTCGCCACACCTGCCGCGACCACAAAGCCGGGCGGCGGATCGGCGCGCCAGCGCTTTGCCACATGGCCAAGCAGCCGGTTGCGCCGATCGGCCAGATCGATGCATCCCGCGCGCGCCAGCTCTTCGGGCCAGCGATCCAACATGATCTCCAACAGCCTGAGCGACGCACGCCAATGACCGGACAGTACATCGGTCAAATCCAGCGTGCGCAGCCTCCCCGGCTCCACCTGCTCGATGTGAAGCTGGTCAATGGTCGCGCCCAATGCCTGCCCCAGCCGCATCGCTTCGCCGGCATCGACCGGCTGCCCAGCGCCCGCGCGCACTTCGCTCACCAGCCGCGCGAGAATCATCTGCCGGTCCATCGCGGATATTGCTGGGGGAATGTCGGGTGCATCGCCGATCGGATCGAGCGCGCTGCCCAGCCGCTCGCCCAGTTCCTCGTCGCCGATCGGCACAAGGCGCGGCATCAGCAACCCACCGCCCGATGCGCGGACAAACGCATCGCTCACCGCCCGTACGGCACGATTATTGGGCAGCAATATTATGCCCCTCGCGAGGCCAAGCACATCCTTGCCATGCTGGGCTATGATCCCCGCGGCGAGCGCATCGGCAAAGGCCCGGTGAGCCGGGATCGTATAGACGGCCGGTTGAGGCCTTTCAGCCATATCCCAGTGCGGCCTCGACCACGGGAACCGCCCGCGGCGTTCCGACATCGAACCACAACCCCTGATGCGAGGCGCCGTAAAGCCGCCCCGCTTCCATCGCCCGGTTCCAGAAGACATTGGTGGAAAAGACATCAGCCGGCGGATCGCGCAGCAGGCGCGGCGACATGATCTGGACCCCGGTGAACACGAAGGGCGCGATATGGCCCGGTTTGCGACGGCGCAGCAGGCCGTCCGCGGCCATATGGAAATCGCCGGGGCCGCCATGGCATGTCGCGCGGGCATGCGGCACAACGAGCAGCAGCGCGTCCATGCGTTCATCGTCCCACAATTCGCTCAGCATCGAAATGCTGTCGCGCGGACCGTCTATCCACAGATTATCGCTGTTGGCGCAAACGAAGGGCCGGTCACCCAGCAGCGGCGTGGCCTTCATCAGGCCGCCCCCCGTTTCGAGCAGCCTGTCGCGCTCATCTGAGATGACGATCTCGATCCCGGTCTTGCGCGCTTTCATGTGCGCGATCAGCGCATCGGGCAGATAATGGACATTAACGATGGCGCGCGCGATGCCGCCCGCTTCCAGCCGATCGAGTGCGTGATCGATCAGCGGCTTGCCCGCCACCTTGACCATCGGCTTGGGCCTCGTAGCCGTGAGCGGGCGCATGCGCTTGCCCAGCCCCGCCGCCATCAGCATTGCCGTGGTGACATGCGTGCTCATGCCGGGATATGACCTTCCATCGCATGATGACGCGCACCGGCGGGGATATTGCGCGCAAACCATTGCGCAACCGGTGCGAGTGCCGGATGCGCCAGATCGCGCTCCAAAAGGCCCCACATGCGCGGCAGGAAGGAAAGATAGCGCGGCTTGCCGTCGCGCTGCCACAGGCGGGTGAAGATGCCGATGATCTTCGCGTTGCGCTGTGCCCCCAGCACGGCATAGGCGGCATCGAAGCCCTCGCCCGGAGCGGCGAGCGCCCTGTATGCGCTCAGCATGGCCTGCTCCAGCTCCGGCGATACATCGCGGCGCGCATCCTGAAGCAGCGAGACGAGATCATAGGCGGGGTGACCGACCAGCGCGTCCTGAAAATCGAGCAGGCCAAGATTGTGCGAACTTTCGCGCCCTTCGATCAGCATGACGTTCTCGGCATGATAATCTCGCAACACGGTGACGCGCGGCGCTGCATCGTCCAGCACCAAAGGCAGCACCGCGTCCCAAGCTGCGCGATAGGCCTCCGCATCGACATCAAGGTTCAGCGCCGGGCAATACCAGTCCGTCAGCAGGTCGACCTCGCGATAATATGCGGCCCGGTCATAAGGCGGCGCATCGACCGGCGGTCGGCGATGCAAATCGGCGAGCAGCGCCACCGCGCGGCGATAAATAAGTTCCTCTTCACCCGGATGCTCATCGAGCCAGTCGCGCACCCGCGCATCGCCGAAATCCTCCAGCAGCACGAGGCCGTGATCGAGATCCTGCCCGTAAATGGCGGGCGCGGCAAAGCCCTGAGCAGAGAGATGCGCGGCGACCCTCAAAAACGGGCGCGGGTCCTCATGCGGCGGGGGCGCGTCCATCAGCACGGCGCGACGGCCCGGTTCCACCACGCGGAAATAGCGCCGGAAGGATGCATCGCCCGCAAGCGGCAATATTTCGGCGTCTCCCCAGCCCAGAGACTGGAGAAACGGGCGGGCGGAAGGAGGCGGAATCATGATGCTGGCCATCGATCCTTCCATGACGGCGGCACGGTCGCTGTCAAGCGCCGCGTTCCGTCGGGCATTATCGCAATATCGATCAGCAGCGTATCGGGCCAGAGGCGCGCGCCCATGCGTTCGGGCCATTCGATCACCAGAGCGCCGTCCAGCCGGTATTCGTCCAGTCCCAGTTCCTCGATATCCGTTTCGTCCTCCAGCCGGTAAAGATCGACATGCGCGACGGGAAGGGCGACTTCGGGCGGGGCGTAGGGCTGAACGATCGCGAAGGTCGGGCTGGGCGCTTCCCCTTCAAGCCCCAGCGCGCGCAGCAGGCCGCGCATCCAGGTCGTCTTGCCCGCGCCCAATGTCCCGCGCAAGGCCACGACATCGCCTGTGGTCAGCAGCGGCGCCAGCGCGGCACCCGCATCCATCATGTCCTCTTCACTGGCAAGGATGATGTCAGCCATGCGCCAATGGCTTGCCGGTTGAAGCGCCCGAAGCTCCGGGCCGGGGAAGATCGCCGCGCGGCAGCTCCATCGTCAGCAGCGTGCCCTCCCCCGGTTCGGAAATCAGTGTCAGCTTGCCACCATGCGCCTCGACGAGCTGGCGCGCCAGCGGCAGACCAAGGCCGAGAGCCTCCCCACGCCTGGCCTCCGACGCATGACTGAAGCGGTCAAAGGCCCGTGCCTGCGTCCGCGCATCCATGCCGGGGCCGTTGTCCGAGACGATGAGGCGGGCGCTCTGGACCTGCCCGTCGCTGTGGAGCGACACGCGTCCGCCGACCGGGACCGCGCGAATGGCGTTGTCCACCAGCCGGTCGAGCGCCTGAGCGATGCGCTTTTCGTCGCCCATCACCCGCCCGGTCGAAGCTTTCACGTCGACGCCGATCTCGACCTGTTTTTCGGACGCGGCACCGGCCCAACGATCGCGACAGGCGCGAACCAGCGCGGCGATGTCGACGGGCGCGCGCTCCAGCGGCAAGGTTCCTGCCTCGCCCTGGGTCAGATCCAGCACGGTATCGATCATGCCCGCCAGCTTTTCGGTGGAGTCGAGGATCGCGCTCACATAGTCCTGCGCCGTTTCGGGCAGTTCGCCCGCATAGCCCGCCTTCATCATCTCGGCGAAACCGCCGATGGAGGTGAGCGGCGTGCGCAGATCATAGCTCATATTGGTGAGGAACGCCGTCTTGACCTTGTCGGCCTCGGCCAGCGCCTCGTTCTGCTCGCGCAGCACGGACTCAATCCGTCGGCTGTCGGTCACGTCCAGCATCGTGAACAGCGCATTGCCATCGGGCAGCGGGATTGCCGCGAAGTCGAACGTGCGCCCGTCGGCGAACATCACCCGGCCATTGCGCTGCTTGCGATCCACGGTGCACGAGCGCATCAGTTCGCGCACGAGGCTGGCCTGCGGCGGCTTGGCCAGCCGGTTCGCCATGCCGTTCATGAAATCGTCGATGCGCGGATGGGCGGCCAGCACCTCTTCCTCCACACCCCAGATCAGGCGGAAGCGATTGTTCCACAGATGCAGGCGTCCGTCCGACGCGAACACGCCAATCCCTTCGAACAGGCTGTCGAAAGTCGCCGTGCGGACGCGCAGCAACGTGTCGCGCGCGCTCGAAAGCTGCACCTGCTCGGTGCGGTCCTCGAAGATCAGCAACAGGCCGCCATCAGGCAGGGGCTGGGCGAATACGCGCAGATGCGTGCCATCGGCGAGAAGCCAGTTTTCCTCACGCGGCTCAGGCGAGGTGAACCAGCTCCGCCGCGCCGCCCGCCACGCCGGGAAATCGCGATGTTCGGGGATGCGCCCGCCCTCGCGCATCCTGTCGAGCACGCGCTCGAATTCGGGACGGTCGACCAGATGCTCAGGCTGCAACGCGAAAAGACCAACAAATGCCTGATTCCAGAAGCTCAATGTGCGGTCTGGCCCGAACTGGACCACTGCGGCGGAGAGCCGGTCCAGCATGTCGCGCTGCGTAGCAACGAGCCGCGCCTGCTCCGTGCGCGCGCTTTCAAAATCCTGCCGGTCGATCGCATAGCCCGCAACCCCGGCCTTGCCCATCGGCACTTCGACGACCTGCATCATCCTGCGCTCGCCGTGCAGCGTCGCCGGGACGACATGGCGCAACACCTCACCCCGTTCGAGCGCCAGACGGGAGGCGCGGCGCGGGGGCATGCCGTCTATCGCCTCGAACAGCTCGATCTCCTGTTCGATGACATCCGCCGCGCTTTTCGCCTCCACCGCCTGCACATAGGCGGTGTTGACGAGGCTGAGGCGCAGGTCGTGATTACGGTGCCACATCGGCAAAGGCGCAGCCTCGATCAAACCGGAGAGCGCCTGAAGCGCATCGTGCAGCAGCGCGGCTTCCCGCTCCAGCGCGACAATGCGGTCCTGACTGTCGGTTGCATCGAACAGCCACAATATCACGCCCCCGGCGTTGGCGAGGTCCGCTCCGGCGGGCGCACCTTTCACCAAAAGGGTTCGGCTCGATCCTTCCGCCCGAATCGGTCGGCTGAAGCTCTTCGCGCCGCGCTGCGCGGCCAGAATATCCTGCGCGAGCGGCTCGCGATCCTCGCCCGCAAGGCCGCCTCCATCACCCGTCAGCTCCGAAAGATAGGCCGGAGGCACCTGCCGCCCCAGCCAGCTTGCCAGCCGCGCAGGTGCCTCGATCCTGCCGTCCGGACGGATCAGCACCGGAATGGCGGGGGCCGATTGCAGCAATGTCGCGAGCCTGTCCGCCTGATCGCGCTGAAACAGGCTCTGCCGACGCAGGCGCAGGCCCGTGATCAGCACATACAACCCGATACCGAACCAGAGCGCGAGAATCGCTCCCGCCAGCGCCAATACCGTTCCCGACACCTCGACCATGTGAAAGCGACTACCGCAATTGCCTGCCCGCGCAAAGCGTCTGCTGCGAGCGGCATGCAAAAAGGGGCGAACCAGCGGCCCGCCCCTCAATTGTCGCTCTATGGCGCGCCCTCAGTAGCGATAGTGATCCGGCTTGAACGGTCCAGCCTGCGAAACGCCGATATATTTGGCCTGCTTGTCCGAGAGCTTGGTCAGCTTCACGCCCAGCTTATCGAGGTGAAGCGCCGCGACTTTCTCGTCAAGGTGCTTGGGCAGAACATAGACCTCGTTCTTATAGTCCGCGTTCTTGGTGAACAGCTCGATCTGCGCGAGTGTCTGGTTGGTGAAGCTGCTGCTCATCACGAAGCTGGGGTGGCCGGTGGCACAACCCAGATTCACGAGGCGGCCCTTGGCAAGGATAATGATCTGCTTCCCGTCGGGGAATTCGACCAGATCGGTGCCCGGCTTGACCTCGGTCCACTTGTAATTGTCGAGCGCCGAGATCTGGATCTCGCTG
>CAYOZY010000076.1:6847-11681 GCA_964408525.1 uncultured Sphingobium sp. | reverse complement strand
CCACTTCCGGTCCGGTGATCTCGAAGGCGGGCGACCTTGCCGCGCTGCTCACCAATCTCGAAGAGCGCGACGTTCTGTTCATCGACGAGATCCACCGGCTCAATCCGGCGGTCGAGGAAATCCTCTATCCGGCGATGGAGGATCGTGCGCTCGACATCATGATCGGTGAGGGGCCGTCCGCCCGCTCGGTGCGCATCGACCTGCCCAAATTCACGCTGGTCGGCGCGACCACGCGGCAGGGATTGCTGACCACGCCGCTGCGCGATCGCTTCGGCATCCCGGTACGCCTGCAATTTTACAGCGTCGAGGAACTGGAGCAGGTGGTGAGCCGCGCCGCGCGCCTGCTCGGCCTTGGCATTGCGGCGGACGGCGCCACCGAGGTTGCGCGTCGATCACGCGGCACACCGCGCATCGCCGGGCGGTTGCTGCGCCGGGTGCGCGATTTCGCCGATGTTGCGGGCGAACCGGCAGTTACGGCCAAGGTCGCGGACGCCGCGCTCAACCGGCTTGAGGTGGACGCCCTCGGCCTCGACGCGATGGACCGGCGTTATCTGACGATGATCGCTGATATCTATAAGGGCGGCCCGGTAGGCGTCGAAACGCTGGCCGCCGGGCTTTCCGAGCCGCGCGATACCATTGAGGAGGTGATCGAGCCTTATCTGATCCAGCTCGGCCTCGTTGCCCGCACGGCGCGGGGGCGCTGCCTCAATGCACCGGGATGGAAGCATCTCGGCCTGAACCCGCCCGCAGGCGAGCAGGACGGCCTGTTCGATCAATAAGGTCAGCGCGCATTTCCGCCTTTGACCGCGACTCCCGGCTCGTTTAGGGAAGGGCCATGCCTGCGCCGCAGCCCGCCGTCGAATTGCCCGCGCCCGTTTCCGGGCGTTTCCTGAGCGGTGTGCATCATTACCCGGTGCGCGTCTATTTCGAGGATACCGATGCGGGAGGCATCGTCTATCATGCCAATTATCTCCGCTTCATGGAGCGCGCCCGCTCCGACATGCTGCGCCTTGTCGGCATCGACCAGCGTCGTTCGATCGAGGCCGGGGAGGGGCAATATACGGTGTCGCGGGTCGAGATCGATTATCGCGGCTCCGCGCGGCTGGACGACGATCTGATGGTCGTCAGCCATGTTGTGCACATCGGCGGCGCGACCTGCACCATGGAGCAGCGCATCCTGCGCGGCGATGATCTGCTCACGCAGGGGCAGGTCACAGCCGCCTTCATTTCATCCAGAGGCCGCGCCACGCGACAGCCCAAAGAGTGGGTAGCCCTGTTCAACCGCATCGCCCAACGGGAAGAGTTGCATTCATGACCATGCCTATCGTTAATCTCGCCACCGATGCCGCAACCCTCTCTCCGCTCGCGCTCTTTCTTCAGGCCGACATCGTCGTGAAGGTGGTGATGATCGGGCTGTTGCTCGCCAGCATATGGACATGGGCGATCATCATCGGCTTCGGATTCTCCTCCGGCGGAGTGGCGCGCCGGTGCGAACGCTATGAGGAGGATTTCTGGCGGAGCGAGAATATAGACCGCTTTTTCGAGACACGGGGCAAGGAGGATGTGCCCAGCGCGCGGGTGCTGGCCGCCGGGGTGAAGGAGTGGCGGCGCTCGACCAACCGCAACAGCGTGGACCGCGACGGCACGCGCGACCGATTGTCCACCGCCATGGCGAGCGCGGTGAGCGCGGAGGCGGACAGGCTTTCGGACCGGCTCAACATTTTGGCGACGATCGGTTCGGTCGCGCCGTTCGTCGGCCTGTTCGGCACGGTTTGGGGGATCATGCGCAGCTTCACCGCGATAGCCGCCCAACAGAACAGCAGCCTCGCCGTGGTGGCACCGGGCATTGCCGAAGCGCTGTTCGCGACGGCGATCGGCCTGTTCGCCGCGATCCCGGCGGTGATCGCCTATAACCGTTTCAGCCATCGCATCAACCGGATCGAGGCGCGGCTGGGTCGTTTTGCCGACGGCTTCTACGCAACATTGAGCCGGGAGCTGGAGAATAGCTGATGGGCATGGGAACTCCTCCCTCCGCCCGGTCTGGCCGCCGCCGAGCGCCGATGGCGGACATCAATGTAACGCCGCTGGTCGATGTGATGCTGGTGCTGCTCATCATCTTCATGGTGACGGCGCCGCTGCTGGTGACGGGCGTGCCGATCAAACTGCCGGAGAACCGGGCGAAGGCGCTGGAGACGAACGACAAGCCGACGATTATCTCGCTGACCGCCAAAGGCGAGATATTTGTCAACGAAGCGCAGGTGGCGGACGACGAGCTGGCCGAGCGGATCGGGGATATTGCGGTGGCGAAATCGGGTGAGGAGGCGCCGCAGATATTTCTGAGGGCGGACGCCGCGCTCGATTATGGCCGGGTGATGACGGTGATGGGTGAGCTAAACCGGGCGGGCCTCAACAAGGTAGCGCTGGTGAGCAATGCGCAAGCCTCGCGCCCTGTCAGCCGTCGTTCAGAATAGAGTGGTAGGCTGAGTGCCATGGAGCGGGCGGAGAAAATCGGTCTGGGTGTTGCCGGTGCGGGGCATGTGCTGCTGTTCGCGGCGCTCTCGACGAGCTGGCTTTCCGCCGATCCGCTCAAGCTTCGCAATCGCCCGATCGAGGTGACGATAGCCGATGATGTCGCGCTGCAATCGGCGGCGCGCAGGCTGGCTGATACGCCGCCCCCGCCCGCGCAGGGCGAGGAGGAGGGGCCGCCGGAGCGGACGTTGCAACAGACGGTCGAAAAGCGCTCGCAGCCCGATCCAACATCGGCCAGGCCCGTGCCCGATCCAACACCCGTTCCAACACCCAGGGCAGAGCCGCGCAAGGCCGACAAACCCAAGCCGGACACCAAGGCCACGCAAGCGCCGGACACCGGCAAGCAGGCGAAATCGCGCGGGTCGAAGCTGAAGCTCGATCTGAGCGGCATCGGCGCCACCGAAAGCAGCGGCGCGCCCGCCGCAAAGATGAGCGCGCGCGAGGCCGCCGCGCTCAATGATGAGATCAGCCGCCAGATATACCGGCACCTCAAGCTGCCTTCGGGCGCGGATGTCGAGCTGCTGGTCGCGGTGCTGGAGGTCAAGCTCGACCGCACCGGCGCGGTCATAGGGCGGCCGGTCGTCCTCGATGTCACCGGCGTCACGCCCAGCAACCAGCCGCAGGTGAGCCTCTATAAGGAACGGGCGGTTCAGGCGATCATGCTCGCGTCCCCATTTACGAACCTGCCGCCGCAATATTATGAACAGTGGCGATGGATCAGCCCTTTGAGAGTTTACGCCAGGAAAGCCCGATGAAGCGATTAGCCCTATGTGTCATGGCCCTGTTCGCCGCTCTGACGGCCCCCAATTCTTGGGCGCAGCTCAGCGTGGATGTGACCGGGCAGATCAGCGACGATCTCAAGATTGCGGTGCCCACGCTGCCGACCAGCCAGAGCGTCGTCACCCCGGCGGGAACGACCGACGAGCTGGGGGTGAAAATCGCGCAGGTGATCGCCGACGATTTGCGCAATTCCGGCCTGTTCGCTCCCTCCGGCCCGTCGGGCATGCGGCCCGTCGGCATGGCGGAGGTCACCGCGCCACAATTTGAAAGCTGGGCCGCCTATGAAGCGCTGGTTCACGGCTTTGTGCGGTCGGCTGGTGGCGACAACGACATCACGGTCGGCTGCTATCTTTATGACGTTGCGCTGAAATCGGAGCTGACGCGGCAGGGCTATGTCGTCGCCCCGCGTGACTGGCGCCGCGCCGCGCACAAATGCGCCGATGCGATCTACGCGCGCCTTTCGGGCGAAAGCCCGTTCTTCGACAGCCGCATCGCCTATATCGCCGAGAGCGGGCCGAAGGACGCGCGCATCAAGCGCCTCGCGATCATGGATAGCGACGGCGCAAACCACCGCTTCATCACCAATGGCCAGTCGATCGCGCTAACCCCGCGCTTTTCGCCGGATTATAGCTCGATTCTCTATGTGAGCTATATCCAGCGGCGGGTGCGCATCTTCGTCTATAATATTGGCACGGGCAAGCAGCGCCTCATCACCGAGAGCAGCAACCCGACCTTCGCGCCGCGCTGGTCGCCCGATGGCCGCAATATCCTGTTTTCCATGGCGGTCGCGGGCAATACCGACATTTATCGCGTTTCCGCGCAGGGCGGGGTGCCGGTGCGGCTCACCTCATCTCCCGCCATCGATGTCGGCGGCAGCTATTCGCCCGACGGCAGCAGGATCGTGTTCGAAAGCGATCGTTCCGGCAGCCAGCAAATCTATGTGATGAACGCCGACGGATCTAACCAGCAGCGCATCAGCCATGGCAGCGGACGCTATGCGACGCCCGAATGGTCGCCGCGTGGAGACCTTATCGCCTTCACCAAGATTACCGGCGACTTCAAGGTCGCGGTGATGACGCCGGGCGGCGACAATGAACGCATCCTCACCAATGGCTGGCAGGACGAGGCGCCGACATGGTCGCCCAATGGCCGCGTGCTCCAGTTTTTTCGCACGTCGCCGGGGCGCGGCGGCACCAGTCAGGTGTGGCAGGTCGATCTCACCGGGGTGAACGAGCGTCGCATCCCCACGCCGCTTTCCGGCTCCGACCCGGCATGGGGACCGTTGCTGCCCTGATGCCAGAGGAACTGACGCTGCTCACCAGTTGTTATGATATAATGGATATTCGCACGACATATCGATCAGGAGAATGACAATGGCCCGACTTTCAAGACCCTTGCTGATTGCCACCGCGCTTGTCGCGCTTTCCGCCTGTGCGAAGAAGGCGCCGGAGGAGCTGCCGCCCGCGCCGGTCGAAACCGCGCGGCCCGAACCTGTGGAAGCCGCGCCGACCGGCCCGGCACCGAG
>CAYOZY010000076.1:4768-6837 GCA_964408525.1 uncultured Sphingobium sp. | reverse complement strand
AGATTTTATCGCCAGCGTCTCGTCCGACCGCGTGTTCTTCGACACCGACAAATATGACATCGACGCGCAGGATCAGGATACGCTGCGCTCTCAGGCGCAATGGCTCGGCGCCAACCCGTCCGTCCGCGTGACGGTCGAGGGGCATGCCGACGAGCGCGGCACCCGCGACTATAACCTCGCGCTCGGTGAAAAGCGCGCCAATGCCGCGAAGAACTATCTCGCCTCGCTGGGCGTCGATCCGTCGCGGATCACGACGATCAGCTATGGCAAGGAGCGGCCCGCCGCATTGGGTTCCGATGAAGGCGCATGGGCGCAGAACCGTCGCGCGGTGACGGTGACGGTGCAGTAAGGCGGGAATTGCGCGCAGGCGGGCGGCGAGGATGCTTTCCCGCTGGCATCCTGTTTCATAATCACTAGATAGGGGCGCATGTGGCGCCTCTATCAATTCCCGCTCTGTCCGTTTTCCCGCAAGGTCCGCCTGCTTCTCGGCGAGAAGGGCGTGGCCTATGATCTGGTGCGCGAGTCGCCATGGGAAGGGCATGACGCTTTTCTCGATCTCAATCCGGCGGGCACGACCCCGGTCATGGTCGATGACGACAAGGGTGTCGTCCTGATCGACAGTCAGGCGATCTGCGAATATTTCGAGGAAACGGTCGAGAAGCTGCCGCTTATCAGCGGCAGTGCGGCGGGCAGGGCAGAGGTGCGGCGTCTGGTGGCGTGGTGCGACCAGATTTTCTACCGCGATGTCGTCGCGCCGCTGATCGAGGAGCGGATGAAGAAGCGCATCGTTCACCGCGCCCCGCCAGACGGCGGGCAGCTCAGGCAGGCGATGCGCAACGCCAATACCCATATGGATTATATGGATTATCTGCTCGATCACCGGAGCTGGCTGGGTGGCGGCACGATGAGCCTCGCGGATATCGCGGCGGCGGCGCATCTATCGGTCGCGGATTATCTGGGCGGCATCGACTGGGCCGGGCACGAGCCGGTGAAGCGCTGGTATGCGGCGTTCAAGTCGCGCCCGTCGTTCCGCCCGCTATTGTCCGAGCGGATGGAGGCTATCGTGCCGCCACCCTATTATGAAAAGCCGGATTTCTGAGCCTCTGATTCGGCGGTTTCCGCTTATTCCTCCGGCCCGGAACCCGACGCCATATAGACGCGGTTGCGGCCATGCTCCTTGGCGAGATAGAGCGCCCGGTCGGCGGCCTTGAGCGCCTCGCGCGGGTCGGCATAGGAAAACACGTCCACGACGCCGCCCGAAAAGCTGACCTGGTTCATGCGCTCGCCGGTGTTGCGGTCGACAAGGTTGCGCGAGGCAAGATCGGCGCGGGTGCCGTCGACTATCTCGCAGGCCTCGCTCGCGGTCTTGCCGCGAAACAGCATCACGAACTCCTCGCCGCCATGGCGGGCGACATGGCATTTCTCGCCCGAAATCTTGGCGAGCAGCGAACCCACGAACTTGAGCACCCGGTCGCCGGTGTCGTGGCCATGGGTGTCGTTGATCTTCTTGAAATGGTCGATGTCGCAGAAGGCGACGGCCAGCCCCTCGCCATTGGCGGCGGCCTGCGTCACCTCCTCCTTGAGGCGCGCCTCGAAGGCACGGCGGTTGGGCAGGCCGGTGAGGTGATCCTGCTCGGCGGCCTTGCGGGCGTTTTCCAGGCTTTGCTGAAGCGCGCGGGTGTTCTTCTGGTTCTCGCGCATCTCCGATTCGATCTGGCGCGATTTCTCGACCATAGAACGGGTGAGGCTGATGAGCGCGGTAACCATCTGTTCGGGCGAGGTTTTCTCGCCCATGTCCTTGACCTTGGCCTGCAACGCCTCGCCATAGTCCGATGCGGAGGACTGCGATTCCTCCGCGAGGCTGGAGAATCGATCGAGATTTTCCTCGACCGAGCTGAGCATCTTGCTCAGTCCTTCGGCGGTGACCTCGCCTGAATGGCGTTCGGCGATGATCTGTTCGGCGACGCTGTTGGTGAGCTGGCCGCGCTCGGAGAGAATGGCGCGCACTGCCTTTTCGATCTGGTGGTCGTTGCCGGTGATGTAATCGAGCGCGAGGCCGAAATTTACGG
>CAYOZY010000076.1:441-4758 GCA_964408525.1 uncultured Sphingobium sp. | reverse complement strand
GTCGAGATCATGGGCGAAGAGGAAGGAGCCGACGTCGTTATACAACTCGCGGCGGCGCTCGATTTCACGGCCCGAACCGTTGCGCGAAGCCTCGCGATCGTTGACGACTTCGTTCACGTCTACCGGGTGCGCCGCTCCCTGTTGAGCGCCCGACTTACCCTTTGCCCAACGCGCCAGACGTGTGGTCAATCCGGTTTGCGCATTCATGAAACTGCCTATCTCTCTATTTTTAGCCCGGTGGCATTAAGACAGGAGAAGGCAAAATTTTGGTTAACAATGGCCGAATATCGGGCACTTTAACCATCTTTTTTCGGGTCAGATGACGTGCGAGACGAGCCAGTCGTGGAAAATGCGCACCGCGCGGTTCTGAAGCGCCTTCGGGCGGCACACGAAGAGGTAGCGATAGGGGCTTTCAACCTCGGTTTCGAGCACGCGTTGCAGCCGTGGATCGCGAGAATGTTCGTAGTGGCTGGCGAAGAGCATGGCAATGCCAAGGCTTTGCGCCACCGCTTCGAGCATGAGCGCGCCGGAATCATAGCTGTCGATCACCACCGAGTGAATGTCCGGAGCGCCGACAGCCGCCTTCCAGTCGTCGAAAATCGTGGGCATGTCGCGGTGAATGATGAGGGTTTCTCCCGACAGGTCCTCCGGCCGCGTGATGGGTTTTTGCGCAAGTTTCTCGCTGTTTCCCATCAGATAGATAGTTTCGCGGCCCAGTTCGTAGACATAGAGGGAGGGGTCTGCCTCCCGCGCCAGCACGATCGCCGCGTCCAGCCCTTCGCCAAGGCGCGCGACGGCATGAGGCGTGGTTTCTATATCGAGATGAAGCAGCGGATAGGCCTGCCTCAGCTCGCCGAGCAGAGGCAAAAGGCGCTGCGATGCAAAAAGTGGCATGACGGCGAGGCGCAGGCGCAACTGGTTGCCGCCGCTGATCAGCTTTTCGATCGCCACCGACATGGCGTCGATCGCTGGAGCAATGTCGTTGAGCAGCGCATTGCCATCCGCGTTGATTTCCAGCGCCTGGTGCTTGCGTTCGAACAGCGGGCGGCCGACATAGCGCTCAAGTGCCTGAATTCTGCGGCTTAATGCGGGCGTTGAGAGGGCAAGCTCCTCCGCTGCCGCCTTGATCGAGCCAAGGCGCGCAACTTGCACAAAGGCTTCCAGAGCCGTCAGGGGTGGCAGTCGCCGCATTCATCCTCGTTGATTATTGTGATGTTGGTTGCATCATTCATGCCCGAATTGCGTCTTGCCGACAATAACGGAAGATGCTTTGCCGAAATATACTGGCCGAAACACAGATGCAATTGTTGCAATTGAGAAGGATTTGTTCGCACTTGCACAAATTGCGGTCCTGCGGCACTTAGAACCTGCCTTTCAGGCATCCTCTCCTAAAACTCCAAAGGTCAGCTTCGGCTGGCCTTTTTTTTCGGATGTCGCTCCGCTTTTCTCCTTTCGCGATCGGGAGCAGGAGGGTAAGTGCCGCCAGAACCTCCCTGACGGGCCGGTAACGAAAAGAAAATTTTCCGAGAGAATGTCCGCCGGATGCACAGCCTCACCGAAAAACTGAAATTCTTCCGGGCATTTTTGCGTTCGCCCAGGCAGATCGGTTCCGTTATCCCGACTTCGTCCGTCGTGATCGGCTATCTGATGGACCGGATCGAATGGAACCGCGCCGATCTCGTCGTGGAATATGGACCCGGCCTCGGCACGATCACGCGGCCTATGCTGGCGCGGCTGCGGCCCGACGCGCGGATGATCGTCATCGACATGAACCCGGATTTCGTCGCGCATCTGCGCCGCACGATCAACGATCCGCGCCTCATGGCGGTGCATGGTTCGGCAGCGGACGTCGAGGCGATACTGATGAGCCAGGCGGGTGGAAGCCGGGCGGATTATGTCGTTTCGGGCCTGCCCTTCTCGACCCTGCCCGAAGGCGTGGGCGCCGCCATCATGCGCGCAACGCGCGCGGCGCTGCGCGATGATGGCGCGTTCCTGATCTATCAATATTCGCGCTTAGTCCTGCCGCTGTTGCGCCCCTGTTTCGGCGAGATCGAGGAGGGGATGATCTGGCGCAACATTCCGCCCTGCCGCATATTCACGGCCCGCCCCGGCGTCACTCCCGGAAGTTCAGGCGCCGAGTGATCTTGTAGTCGAGCACGCCGACGAGCATATAGCTGATCCATCCCGTGAACAGACGGAAAGGCGTTCGTCTCGCCCGGTGAACCTCCGGCGTGACATGCTCACATTCCGGAATGTTCTGGTCCACCAGTTTGCGCATCTTGGCGGCAAAGACCTCATCCTCAATGCGCAGCATGAGCTCGACATTGAGAAACAGGCTGCGCATGTCGAAATTGGCTGATCCTATATAGGTGGCGTCGTCGATGACGATGATCTTGGCATGCAGGCGGCAGGGGAGATATTCATATATCGCCGCCCCCGCGCGCAGTAATGACCCGTATAGCAGGCGGGCGGCCGCAATCGTGGCTGTGTTGTCGGATCGGGAAGCGAGGATGAGGCGGGCGGTGCCTCGTCGCGCCACCCGGCGCAGGCGGGCGAGCATGCGGTTTCCCGGCGAGAAATAGGCCGCGACCATATCGACCCGGCTGGCCCGTTCGAGGTCGAGGCGCACCGAGCGCGCCCATGGGCTGAGGCGGTAGGTTGGCCCGCCCATCAGCCAGCGCATGCGTCCCGGCCCGTCATGCCAGCCGCGCACCAGCGCGCGCAACGCGCGAAAGCTTGGACGCGGGGCGGATACCCATTGCCAAAGCGCGTCATACCAGCGCTCCAGCGTGGCGGCCTCCGGTCCCTCTATGCGCAGGCCCAAATCGCGCCAGCCGTCCTTTTCATATGTCGCGAAATAGGCGTCCGCCACATTGAACCCGCCTATAATGGCGCGCTTGCTGTCGGCGATGGCGATTTTCTGGTGATTGCGGATCAGTGCGCGAGTGGACCAGCCGGTGGCGAACCACCCGACCCGTCCGCCCGCCTGCTTCAGGCTGTCGAAGAAGGCGGTGCCTGTTTCGATCGACCCGAAACCGTCTATCATCAGGGTGACGTCGACGCCGCGCCGCGCCGCGCGAATGAGGCGGGCGAGCACGAGGCGTCCGCTCTCGTCGTTGGCGAAGGTGTAATAATAGAGCTTCAGGCTGGATTGTGCGCCGTCGATGAGATCGAGCAGCATCGCACGACGAGCGGGGCCATGAGCGTTCACATGCAGAAGGTTGCCGTCAAGCTCATGATCGAAGTATTCGCCCTCTTGCGTGGCGAATGGGCTGGCGGCGTCCTGCGATGGATTGCTCATGCGCGAATAATGCCTCAGCGCGCACCGATGTTCCACCGCATTTGGCAGGGTGGGGAGGGCGAGGGGGTGCTGTGGCGGAAAATATTGACTCTCCCACCCCCGGTTGCTAGGGCCGCACATCCGAATTTCCACATATATGCAGGAGGCCCGATGGCCCGCGTTACTGTCGAAGATTGCATCGACAAGGTTACCAACCGTTTCGATCTCGTTCTGCTCGCGGCGCAGCGCGCGCGCGAAATTTCTGGCGGCGCCGAACTGACCGTCGACCGCGATCGCGATAAAAACCCGGTCGTCGCCCTGCGCGAAATCGCGGAAGAGACGGTCTTGCCCGAAGATCTGCGCGATGCGCTGGTCGGCGATCTCCAGAAGGTTCGCATTGACGACGACGATATGCCCGACGAGATCGGCAACATCGCCCAGTCCGCCGAAGCGCTGCGCCTCACGGCTGCCGCGCCGCCGCGCAACCAGAATATCGGCGGGGATTACGACGGCTGACTGAGCGATTTCGAGTGAAATGGAATATTTCACTGCTCGGAAATCGCGGTAAAATGAAATAGCGCCGGCGCTTGAAAGAATAACAGGAGGGGAGAAAAGCCCGGTTGCCGCAAGGCTGCCGGGTTTTTCAATTCTGCTCGCGTTTGTGCTGCTCAGTCCGCGAAAGGATCGGTGACGAGGATCGTGTCGTCGCGCTGGGGCGAGGTAGACACGAGCGTCACCGGACATTCGATCAGTTCCTCGATGCGGCGGATATATTTGATCGCCTGCGCCGGAAGTTCGGCCCAGCTCCGCGCGCCCGCCGTCGTCTCGCTCCAGCCTTCGATGGTTTCGTAGATCGGTTCGACCCGCGCCTGATCCTGCGGATGTGGCGGCAGATAGTCGTAGCGTTTCCCATCCAGCCTATAGCCGGTGCAGATCCTGATCTCCTCGAAGCCGTCGAGAATGTCGAGCTTGGTCAATGCAATGCCGGTGATGCCCGAAACGGCGGCGGACTGGCGCACCAGCACCGCGTGGCCGTC
>CAYOZY010000076.1:0-431 GCA_964408525.1 uncultured Sphingobium sp. | reverse complement strand
TTCATGGCCGCGCGTGCCAAGCGTCTGGCCGATCTCGTTATCCTGCTCGGTGGGGAAGGGGCCGGAGCCTACGCGCGTGGTGTAGGCCTTGACGATGCCCAGCACGAAGCCCGCGCCGCGCGGGCCAAGGCCGGTGCCGCTGCTGGCTGTGCCCGCGACCGTGTTCGAGCTGGTGACGAACGGATAGGTGCCGTGATCGACATCCAGCAGCACGCCCTGCGCACCTTCGAACAGGATGCGCTTGCCCGCTTTCCTGGCCTCGGTCAGCGTGCGCCACACCGGCTTGGCGAAGGGCAGGATGAAGGCGGCGATGTCCCACAGGTCGTCCAAGAGCCGCTGCCGGTCGATCGGTGGCTGGCCGAAGCCGGCGCGCAGGGCATCGTGGTGGGCGCAGATACGGTCGAGCTGCGGGTCAAGATCGTCCAGGTGCG
>CAYOZY010000075.1:0-11881 GCA_964408525.1 uncultured Sphingobium sp. | reverse complement strand
GCTGCTGTCCGCCGGACCTTGAAGCGTCGACTCTTGATGCTGACACTCAGGGAAGCCCTTCTCCGCGACCGCGAGCTCGATATCGAAGGTCGCGAGCGACTGTACGATGAAGCCCGCGAACTGATCCATCTGGAATGGGACCTCGGCCGCGACCCGATGGGGCGCAGCGAAGTCGACCGAGTGATGGCTGATCTCAAGTATCGGCTTGCAAGAAAGCTCGACGACGATGCTCTGGAAATGGCCTCTGATCCCTATGGCAGTGAGTTCGCTGCGTCGCATGTCGAAGATATCGCCTCGTCGGTCGTGGATCTTCATCTGCCGGAGGAACGGCTGCGCATCGGGGACCTGCTCGAATCGTTCCCGCCATCACGCGAGACCAAGGTCCAGAAGCTGCTGGATGGTTTGGGAACGCTTTGGCGTCAAAATCCTGGCGAGAAGGTCGTCATCTTTGCGACCTATCTCGGTACGGTCGATCTGATCGCCCGTGAGATCGAGCAAGCGTATCCTGGCCAAGGCGTTGTCGTGCTGCGCGGCGGCGACCATGGCGCCAAGACCGCGGCTGAGCGCCGCTTCCGGATGAAAGATGGCCCCCGTGTTCTGGTCTGCACCGCAGCCGGGCGTGAAGGGATTAATCTCCAGTTCGCCCGTATCCTGTTTAATTTCGATCTACCCTGGAATCCGATGGATATGGAGCAGCGGATCGGGCGCATCCATCGCTACGGCCAGGCGCACACTGCGCAGGTCTATAATCTCGTTCTTTCGGACACGATTGAGGGGCGGATATTCCTGCTCTTGGATGACAAGCTCACCGAGATTGCCCGGACACTGGGCAAGGTTGACGATCAGGGCAATGTCGCTGAGGATCTGCGGGCCCAGATTTTGGGCCAGCTATCCGAACGGTTGAACTACGACCGCGTCTATCAGGAGGCGCTGTCTGACCCCACCCTGCAACGAACCACAGTAGAACTCGAGGCCGCGCTATCCAATGCCAGAGAGGCTCGGGAAGTCGTGTTTGATCTGTTTCAGGACCTCGATGGATTCAGCCTCGACGAGTATCAGCCATTTTCAGACGTCTCGACTGGCATGGGGCGGATCGTCCAGTTCATGTCATCCTCTCTTCCTGACCGACACCAACGGCTCGCAAAGGTGGATGATCAGACTTACGATCTGACGGTCGTTGATGGGTCGCGCAAGGTGCGTTTCACGCTCGATCGCGATGTCGCCACGAGCCAGGAAGGCATCGAATTGCTCGGCTTGGACCACCCGTTGGTTCAGGAAGAACTAGGTCGCTGGAGAGGGCTGGCGCCAGAACAACTGGGCCTTTCCGTATCAAGCGATGACATCAGCCCCACACTACTGTCGTTCTGGATTGTTGAGTCCGCTGTCGCGAATGGTGAGCGGCGGACCACAATCCAGACAATTGCGGTGCAGCCGGACGGCGCCCGGATGCCTGCGATCGAAAGGCAGTCGGCCCAGTATCTGAACGCACCGGTCGCCAAACCCTTCCTGACGGCCGAGGAAAGGCTGGAGCTATTCAGGAATGTGGTTGAGCCAACTCTGCAACGCGAGCTCAAACACAAGGGGCTGGCGACTGGTGATGGAAGCTATTCTGCCGAGCTAATTGGATACGTGGAAATTTCGGGCAGATAAAACGCGAGGGTTTCCCACCTGTAGAGTTGGCCCGCCCGTTAGATGGTCCAAACCACGCAAATGAAATGAGGGACGGTATTGCGGCGTCGAATCTATTTTTTGCCCTTCGCGTTGACGCTTTTCAGCCGGATTTGGACATGCCCTGACTCCGTCCTCCGAGATTCGAAGGCACCCGCCTTGTCGACGAGATCGCTGAGCTTGGCCTGACCATAGGTACGCGGATCGAAATCCGACGCGAGTTCAGCGAGACGCTGGCCCACTCGGCCCAAGGGAACCCAGCCACCGTCATCGTCCAGCTGCGCAATGGCCTTGCGAATAAGCGGGGCGGCCCCGCTTGGGGCTTGTTTGGCTGTCGCAGGACGCAGATCGGCGCGTTCGGGCTCTTCCGAGGTCGGAGCCTCCGGCAGAAGATTTTCCGTGTAGATGAAGCGTCGGCAAGCCTGACGGAAGCTCTCCGGGGTTTTCTGCTCGCCGAAGCCATAGACATCGATGCCTTGCTCGCGGATGCGGGCCGCAAGCCCTGTGAAATCACTGTCAGACGATACCAGGCAGAAGGCGTCGAAGCGCCCGGTATGCAACAGGTCCATGGCGTCGATCACGAGCGCAATGTCAGATGCATTCTTGCCGGTGGTGTAGGCGAAGTTCTGCTGCGCCCGAATTGCGTGGGTTGAAAGAACCTCTGCCCAGGATTTGAGGCGGGTTCCGGAAAAGTCGCCATAAATCCGGCGCACACTGGCTTCACCGATTTTGGCGATCTCTTCGAACAGACGGGTAGCGATACGGGAGGAGGCATTGTCAGCGTCGATGAGGACAGCAAGACGTGGAGCACGGGGTTCATTCGACATATCGAATCCTTACCACGCCGCCGTTAAAATTTGTCTCCAAAATAGATCAAACAGATTTGAAGTTAAATTCCGGCATCCATCTGACTGGGCAAGTAAATTTACGGATCGATCTCTGACCTCATTCCACTATCGCGAATTTATATTGCGATTTCAGTCTGATTGCGCCTCAATGTCGGCTAGAAAGAGAATGGGGGAGCGATAGCAGCATGACGATCGAGGTTCGGCAACTCCGCTACGCCGTTCTGACCGCAGACACCCGCAGCTTTTCCCGTGCTGCCACGGCGCTCAACATGAAGCAGGCAACGCTGAGCCTACGGGTCACGCAACTTGAGGACAAACTCGGCATCAAGTTGTTTACGCGTTCGACGCGGGGAGCTGAGCCAACCGAGATGGGCCAGGTCTTCCTTGAGTCTGCGCGGCGCATCATCACTGACATCGACAATCTGCAGACCACCGCGCGAGCGGTCAGCTATGGCGAACAGGGGCGTCTCGCTGTCGGTTACAGCTCCTCGCTGATGGCAGGCAATCTGAAGCAGACCTTCTCCGAGTATCTGACCCGATTTCCTGACGTCCAGTTCGATGGCGAGGAAGCCGCCCCTGAAAAGCTGCTGAATGCCTTGCAATCGCGGACCATCGATGTCGCGGTGGCACCTGCCGGGATGGAAGAGAGCGGCATTCTGGCGCGCTCGGTCTGGTCTGACAGGCTGATGGTCGCCTTGCAGTCGGGCCATCGGCTTCTCGACAGCGAGCGGATCTACTGGAGTGATCTGCGCCGCGAAGTGTTCGTGGTGCCGGGCGGCGGCATTGGTCCAACTCTTGCCAATCTGCTTGCTGCGCGGCTGACCGGACAGGGCGGGCGGCCGAACATCATCGTGCAGAATACCAGCCTTGAGAGCGTGCTGAGCATTGTGTCGGTCGGTCGCTTCATATCCATCGCAACCGAAGCCTCGCAGGGCGTGACATGGCCGGAACTCCATTTCCGCGATATCCACGATCAGAACGGCACGACGCGCCTCGAATTCTCGGTTTACTGGCGCGAAGACAATGACAATCCGGCGCTGCAACGCTTCTTTACCCTGATCAACGAGCGTTACCCCGTCTGAGGCGTCTTCCGGGCTTTGGCAAAAGCCCGGTCAGTTGCGATAAACCGCTCAAGCATGGGCGGAATAAGCCGCTCGGTGGTCGGCGCACCTTTGGCATCCCCGCCGTTTACGGCGAGCGCATAAGCCACCAGATCGCGGTGAAGCCGTGCAGAGAGCTCCAAGGTCAGCCGCACCGGCTTTTCATCGGCCAGATCAGCCAGTTTGAGACGGGTCATCGCGTTCCTCCGGCAGGCACAGGTTCGAACACCAGATCGCGCGTCACGATGATGCGCAGCGAAAATCCGGGGCGCACGGTCAGTGTCGGTGGCACGTTCAATTGCCGCTGCACGACCTGCCTGCCTGTCTGGCTTATGGTGTCCTGCGTGCCGAAACGCAGCGCCCGAATGAGATCGCTGTCACCGTTCGAGATGAGCTCCGTACCAGCGCCCAGCAATGTCGAAATGAGCGCGGCCTGGAGCATGTTGCCCCAATGATAGTTGGTCTGGTCTTCAAGGCCGGCCATACCGGCAGCATCAGCGCCGGGCAGGCGATCAAGCAGGATCGATTGACCTCCGGGAAGGATGAGGCGGTCCCACGCCAGCAGCACGCGGTTCTGTCCGGCGGTTACGTCGCTGTCATATTCACCGATCAGCCTTGAGCCTTGGGGGATCAGGAGGATCCGGCCGGTGGGGCTGTCGTAGACGTTTTGTGTAACCTGCGCTGTGATCTGACCTGGAAGGTCGGACCGGATGCCGGTTATGAGCGCTGCCGGTATCACGCTTCCGGCCTGCACGACGTAAGGCGATGCAAGGCGCATGATGCGCTCAGGGCTTTCCGTGCTGCGGTTGCCGCGCTGTCCGAGAAATGCGCGGCGGCTTGACGTGGCTGTTGCTGCAGACGGTTGAGCTGGATCGGCACCTGGTATCGAAGCTGATGGCGCTGGCCCTACTGCGCTTGCAGACCGATTGTCGGTCGTTCCGGTCTCTCCGGTAAGAAACAGGCGACTGGTCCGGGCGCTGTCACGCTCCTGCGCCGCGCGTTCGCGCGCTTGCTCGGCGGCGGCAATCCGCGGATCGGGCTGTCCTGCGGCCGGGGCGGTGCCAATGGGCGGGATCGGGACATTTTGCCCGCGCTGCTGCGCGGCAACGATTGGGCCGCCGAGATCACCGGGAAGTGCGGGCCCCAACTTGGGCACGTCGCCGTAGTTGGCAGGCGCACCGTTGACCGAGTCCGCGCGGTTGCGGCTGTTCGTGTCGTAGAGATTCTCGGCTGGCGCGTGGTTCTTGGGCTGAAGTGCGTAGATCAGCGCACCGCCAATCCCGACGCTGGCGAGGAGGCCAAGGATTGCCAGTGCCTTGCGCGACAAGCGCATGACGCGCGGCGGTTCCCCGCCAAGGCGAAAACCGTCGGGGTTGGCCGGTGCAACCGGGCGCTCGTCGTCAGGCTCATCGCCTTCGGCTTCGACCACAACGTCAGTTTCAATGTCAGTCTCTACTTCAGCCTCAACAATCCGGTTGGAGACCGGTGGCACGCCATCATCCTGCGGTCGCGTGTTCATGAGCGGCTCCGGCGGCGTGCGCGTTCACGCTCAATGCGAACCTGCTTGGCGCTGCTACCTGCGCCAAGCCGCAATTCCGCACGCTCAAACAGCCGGTCGACAACCATATACCGGCCTTGAACACGGTAGTTCACGAGCTCAGCTGCCTGGTCCGCGCCGATCACGAACAGCGGCGGCATATCGCCGCTCGCAATGTCGACCGGAAACTCGATGAACACCTGCCGGCCATCATCGAACACCCGTACTGGCCGCCATCCGGGGCGATCGCCCGCAATGCGGTAGCGAAAGTTCAGGCTTGAGAAATCGATTCCCGCCGCCACCGGAGCCGTGCGTTCACGCTCGGCCTCGACAGTACGCAGGGCGATCAAGGCGTCCTGCGGATAGGTCCAGGAGACTGCGGCCATATAGGTCGAGTTCGTCGCGCTGAGTTCAAGATGATAGGTGCGGCGATTGGTATTGATGATGAGGTTGGTGCGAATGTCGGCCCGCGTCGGCTTGACGAGGATGTGAACGCGGCGCGATGATCCGCTCCCGCTTACCGTGTCGCCGATGATCCAGCGGACCGTATCGCCCGATGCGACCGGCCCCGGTCCGACGAGTTCCTCGCCTTCCTGTAGTATGATGTCGGTAATCTGCCCCGGTGCGGTGTAAATCTGGAACAGGGCTCCATCGGTATAGGCATATTGCTGGATGGCATTGAAATAGCTGGTACGCTCCGGTTCCACGCGCGCTGCGGCGTTGGCCCTACCAACACGGGTGCGCGGGTCGGCAGGCTCAACGGTCTGCGCCGATGCGGCAGGAATTGCATGCGGCTGACCGCGCTGTTCGTGCGCCATGGCTTGAGCAGGGATACAGAGCAGCGTTACCGCTGAGAGCATAATGGATGTGCGCAGGGCGCGCGTCGGGCGGATCATTGGCTAAGCTCCTTTGACCAGTTGATGGCGTTGATGAACAGGCCGAGCGGATTCTTGCGCAGGGCATCGGGGGTGCGTGGTGGCTGCACGACGGTGGTCAGGATCGCTGACCAGCGCGAAGTCTCGAGAAGGGCGCCATCCTGGTAACGCCGCTCGGTCCAGCCGACGCGGAAGCTGTCATTTGAGGCCCGAACAACGCTCGACACATCGACCGCGACCTGCACCTTGCCGACTTGGGCAAAGGGATCGTTGCCCCGCGCATAGTCATTGAGCGCCTGCGCGCCGCGGTCGGTGGTGAAGTCGTAAGCCCTGAGCCAGTCTTGCCGCAGCACGATCGGATCGGCGGGAATGGCGCGCACCTGTTCGATGAAGCGAGCAAGGTGGAACGCCATCTGCGGGTCGGTCGGGCGATAATCGACATCAGCGGGCGCGATGGCCTGTGCCTGGCCGAGCTTGTCGACCTCGACCACCCAGGGCGTGATCGTGCCGCGCGCCGATTGCCAGACGAGACCGCCTGCCAGCCCTCCCGAAAGCGCAAGGCAGCCGAAGAAGGCGAGCCGCCAGTTTTTCGCCTGCACCCGGGCTGAACCGATGCGGTCGTCCCAGACCTGTGCGGCGCGTTGATAGGGCGTGACGGGCTCGGGACTGGTCCCGTAGCGGATAGAGGGGCGTCGAAACATGTCGGATCCTTTTCGGAAGTTTCAGCTTTTGTCGGAGATGTCAGGGCCAGAGCCGCCGCCGTGGCTGTCACCGCCCTTGAGGGTATGCGAGGCCATGTTGGCGCCCTGCGTCATGGCCTGACGCCGCTTCATCGCGGTGGCCCATGCAGGAGGGCCATCGGCGGCGCCGGTCGCTGCCGCATTGGCAGGCGTCCCGGCCTTGCCAGCGGCATAGTTCGCCTTGAGGCTGTCCGCGGCCCGGCGAAGCGGTGACGCTGCGCTGCTTGCGGCTGATTTTGCGACGTTGGCGAGACCCGAAGCAGCCGCAGCCCGTCCGGTTTTGCCAGCGGCTCCGGCTGCATAGGCACCCGATGCGCCGCCTGCCGCGCGAGCACCGCCCATGGCCGTGCCAGCCATGGCTGAGCCAGCGGCACCTGCGGCGAGCTTGGCACCCGCGATACCGCCCGCAATCGTTGCGCCAGCGGCGATCGCCGTACCTGCTGCCGCGCCTGCGCCAAGCTGCGGTCCGCCCGAGACAATGCCGTTGGCGATGCTGGGACCAAAGATACCGAGGCCGAGCAAGGTCAGGGCCGCGAGCGCAATCGCCATGACTTGCTGGATGTCGGGTTCGACCCCGAGTCCGGCATTGATGAACTGCGTGAAGAGGGTCGTGCCAATGCCGGTGATGACGGCAAGCACGAGCACTTTGATGCCGGAGGAAATGATGTGGCCAAGGACGCGCTCGGCCATGAAGGCGGTGCGCCCGAAAAAGGCGAACGGCAGCAGCACGAAGCCTGCAAGCGTCACCAGCTTGAACTCAATGATGGTGACGAAGACCTGGATCGCCAGCACGAAGAAAGCGATGACGACGATCAGCCACGAAATCAGCAGGATCAGGATCTGCACGAAATTGGTGAACAGACCCACCGGCCCGACAAGATCGGCGGTGGCGTCGAGCAGCGGTTGTCCGGCATCAAGACCGGTTGCGGCCACAACGCCGGGGCGCATGAAATCGCCGATCGCCATGCCGCTGCCACTGGCCTGCAGGCCAAGCCCGGCAAAGCTCTGGAGCATAATGCCAGCGAGATTCGAGAAGTTGCCGATGATGAAGGCGAAAGTGCCGATGTAGAGCGTCTTCTTGATCAGGCGCTGCAGCACATCCTCGTCGGTGCCCCAGGCCCAGAACAAGGCGGCTATGGTCACGTCGATGACGATGAGGGTGGTCGAAAGGAAGCCGACCTCACCGCCGAGCAGGCCGAAGCCGCTGTCGATATATTGGGTGAAGACCGTCAGAAACTGGTCGATGACGCCGGTATCATTCATGGCTGCCGGTCCCTTCCATGGAAAAATCGGCGGCGCTCAGCTTCCCAGACCGCATCGCATCCCGATTCCGGAATGGTGATCGTGCTGCAGCGCTTGAGTTCTGCGGCGTGAGGGTTCGGAGAACCTGTGTCGTCCGCGACATAGGTCGTTGCGTCGTGCCGAGCCGGCGGCCGCGTTGCGGAAACAACCGCGACCGCGATCAGCAAGCCGCCAAAAGCAGCGGCTGCCGCCAGCTTGACCGACCGGCTCATGTCAATTCCGGGTCCGGAAGCGGCGAAAGCGCTCGCGGCCCTCGGCCTCGGTCGCGGCATTGCGCGCGGCCTCGATCGACTGCGCGCGGCCTTGCGCCGCAATGGCGGCGGTCAGATCGGCCAGTTGCTGGGTTTGCAAAGCCAGTAGCTGATTGCCGGCCTGTGCAGCCTGCAATGCCCCGGTCGCTGACTGGCTGGCGCCGACCAGTGTCGTGATCGAGCTGCGGGTCGCACCCAGATTGCCGACGATCCCGGCCTGAACCTTCATGGCGTCTTCGAAGGCGCCGACGCTGTCCTGCCATCGCGCATTGGCGTTAGCGACCATCTGGGCCTGCCCGCCGGTAAGTGCAGCCCCCTTGTAACGGCCGTTGAACACCTGCTGCACGTCGGTCACGTCATAGGCGATGCGCTGAGCCTGATTCAGCAACTGGCGGGTCTGGTCGACCTGTTGCTGAAGCGTCTGGATCGTCGAGACCGGCAGACTGGCAAGATTGCGGGCCTCGTTGATGAGGCTGGTCGCCTGGTTCTGGATCTGCTGGATCTGGTTGTTGATCTGCTGCAGCGTCCGGGCGGCGGTCAGCACGTTCTGCGCGTAGTTGCTGGGGTCATAGACGATCCCGCCAAACTGGGCCTGCGCTGGCGCGGCGATCATGGTGCCTGATACCAGCGAAGTGGCGATCGCCGTCGCCATGAGAGCGCGGCGGAGGACGGGTATTTTCATGGGCGGTTTTCCTTGTCCGTTAGTGCGGGCGGCGGGGGAGGAAGCAGCTCGGCCGCCCATGCGAGGCTGCGGTTCTGGAGCCAGGCCGCTGCAAAGCCTTCGCGGCCATGGGCGGCGACAAGCTCGGCGATGCGGATCTGATCGGTTTTGGAAGAGGCGGCGCTGAAGGCGAGTGCGACATCGCCCAGGCCCAGCTCGAATAGCCGGTTGCCGCGCCGCGATTGACAGTAATAATCGCGTTTCGGGGTAGCCCGGCTCAGGATTTCGATTTGGCGATCATTGAGGCCGAACCGCTCATAGACCCGTGCGATCTGCGGTTCGGCCGCGCGCTCGTTCGGCAGAAAGATTCGCGTCGGACAGCTTTCGATGATGGCTGGCGCGATGGCCGACGTCTCGATGTCGGCAAGGCTCTGGGTCGCGAAGATGACGCTCGCATTCTTCTTGCGCAGCGTCTTCAGCCATTCGCGCAGCTGCGCGGCGAAGGCCGGGCTGTCGAGCACGAGCCAGCCTTCATCGATGATGATCATCGTCGGCGAGCCGTCGAGCCGCCCCTCAATCCGGTGGAACAGATAGGCGAGCACAGCTGCGGCCGATGACGCGCCGATCAGACCTTCGGTTTCGAAAGCCTGCACAGACGCCTCACCCAGACGTTCCTGTTCCGCATCGAGCAGCCGTCCCCATGGACCGCCGATGAGATACGGGGCTAGTGCCTGCTTCAATTCCTGGGATTGAAGGAGGACCGCGAGGCCGGTGAGTGTGCGTTCGGCAGGCGGAGCGGACGCAAGCGATGTCAGGGCCGACCAGAGATGCTCTTTGGTTGCAGGGTCAATCACCATGCCTTCACCGGCCAGCATCGCCGCCAGCCATTCGGCGGCCCAGGCGCGTTCGCCGGCGTTGTCGATCCGTGCAAGCGGTTGCAGGGCGACGGCATCGCTGTCGCTTTCCTCGGCATACAGCGCGCCTCCGAGATCCTGCCAGTCGCCGCCCATGCCGAGCGCAGCAGCGCGGATCGATCCACCAAAATCGAAAGCGAAGATCTGGCTGCCTTTGTAGCGCCGGAACTGCCGCGCCATCAGCGCCAGCAGCACGGATTTGCCCGCACCGGTCGGGCCGACGATCAGACTGTGGCCGACATCGCCGACATGAAGGGAAAGGCGGAACGGGGTCGAGCCTTCGGTCTTGCCGTAAAGCAAGGGGGCGTCACCGAAGTGCTCGTCCCGTTCCGCTCCCGCCCATACCGCTGACAGGGGGATCAGGTGGGCGAGATTGAGAGTGGAAATGGGCGGCTGCCGGACATTGGCGTAGACATGGCCGGGCAACGATCCGAGCCATGCCTCGAGCGCATTCATGCCTTCGATCGTGCAGGTGAAGTCGCGGCCCTGGATGACCTTTTCGACCAGCCTCAGCTTCTCCGCCGCCAGCGCCGGGTCGCGGTCCCAGACCGTGACCGTCGCAGTGACATAAGCAATGCCGGCATGATCTGCGCCAAGCTCCTGCAGCGCCATGTCAGCATCGGCCGCCTTGTTCGAGGCGTCCGAATCCATCAGCACCGACTGCTCGTTGGTCATCACCTCCTTGAGGATGGCGGCGACCGATTTGCGCTTGGCGAACCATTGCCGCCGAATTTTCGAGAGCAGCTTGGTGGCGTCGGTCTTGTCGAGCATGATTGCCCGCGTCGACCAGCGGTAAGGGAAGGCTTGCCGGTTGAGCTCATCAAGCAGACCGGGAAAGGTCGCCGTCGGAAAGCCGGTGATGGTGAGCGTGCGCAAATGATGGGCGCCGAGCATGGGTTCGAGACCGCCGGTCAGCGGCTCATCGGCCAGCAGCGCGTCGAGATAGACCGGCGTTTCGGGCACGCGAACGCGCTGCTTCCTGGTTGATACCGTGCTGTGGAGATAGGTCAGCGTGGCGGCGTCATCGAGCCACGCTGCCTCGGGCATAAATCCCTCAACCAGATGCAACACGCGGTCGGTTCGATCGGCGAAGGATTTGACGAGTTCCTTGGGGTCGACCCCGGTCGACGCCTTGCCTTCGTAGAGCCAACCTTCTGCACGGGCGGCTTCCTCGGGCGGGGGCATCCACAGCAGCGTCAGATAATAGCCGCTTTCGAAATGCGCGCCTTCCTCACGAAACTGTTCGCGGCGTTCCCTGTCGACCAGCGCCGATACGGGATCGGGAAAGCGCGATTGCGGATAGGCTTGCGCCGCGGTGCGCTGCGCTTCGACGAAAACCGCCCATCCCGAGCCCAACCGCCGCAGGGCATTGTTGAGCCGGGAGGTGACGGCGACGAGTTCAGCGGGCGTGGCACTGTCGAGATCGGGACCGCGAAAGCGCGCTGTCCGCTGGAACGATCCGTCCTTGTTGAGCACCACGCCCGGCCCCACCAGTGCGACCCAGGGGAGGAAGTCTGCGAGACTGGCGGATTTGGTCCGATATTCCTGAAGCGACATCATGGCCGCACCCAGGTCGGATATTTGAGATGGCGGCGCGCGACATCTACAAACTGCGGATCACGGCGTGCAGCCCAAACCGAAAGCACATGGCCGATTGCCCAGATGGCAAGGCCAGCGAGCCAGAGCCGCAAGCCGAGACCAATTGCGCCCGCCAGCGTGCCATTGACGATAGCGAGTGCGCGCGGCGCACCGCCGAGCAGAATCGGCTCGGCCAGTGCGCGGTGGACCGGGGCATAGAAGCCGGGGATGTCGTCTGCCGACGTCATCAGATCAGCGCCCCGCCGCCGAAGCTGAAGAAGCTCAGGAAGAAGGAGCTGGCTGCGAATGCGATCGACAGGCCAAAGACGATCTGCACCAGCCGGCGGAAGCCGCCGCTCGTATCGCCGAAGGCGAGCGTCAGGCCGGTGATAATGATGATGATCACC
>CAYOZY010000074.1:6356-11940 GCA_964408525.1 uncultured Sphingobium sp. | reverse complement strand
GGGGCCGTAGCTCAGCTGGGAGAGCGCTACAATGGCATTGTAGAGGTCAGGGGTTCGATCCCCCTCGGCTCCACCATTTCACACCATCCCAATATTTTCGCGCGATTATCGCGCGCTTCTTATCCTTATCCGCGCATTTTGCGACAGACCGCCCTTGCCCGCCGGACATCTGGCCGGCTGAAATGCCGCATCGAGGCAGATATAGACCTCGCTCAACGCGCCATTATCGCCCGCTCGCACCCGCATCATTTCGATCCGCATGCCCGGATTGGCGCGGGCGAACGCTCCGGCGACATCGCCCGCAGTGAGGCGGTATCGCCCGGCAAGCCAGTTCATATCGGGAAAGCGCAACCGCTGATACAGCCGGCGCGCGCGATCGAAATAGGCTTTGGGCGTGTTTGCCATGCAGCTTCCATGCTTCGCCCATTGATGCTGCATCAGTTGCTCACCGGGCATCGCGCAGAGATTTTCGCGCAAAACGTCGCGCGGGATGACCACGGCCGGACTGCACCATTGCGGCCAGCCATTGCCACGCCCTTCCGGCCAGAGGCCATGCGGGATGAAACCGAAATGATTGCCGCCATGGCATTGGAAATTCGGGCCCCTGACCTGACCCGCGCAAAATTCCGGCGACCAGCTCAGCGCCAGCGTATAACCGCCAATGGGCATGCGGCGCACGTCGGACCGGCTCTCCGGTTGCTCGAAATGCGGCGGGCGGATGGTCGCGGGCAGGCGGCATTGCCCAGCCTGCGGCAGCGCCGGCTTGCCTGCCCCCTGCCCCGGCATCAGCGCCAGCATCAACAGGGCGGCGGCGGCACCGCCGTCAGGCACTGGCGAAGTCCAGCCCGATGTCGGCCGCCGGAGCGCTCTGCGTCAGCCGCCCGACGCTGATATAGGTGACGCCGGTTTCCGCGATGGCGCGGATCGTCTCCAGCTTCACCCCACCAGACGCCTCGGTCGGCACTCGCCCGCCGACCAGCGTGACCGCGCCGCGCAGGGTCGACAGCGCCATATTGTCAAGCAGCAGATGCGTCGCGCCCGCAGCCAGCGCCGACTCGATCTGGTCGATGCGGTCCACCTCGACGATGATGCGCTCGACCCCTGCGGCGACGGCGCGACGCACCGCCTCGCCGACCGATCCCGCCACCGCGACATGGTTGTCCTTTATCATCGCTGCATCATAAAGCCCCATACGATGATTGGTCGCGCCGCCCATGCGAGTGGCATATTTCTCCAGCACGCGCAGGCCGGGAATGGTCTTACGCGTATCAAGCAGGGTGGCGTGCGTGCCCGCGATCTTGTTCACATAGGCGCGCGTCATCGTCGCAATGCCGGTGAGGTGCTGCACGGTGTTGAGCGCGGACCGCTCGGCGGTGAGCAGCGCGCGGGCATTGCCCGAAAGGCGCATCAGGTCCGTTCCGGCGGGCACGCTCTCACCCTCATCCACCAGAATTTCGATCTCGACATCCGCGTCGAGCGCGCGGAAGAAGGCCTCTGCAATCGGCAGGCCCGCCACCGTCACGGTATCGCGGCTGTCCATCACGCCAGCAAAACGCGCATCCGCCGGGATCACGCTTTCGCTCGTCACATCCCGCCCGCCCGCGCCGACCGGCCCGCCTAGGTCCTCGGCCAGCGTAGATGCGATGAAGGCGGAAAGGTCGAATTGGGGAAGAGAGAAGGTCAAGACCGCGCCCCCAGATCCCCCTGCCCCACCGTGCCCGCCGCCATCTCCATCATCCGGTCGAGGCTCTTCTTCGCCTGCAATCGCAACCCTTCCTCTATCTCCACCCGCGGCTCAAGGTCGCGCAACGCGAGATAAAGCTTCTCCAGCGTGTTGAGCGCCATATATGGGCAGATGTTGCAGTTGCAGTTGCCGTCCGCGCCCGGCGCGCCGATGAAATTCTTCTCCGGCATCGCCAGTTCCATCTGGTGGATGATATGCGGCTCGGTCGCGACGATCAGCGTGTCGCCCGCCATCTCCTTCGCATAGTTCAATATGCCGCTGGTGCTGCCCACATAATCGGCATGCTCGACAATATGCGCGGGGCACTCCGGGTGGGCAGCGATGGGCGCGTCGGGGTGCTGCGCCTTCAGTTTCAGCAGCTCCGTCTCGCTGAACGCCTCGTGCACGATGCACACTCCCGGCCAGAGCAGCATGTCGCGCCCGGTCTTGCGCGCGAGATAGCCGCCAAGATGCTTGTCCGGCCCGAAGATGATCTTCTGGTCCTTCGGAATCTGCGCGAGGATTTTCTCCGCGCTGCTGCTGGTGACGATGATGTCGGAGAGCGCCTTCACCTCCGTCGAGCAGTTGATATAGGTGAGCGCGATATGATCCGGGTGCTCGGCGCGGAAGGCGGCGAATTTGTCCGGCGGGCAGCTATCTTCAAGGCTGCACCCCGCGTCCATATCCGGCAGCACGACGATCTTTTCGGGCGAGAGTATCTTCGCCGTTTCCGCCATGAAGCGCACGCCGCAAAAGGCGATTACGTCCGCATCCGTCGCCGCTGCTTTTTTCGACAGCTCCAGCGAATCGCCGACGAAATCGGCAAGATCCTGAATCTCCGGGCGCTGATAATAATGGGCGAGGATGACGGCGTTGCGCTCCTTGCGCAGCCGGTTGATCTCGGCCAGCAGGTCGAGGCCAACGAGGGATTCCGGTTGCGCCGTCATGTCTTCATTTCCTTCCGATCATCGATGGATCAAACGCCGAATTGACGCCGCCCTGCCATGCATGAGACAATGCTTCATGCTTGACCTCCTGCGCCGCCGCTATCTCGACATATTGGCCTCTATCTACATTTTCAACGAGCATCGCGGATATTCCAGCCTCGATCGGGTATTGTATGCGGTGCGCCGCCGCCACCCCGACGCCAGCGCGTTCATCGCGGCGGTCGAAAAGCACCGGGCGGACGAGGAAAAACACTACCACATGTTCAGGCGCTATTTCGAACATCTCGGCGCCAAGCCCTATGCCGTGGACAAGACCTGCGCCCATATCGACCGGATGATCCGCCTCACCTTCGGCTGCGACATCGACGGGCTGGATACCGAAGCGGTGATCGCCAGCGAGGCGCTGTTCAACCGCCTGTGCAGGGTTATCGTTCTGACCGAACAGCGCGGCATGTGGCAAGTGGACAAGCTGTTGAAAATGAAGGTGATCCGGCACGAAAGGCCGCTATTCAGCATCTTTCGAGTGGTCGAGCGCGATGAACCGAGCCACTGGATGCCCTATGACGACTGGCTGAAGGAACATGGCGGCAGGAGGGCTTCACGGGGAGAACGGCTGGCCGATGCCTTTGTCCACAAAAGCCTGATCCTCTGGAAATTGCCGCTGCTCTATCTCAACCCTTGGCTGCGAAGGCGCGCGGACTGGCAGCATGAAGCCGACGACTTGCCGGTCGCCGCATCACCTTCTCTGTCGTAAAAGCCGCGCTCACTCTTCCTCTTCGCTATGCTCCTCGTCGGGCGGCGTAACCGGAATCTCGTCGGCGAAGCGCACCTGCACCTTCGCCTTCACGCCCTCTTCATGCAGGGCATCGGTAAAGACTTTCATCACCAGCTTGCGGCTCGCCTCGCGCGCCAGCCTGAGCGGCCCATCGTCGCGCGCCTGTTGCAGCAATTGCCCCAGCGCCGCCTTGCGCACAGCCTTGTCCGCGACCGCTTCCGCGCCCAGCGCCGCGCCGGGGCCACCCGCGCCGAAAGCACGGATGCCTTCGGAGTCGAATTCCGGCTCTGAGAAAATCAGCGGCGGCACCTTCACGGTCAGCGTCTTTTCCTCTTCCAGCCATTTGACATCGGCCTTTTTCATCGCCGCGAGGTCCATGTCATAGCGGACCAGCGCGGGCACCATGATGAGCGGCCCCGATGGGGCTGATGCTGTGGCCGGGGGCGGCGCAGCATGCGGTTCGGCGTGAACAGGCGCATGTGGCGCGCCATGCGTTCCCACAGCGGCCTTGGCATCGGGAGCAGCCCCGTGCGCACTCACCGCCGCCGGTTCCGGCACGAGCGCAATCGCGGGCGCGGGCCGCGCGCTCACCAATGCCAGCAGCCGCGCGGTGAACATCGTCACCTTGCCCTGACCCTTCAATTCCTCAAGGCTCTCCTCGGCGATCTTGTCTACTTTTTCTGCCGCAGCCGCCTCGCGCATGCGATAGAAATAGAATGTGCCGCCAAAGGCCGCCGCGAACATGACGACGGCGATGATGATGGGAACGATCATTTTCTTCATGAGTGTCCGCGCCTCCACAGGTCGTCATTCACATGCACTGCCAGCCCACGCGCTTCAAGGTCAAGAAGATGCGCCAGCACGGATCGCGCGGCGGCGGGATGAAGGCGCGCATCCACGCCCTTGTACATTTCGAGCACCATCGCCGATATGCGCCTGCCTTCCGTTGCGGCATCGAGCTGTCGCAAAATCTGGCCCTCGCGGCTCTTGCGATGGCCCATCATGCCGCGCACGAGGCGCTGCGGCTCCTCGATCGGTTCGCCATGCGCGGGATAATAAATGGCGTCGTCGCGATCGAGCAGCTTCTGCATCGAGCGCATATAGGCGGCCATGTCGCCATCGGGCGGGGAAACGATGCTGGTCGACCAGCCCATAACATGGTCGCCGGTGAACAGCGCCCCTTCCTCGCGCAGCGACAGACAGAGATGGTTGGATGTATGCCCCGGCGTCGTGATCGCCTCAATGGTCCAGCCCTCGCCGCTTACCGTTGCGACATCGCCCAGCACCTCGTCGGGGCGATAGTCGGCATCGAAGGCGGCATCGGCGCGCGGCCCGTCGTCATCAAGTGTCAGGGGTGCGCAGCCGATGATCGGCGCGTGCAGCCGCTCGGCCAGCGGCGCGGCGGCGGGGCTATGGTCGCGATGCGTATGGGTGCAGACGATCGCGCGCACGGGCCTGCCCGCTATCGCCGCGATCAACGCATCGAGATGCGCGTCGTCCGCCGGGCCGGGGTCGATGATCGCGACATCATCTCTCCCTACCACATAGCTCTGCGTGCCGGTATAGGTGAAGGCCGAAGGGTTGGGTGCCAGCACCCGGCGCACCAGCGGCGAAAGGCGCATCGCCTCGCCGGTCGGCAGGGCGTCGAGATCGAAAGGCGCGGACATATCCCTCCATGCGCCGAACTTCGTGCAAGTTTCAAGGTGATCGACACGAAAAGGGCGCAATGCACCGAAAATTGTCGGAATTTTTTACAGCGCGAAGTGCAATGAAAATGTTGTTAACCATCGAGAAGCGCTGAAGAGCGGCATTTCCTGAAACTGGCACGAGCCATGCGATGTTTATGGCAGCTACCCTAGCTTGACCCCAGGGGGATGAAGGTGCCCATTGTCTCCGGCCCCTCATCCCCCACCCGGTTTTCCCGCAAAAAATCAGCCGTTGCCGATCTTCACGCCTTCGAGCATCTGCTCAAGCTCGCCCGCCTCATACATTTCCATCATGATGTCGCTGCCGCCCAGAAACTCGCCTTTCACATAAAGCTGCGGGATGGTCGGCCAGTCGTAAAATTCCTTGATGCCCTGTCGAATTTCCTGATCCTGAAGCACATCGACCGTTTCGTAGGCCACGCCCAGATGATCG
>CAYOZY010000074.1:0-6346 GCA_964408525.1 uncultured Sphingobium sp. | reverse complement strand
AATGCGCGACTGGACTGGCTGGCTCATATTCTGACTCCTGAAAAGCGGCTTCCCCCGCTATCTGTCAGTTAGGCGCGGCGGTGGTCAGTTGCAAGGCATGGAGCACGCCGCCCATGCGCCCGCCCAGCGCGGCATAGACCGCCTGATGCTGCTTCACGCGCGGCATGCCCCGAAAACTCTCGGAAACGACCTTCGCCGCATAATGATCGCCATCGCCGGCCAGATCGCTGATCTCGACCTGCGCATCGGGTATCGCGGTGCGGATCAGCTCCGCAATCTCGTCCGCCGCCATCGGCATAAGTGTGGCGCCTTATGCCTGCGGTTCGATGAACATGCGGCGCGCGATCACCGCCTGCTCCTCCAGAGCGGCGCGCACGGTCGCCTCGTCGACATCGACCCCGGCGCTGGTGAGGTCGCCCACCAGCTTGCGGATCACGTCCTCGTCGCCCGCTTCCTCGAAATCGGCCTGCACCACCGATTTGGCGTAAGCATCCGTTTCCGCGGCGTTGAGGCCCATTTTCGCGCCCGCCCATTCGCCCAGCAGGCGGTTACGGCGCGCGGTGATGCGGAACTCCATTTCCTCGTCATGGGCGAACTTCGCCTCGAATGCGCGCTCACGGTCGTTAAAATCGGTCATGAATAAATGCCTCGGTAAGGTTGCCTTCAATGGTGAAATAGGTGGCCCGCGCCCTTCAGACAAGCTCCGGTTTCACCCATGGCCGTTCCTGCGTCACGCGGCGCTCGTAACCGGCAATCGCATCGGTGCTTTCCAGCGTCAGGCCGATCTCGTCCAGCCCGCCCAACAGGCAGGACTTGCGGAACGGATCGATTTCGAAACTGAAGCGGTCCTGAAACGGCGTCGTCACGCTCTGCGCTTCGAGATCGACATGAATGGGGTCGGTCTTTGCCACTTCCATCAAGCGGTCGATCGCTTCCTGCGGCAGGGCGACGGTCAAAATGCCGTTCTTGAAGGCATTGCCGGAGAAGATGTCCGAAAAGCTCGGTGCGATCACCACCTTCACGCCCATGTCGCCCAATGCCCAGGCGGCATGTTCGCGGCTGGAACCGCAACCGAAATTGTCTCCGGCGATCAGGATCGGGCTGCCCGCGTATTCGGGATCGTCGAACACATTGTCCGGGTCGGCGCGCATCGCCTCGAACGCACCCTTGCCCAGGCCAGAACGAGTGATCCCCTTCAGCCATTTCGCCGCGATGATCATGTCGGTATCGACATTCTTCACGCCCAACGGATAGGCTCGCCCTTCAACGGTCCTGATCGGTTCCATCAGCGCGCCGCCTCTATCGCGCTCGCTCCGGCCGAGCCGTCCGCCGCGCGGCTCAGCGTCGCCGCCATGACGGCGCTCAGTATGGCTCCTGCCGCCAGCAGCCAGAATGCCTTTTTCATGCGCGCTCTCCTGCAAATTCCCTGATGTCCGTCAAATGCCCCGTAATCGCCGCCGCAGCCGCCATGGCGGGCGACACCAGATGGGTTCTTGCGCCCGGCCCCTGCCGCCCCATGAAATTGCGGTTGGACGTGGAGGCGCACCGCTCTCCCGCCGGAACCTTGTCGGGGTTCATCGCCAGACACATGGAGCAGCCCGGCTCGCGCCATTCGAAGCCCGCCTCGGTAAAGATACGATCCAGCCCCTCGGCCTCGGCCTGACGCTTCACAAGGCCGGATCCGGGCACGACCAGCGCCTGTTTGATGCGATCCGCCACCTTGTGGCCCTTCACCACCGTGGCGGCGGCGCGCAGATCCTCGATCCGGCTGTTGGTGCAGCTTCCGATGAACACATGCTCGATCAGCACGTCCTGCATCCGCTGGCCGGCGGAAAGCCCCATATAGTCGAGCGCCTTTTCGGCGGCGGCCCGCTTGGAAGGATCGGCGAAGCTTTCCGGGGCGGGCACTGTGGCCGTGATCGGCACGACATCTTCCGGGCTGGTGCCCCAGGTGACGCTCGGCGCGATGTCGGCGGCGTCGATAACCACGGAACGATCGAAGGTCGCACCTTCGTCCGTCGCCAGTTTTTTCCACCACTCGACGGCAGCCTCCCAATCCGCCCCCTTGGGCGCCATCGGGCGGCCCTTGAGATAGGCGAATATCGCTTCATCGGGCGCGAACAGCCCCGCGCGCGCACCACCCTCGATCGACATGTTGGAGACGGTGAGCCGCCCCTCGATCGACATCTCCTCAAACACCTTTCCGCGATATTCGATCACATGACCCGTGCCGCCCGCCGTGCCGATCACGCCGATGACATGCAGGATGACGTCCTTGGGCGAAACGCCGGGGCCAAGCTCGCCCTCGACACGGATTTCCATCGTCTTGCTGGGCGTGAGCAACAATGTCTGCGTCGCCAGCACATGTTCGACCTCGCTGGTGCCGATACCGAAGGCCAGCGCGCCAAGAGCGCCGTGCGCCGCCGTATGGCTGTCTCCGCACACCAGCGTCGTTCCGGGCAAGGTGAAGCCCTGTTCCGGCCCGACGACATGGACGATGCCCTGCTCGACATCCGTCGCGCCGATATATCGAATATCGAACTCCTGCGCATTGCGCTCCAGCGCCGCAAGCTGCTGCGCGCTTTCCTGATCGGCGATGGGCAGGCGATTGCCGGACGCATCAACCCGCGCCGTCGTCGGCAGATTATGATCCGGCACGGCAAGCGTCAGATCCGGCCTGCGAACCTTGCGCCCGTTCGCGCGCAAGCCCTCGAACGCCTGCGGGCTTGTGACTTCATGCACCAGATGCCGGTCGATATAGACGAGGCAGGTGCCATCGGGGCGGCGCTCTATCACATGCGCGTCCCAGATCTTCTCATATAAGGTGCGTGCTTGGGTCATGACCGCGCTCCCCTAGCCGCATATCGCAACAAACGGAAGATAGTTAACGTCGCTAACCGCCATTTACCGTTTATTCGGTGCCTGACGCCTCTTCGCGCGCCAGCAAGGCGCGCTTGCGCTCCAGCCCCCAGGCATAGCCGCCAAGGCCGCCATCGCCGCGCAGCACCCTGTGGCAGGGGATCAGTACCGCAAGCCGGTTGTCGCCGCAGGCGCTGCCCGCCGCGCGCACCGCCTTTGGCCGCCCCGCTTCCGCAGCGACCTGGGCATAGCTGCGCGTTTCGCCCGGCGGAATGGCGCGCAAGGCCCGCCACACCGCTTCCTGAAAGGCGGTGCCGCGCACATCCAACGGAAGGTGGCCACTCGACCGCGCCGGATCGTCGACGCTTGCCACCACCTCGCGCACCAGCGCCTCGAACGCCGGATCAGGCGGCGCGAGAACGGCATTGGGGAAATGGGCGCGCAGTTCCGCCTCGCCTTCATCAAAGCTGATTCGGCACAGCCCCTTGTCCGTGGCGGCGACCAGCAAGTTACCCAGCGAAGTTTCAGCGATGGCGAAGCGGATGCGTTCGCCCGCCCCGCCCTTCCTGCGCGCTCCCGGCGTCATGCCGAAACGCGCTCCGGCATCCGCATAGGCGCCCGCCGGTCCTTCATAGCCCGCGGCATAGACCGCATCGGTCACGTCCTTCTCCTCTTTGAGGCTCCGCTCCAGCCGCCGGGCGCGCATCTGCCTGCCATAGGCGGCAGGGCTGACGCCCAGACTGCGCGTGAAAAGCCGCTGGAAATGATGCGGAGCATAGCCGACCCGTGCCGCCAGATCATCGAGCGAAAGTCTCTCCTCGCTGCCCTCGATCAGCGCGACCGCGCGGCTCACCGCCTGCGCCTCGCGAGATACATCGTTCGGCAAACAACGCTTGCAGGGGCGATAGCCCGCTTGCAGCGCACCCGCGCCCTCGGAGAAGAACTCGACATTCGCCCGCTTAGGCCGCCGCGCAGGACAGCTCGGCTTGCAGTAGATACCCGTCGTGCGCACCGCGACGACAAAGCGCCCGTCCGCGTCGCGATCTCTCGCCACAAAAGCGTTCCATGCTGTGTCCGCCTGCGTCCAATCGAGATGTCCGATGCTGTTCATGCCTCTCCTCTAACGCCAACCCGCTCGCGCCGCTTCCCGAATCTTGCGCTCAAACCGAGCGGCATTGCCACGCCCACCGATTTCCCGTTTACATCGGCCAGCCAGCTTATACATATCTCGCCCCGATGACCCGCCTGCTTCGCCTCCTCATCCTGATCCCGCTCCTGCTGATCGCGGGCACCGCCGCGCGCGCCGAGCAACAGGATGTCGCCGCCACGGTGCGCGGCGTGGTGCGCGTCGTCATCATCGCCACCAACGGGCAGGACGCCTATTTCGTGGGCCATGGCAGCGGCTTTGCCATCGCGCCCGACAAGGTGCTTACCAACGCCCATGTCGTCGAGATATTGCGCACCGAGAAGAATCTCGTGGTCGGCATCATCCCGTCCGAAGGCAAGCGCAGTTATGGCGGCAAGGTGATCGCCTATTCTCCGGGCAACGATCTCGCGCTCATCCAGTTGCGCGAGGGACGCCTGCCGGTCAGCACCTTTTTCGCGGGCGCCGTGGCCGACGGCCAGCATGTGACGGCGATCGGCTTTCCCGGCGCGGTGGACCGGGCGCAGGGGCTGAATATGAACGAGATGGTCCAGCCGCTCTCGCCGGTCAAAACCAGCGGCACGGTTTCGACCGGGCGGTCGTCCCACGGGTTCGACACCGTGCTGCATACCGCGCCGATGGCGGCGGGGAACAGCGGCGGGCCATTGGTGGACGATTGCGGCAGGGTGCTGGGCGTCAACAGCTTCGGCTCGCAAAGCGAAACCGACGCCGATGCAGAATTCGGCTTCGCCGTCTCGAATCGCGAGGTCGGCTCCTTCCTGCGTCAGGCGGGCGTGCAGTTTCAGCGCACGGCAGTGCCCTGCCGCTCCATCGCCGAGCTGGATGCGCAGGAGGCGAAGCTACAGCAGGAGGCGCTGACGAAGCAGCAGGAGCAGCAGCGGCTGGAAGATGCCGCCCGCGAGAGGGCGCTTGCCGAGGCGCGCGAACGGGCCGAACAGGATGTCTATGCCAGCCGCGAAAACGCCATCGCCTTCGCGGGCGTGCTGCTGGTGCTCGGTGGCCTGTCATTGGGCGCGGCAATGATGTTCCATGCCCAGAAAATGCGAAGGCAGAAGATGTGGGCTGGCATAGGCGGTGGCCTGCTCCTCGCGGGCGCCGCGACCAGCTTCTTCCTGCGCCCCTCCTTTTCATCGATAGAGGAACAGATCGTCCTGCCCGCGGACGAAAACGCCGCCGAAGCAGTGGAAGCGCCCCCCGCTTATGACGCGACGGGCGACAATCTCTGCCGCATCGACGAGAACCGCAGCCGCATCACCGTGTCGGAAACGAAGGACGTATCGGTGAAATGGGCCGAAGGCGGCTGTGTTAACGGCGACACCCAATATGGCGAGGAAACCACGGGTTGGAGCCGGATCTTCGTGCCCAACACCGAGGCTGCCGTATCGATCAACAGCTTCGATCCCGCCACCGGCGCCTACAAGGTCGAACGCTTCCTGCCCGATGCCGCGACCATGGATCAGGCGCGCCAGTTGCGCAGCCATTTCACTTTCAGCGGCTGTACCGCCGATGCCGAAACGCTCGGCAAGTTGCAACAGATGCAGTCGGAAATCCGCGCCGTCCTGCCGCCCCAGCCCAATGAGCGACTGGTCTATCGCTGCCAAAAGGCATCCAAAGACACGGCAACGGAAAACTAATCGAGCATCCATCTTGCATGAGCGAAAAACCCCTGCTAACCGGCGCGCACGTCAGCAGGGGGTGGCACTCGCCTCCCCCCTCTTTGCATGATCGGCAAATCGAACTGGAGGACATAGAGCGCGTGGAGAATTCCGGCGGCATTCAGGCTAGCCTCAGCGGGCGTTACGCGCTCGCGCTGTTCGAGCTGGCGCGTGATAACAAGCAGCTCGATTCGGTTGCGCAGAGCCTCGGCGCGCTCAAGACCGCGCTTGGCGAATCGGAAGATTTTCGCGCCCTCACCACCAGCCCGCTGATCGGACGCGAGGCCGCCACCAAGGCCGTATCGGCGGTCGCCGACACAATGGGAATCGATCCGCTGACGAAGAATTTCCTTGGCGTTTTGGCTCAGGCGCGCCGCCTGTCGCAGCTTCCCGCCGCGATCCGCGCATTCGAAACGCTTCTGTCCCAGCACAAGGGCGAGAGCCGCGCCGAGGTCACCTCCGCCCATCCGCTGTCCGCCACGCAAGTGACCGCGCTCGCCAAGAGCCTCAAGGCCCGTGTCGGCCGCGATGTCGCCGTGGACCTCAAGGTCGACCCCGAAATTCTCGGCGGGCTGGTCGTGAAGATCGGCAGCCAGACGATCGATTCCTCCATCCGCACCCGTTTTAATACACTCGCCCAGGCGATGAAAGGCTAGAGTTAGAGACA
>CAYOZY010000073.1:8760-12065 GCA_964408525.1 uncultured Sphingobium sp. | reverse complement strand
TCTTCGGATCCCATCCGTGGGTCGCGGTGCGGAAGGAAAAGATGCGCTCCTTGGCGCGGCTCTTCTCCTCGTCACGCCGCGCACCGCCAAAGGCGACATCGAAGCCATATTTGTCGAGCGCCTGCTTCAGCCCCTCGGTCTTCCACATCTCGGTGTGGAGTGGGCCATGGTCGAACGGATTAATCCCCCGCTCCTGCGCTTCCGGGTTCTGGTAGACGAGAAGCTCCATGCCGCTTTCTTGCGCCATCTTGTCGCGCAGTTCATACATCGCCTTGAACTTCCACGTCGTATCGACATGCAGCAGCGGGAACGGCGGCGGCGAGGGATAGAAGGCCTTACGCGCCAGATGCAGCATGACCGCGCTGTCCTTGCCGACGCTATAGAGCATCACCGGACGCTCTGCCTCCGCCACAACCTCCCGCATGATGTGTATGCTTTCGGCCTCGAGCCGTTCAAGATGAGTCAAATCGATGTGCATGGCCACGCTTTTTACAAGACTGCGCCCCCTGTAGCGGCTCCCGCCGAAAAATCCGCCCACAAATTATGCTGCGCCTTAAATCAAAACTTTAGGCGCAACGCCCTATTCGCCCCGAAGCTCGGTCAACCTTCTTTCCCATGCCAGCGCATGTTCGACGATCCGGTCGAGGTCAGCATAAGCGGGCTTCCATGGGAAACGCTCCATGATCCGCCGGTTGTCGGAAATGAGCGCGGGCGGATCGCCGGCGCGGCGCCCTTCGAGCCTGCGCTCGATCTTCATGTTCGTCACGCGGTCGACGGCATCGAGCACTTCGAGCACCGAGAAGCCCCGGCCATAGCCGCAGTTGAGTGTGTGGCTCTTTGCCGGATCCGCTATCAGCGCCTCAAGCGCCAGCACATGGGCAGCCGCAAGGTCCGACACATGGATATAATCGCGCACGCCGGTTCCGTCCGGCGTATCGAAATCGGTGCCGAACACGCCGACATGGCCACGCTTGCCCAGCGCACATTCGACCGCAACCTTGATCAGATGGGTTGCGCCAGCCGTCGATTGGCCCGTGCGCGCCTGCGGGTCAGCGCCCGCGACGTTAAAATAGCGCAGCGCGCAATAGTTGAGCGGATGCGCCGCCGCCACATCGGCCAGCATATGCTCCGTCATCAGCTTGGACATGCCATAGGGGTTGATCGGCCGCTTGGGACTATCCTCGCTGACCGGGCTTTCCTCCGGGATGCCATAGGTCGCCGCGGTCGAGGAAAAGATGAAATGCGGCACCCCGCATCGCACCGCGCTCTCGATCAGCGCGCGGCTTTTGGCGCTGTTGTTATGATAATATTTGAGCGGGTTCTCGACCGATTCCGGCACGATGATGGAACCTGCGAAATGCATGATCCCGCGCACGCCATGTTCGCGCAGGGTGGCCTCCACCGCAGCCTGATCCTCGATGTCCGCCTCGACCAGCGGCACATCCTCCGGCACGGCAAAGCGGAAGCCGGTGGTGAGATTGTCGACCACGACGACGCCATAGCCCTGATCGCGCAGCGCCAGCACGGCATGGCTGCCGATATAGCCCGCGCCCCCGGTCACCAATATTGTTGGTTTGTCGGTCATGCCCACTCCGCCTGTTCGCCCGATCACCTCCTGCGATGAGCGCGCGGTGGGATCAACCCCATTTACCTCAATTGTGCGATAATCGGGCCGTTTTAACGATGTGTGCCCCGATTTCTGCCTGGTTCAGCGCAACGCCCCGGCGACCAGCTTGTGCAATTTGGAGTGAATGGCGTCGTTTCCCGCAATAATCTCCCGGCGCTCGACCGCCTGATCCCCGCCGCGATAATCGGTAACGAAGCCGCCCGCCTCTCGCACCAGCAATATGCCCGCCGCGACATCCCAGTGCGACAGGCCGGATTCCCAGAAGCCGTCATAGCGCCCCGCTGCGACATGGGCGAGATCGAGCGCAGCCGATCCGAAGCGCCGGATGCCCGAAACCGAAGGCGCCACCGCGCCGAAGATGCGCGTCCATTGCGCGGTGTCGCCATGACCGAAAAAGGGGATACCTGTCGCGATCAGCGCGTCGGCAAGGTCGCGGCGCGCCGAAACGCGCAACCGCTGGTCGTGCCGCCACGCGCCCCGGTTCTTTTCCGCCCAATAGCTCTCGTCGGTAATCGGCTGATAGATGATGCCCGATGTCACCTCGCGCTTGCCGTTCGCCAGCGGCTCTTCTACCGCGATCGAAATCGCGAAATGCGGGATGCCATGGAGGAAATTGGTGGTACCGTCGAGCGGATCGATGATCCAGCGCGGCTTGGCGGGATCTCCCTCGATCACCCCGCCCTCTTCGAGCAGAAAGCCCCAGTCGGGCCGCGCCTTTTGCAGCTCTTCAACCAGAGTCCGCTCCGCGCGCTGATCCGCCATCGAGACGAAATCCGCCGGTCCCTTGCGGGACACTTGAAGGTGCTCGACCTCGCCGAAATCGCGGCGCAGTCGTGGCGCGGCCTTCCGCGCGGCGCGTTCCATGACCGTCAAAAGACCAGAATGGGATACCATGAACCTATCAATCCGCTCTTTTCACGTATTCGCGCTCATAAACATCCACGACGATGCGTGTGCCGGTGACGATATGCGGCGGAACCATGACGCGCACGCCATTGTCGAGGATCGCGGGCTTGTAGCTCGCCGAGGCCGTCTGGCCCTTCACCACCGCATCGGCCTCCACGACGGTCGCCTCGACCTGCTCAGGGAGCTGCACCGAGATCGGACGCTCCTCATACATTTCGAGCTGGACCATCATGCCGTCCGCCAGAAAAGCCGCGGCATCACCGACAAGATCCGTGGGCAGGTTGATCTGCTCATAAGTCTCGGTATCCATGAAGACGAGCATGTCGCCTTCGGCATAGAGATATTGGAAATCCTTGGTATCGAGCCGGATGCGCTCGACCGTTTCGGCCGAGCGGAAGCGAACATTGTTCTTGCGCCCGTCGATCAGGTTCTTCAGTTCCACCTGCATATAGGCGCCGCCCTTGCCGGGCTGGGTGTGCTGAATCTTCACGGCGCGCCATAGCCCGCCTTCATATTCGATGTTGTTGCCGGGACGGATTTCGACGCCGCTGATCTTCGCCATAGCGATCCTGCCTTTATTGTTGATCCCCTCACGAGGATATTCGGTACCGGCCCACTCCCCCTCCCAACCACCCGACAGGGTATCCTATGGGAGGTTGGGAGGGGGAGCGGGCTGGAGCCGCCTGCCCTGTATAATGGGAAAGAGCCGGCGCGCGCTGTAGCCGCAAGCATGCCGCAGGGCAAGTGCCCATGCGCAGCCGACACGCAGATC
>CAYOZY010000073.1:0-8729 GCA_964408525.1 uncultured Sphingobium sp. | reverse complement strand
GTCAACCCGCAATTCATACATCCGTCACCATAAGAGTGTTTAATTGTCGTGTATGCGATGCTAGTTGCATACGACCCATGCGCCGCTTATCTCGCTCATCGCGGCCCGATATGGAGTTGCCCTGTTTTGAGGACCAAGATGCCAAGACTATCGCGCGTTGCCGCAACAGCCATCTCCACTTTCACGCTGGCGACGGCGGCAGGAGGCGCCCATGCCGAAACGCTGCGCGAGGCGCTGGCAAAGGCCTATGGCAGCAACCCGACGCTGATGGCGGCGCGGGCCGAATTGCGCGCCACGGACGAAAGCGTGCCGCTGGCGAAGGCGGTGGGCCGGCCAAGCGTGGATGTCACGGGCACTTACACCGAAAATGTACATCGGGATGCGACGACAAGCATATTGGGCACCGGCTTTTCGCAGCCTGTCCGCAATGGCGTGGGGCAGGCATCTCTCACCGTGCCCATCTATCAGGGCGGAATCGTGCGCAACACCATTCGTTCGGCCAAGGAGCGCGTGAAGGCCGGGCAAAACAGCCTGCGCGGCACCGAATCCTCGGTATTTGCTTCGGTCGTCGGCGCCTATCTCGATGTGATCCGCGACAGCGCGATCGTTACCCTGAACCTGCAGAATGTGCGAGCGCTGGAGGTCAATCTTCAGGCCAGCTCCGATCGCTTCGAGGTCGGCGACTTGACCCGGACAGACGTCGCACAGTCGGAATCGCGCCTCGCCCTCGCGCGCGCGGGGCTGCAATCGGCCGAAGCGCAACTGATCGCCTCGAAGGAGCGCTATACCGAGGCGGTGGGATCGCCGCCGGTTGACCTCGCCAATCCACCGCCGCTCCCCGGCCTGCCCGAAACGCCCGAAGCCGCAGTGCAGATTGCGCTGACCGACAACCCTGACCTGCTGGCGTCCAAGGATCTGGTCGATGCCGCGCATTATGAGACGAACGCGGCCAAGGGCCGGATCGCGCCCAAGGTTTCGGCCTTTGCGAACGGCACCTATCAGGATTATCTCGATTCCGAGAAGGCGGCGAACGTGCTGAACAATACGTCTATTGCACCAAATACCAAATCCGCCGCCGTCGGCGTTCAGGTGACGGTGCCGATTTATCAAGGCGGCCAACCCGGTGCGCTTTCGCGGCAAAATGCGGCGCGCGAATCTCAGGCGATCGAGCGGTCCATTGCCGTGGAACGCAACGTCATATCCCAAACCCGCGCCGCCTATGCGAGCTGGCGCGCCTCGCTCCAGACCATCGAGTCCACCCGCAAGGCGGTCGACGCCACCGCCCTTTCGCTCGAAGGCGTAAAGGCGGAGAACAGCGCGGGCACGCGCACCATTCTCGACATATTGAACGCCGAGCAGGAAGCGCTCAATGCGCGCGTCCAGCTCGTCACCGCCCAGCGCAACGCCTATGTCGCCGCCTTCTCGCTGCTCGCCGCCATGGGCAAGGCCGAGGCGCGCGACCTCAATCTGGAAGGCGTGACGCTTTACGATCCGGTCCAGCATTACGACCATGTGAAGAACAAGCTGATGGATTTCGACATGCCGTCGCGGCCCAGGCCTCTCTCCACGACCACCGCCCAGACCCCGGCACAAACGGCGGATGTGCTGACGCCTGCCGACGCGCAGCAATAGAGCCTTCGTCTATTCGGCGATCAGCACCGGAGGCTTCTCCGTAACCCGGCGGAAGGTCACGCCGAACGCCTGATGCAACAGCGCCGGGGTCAGCACTTCCCCGGTGGGGCCATCGGCGATAATCGCTCCATCCTTCATCAGAATGACATGATCGGCAACGCGCGCGGCGTGATTGATGTCGTGCAGCACGACAATGACACCCGTCCCCTCGTCAGCTACCGCGCGGAGCCGCGCCAGCACCGCGAGTTGGTGTGCGGGATCGAGGCTCGCCAGCGGCTCGTCGGCAAGCAGCCAGTCCGGCGCGCCAGCCAGAACCCGCGCCAGCAGAGCCCGTGCCTGTTCGCCGCCCGATAGCGTTTGCATGCCCCTTTCGGCCAGCACGGCGATGTCCATCTGCGCCATCGCCCGATCTATAATGGCGGCATCCTCGTCCCGGACCCCATGCGCCGCGCGGCCAAGGGCAACAGCAGCACGCACCGAAAGATTCCAGTGCACCTCGCCGCGCTGGGGCAGAAAGCCGATGGCCCGTGCTCGCGCCCCGGCAGGCATATCCGTTAAGGCGCGCGCGCCGATCGTCACCGTGCCCGCCATGCGCGGCTCCAGCCCCGCCAAACAGTGCAGCAGGCTGCTCTTGCCCGCGCCATTGGGGCCAAGGATGGCCGTCACTTCGCCGGAGCGGAGGCGGCCATCGACGCCGGACAATATGGCGCGCCCGCCCTTAGACAGGCCGAGGCCGGAAAAGCGCAACTCTTGCTTCATCACGCCATCTCCCGCCGCATACGCACCAGCAGCGCCAGAAAAAACGGCGCGCCCAGCACGGACATGACGATGCCAAGCCTGATCTCGCTCGCCATCGGCAAAATGCGCACCACCATGTCGGCCACTACCACCAGCAGCGCCCCGGCCAGCGCCGAGGGCAACAGCAGCGCCGACGGTCGATGCCCCACCAGCGGGCGCACCAGATGCGGCACGACAAGGCCGACAAAACCGATCACCCCGGCAATCGCCACCGAGCTGCCGACACAAAGCGCGAGGCCCGCGATCAGCAGGGCTTGCAGCCGCGCCATGTCCACGCCCAGCGACCGGGCAGCTACATCACCCAGAGTGAGCGCGTCGAGCGCGGGCGCGGCGCGCAGCAGCAGGACCATGCCGACAAGCACCAGCGGCAGGCCGGTCAGCGCGTCGCTCCAGCTCCGGTCAACAAGCGCGCCCATGAGCCATGTCACGATCTCCGCCGCGGCAAAGGGCGTGGGCGCGAGGGTGATGAGCAGCGCCGTCAATGACGCGGCGAGGCTGGAAAGCACGACGCCCGCCAGCGTGAACAGCAGGACACTGCCCGATCTTCCGGCAACCAGCATCAGCAGCGCCGCGCCTCCCGCCGCACCGACGAGCGCGAACAGCGGCAGCACATAGGGCGAAACGGCCAGCCCCAGAAACAGGCTCGTCACCGCGCCCAGCGCGGCACAGGCCGAAATGCCGAACAGGCCGGGATCGGCCAGCGGATTGCGCAGATAGCCCTGCATCGCCGCGCCAGCCATGCCCAGTGCGCCCCCCACCAGCGCGCCGACGCAGATGCGCGGCAGCCGCAGTTCGACGATGATCAGCGATTGCAGATCACCCGCGAACCAGTGCGCGGGCGCGATCCAGTGCCGCCCCGCGAAGAGCGACAATGCCATGGCGGCAAGCAACGCGAGACAGAGGGACAGGTTGAGCTTCATGATCCGTGCGCCTCCCGCCATTGCGCGCGCATGGCGGAGAGCCGCTGCACAGTGGGAATGATGCTGGGGCCACCGCAGCGCAGCAGATGCGCGGGAAGATGAGCTATACTGATGCGGTTCCGCACCTTGAGCAGTGCCGGATGCGTCAGAAGCCTGGTCCCTCCCGATCCGCTTCCGGCGTCTATCGCCTCCCTGCCGGTCATGACTATTTGCGGGGGATACATCAGCATATCCTCCAGCGGGACCATGCCCCATCGCGCTATACCCAAATCAAAGGCGGCGCTGCCGAAGCCTGTCCGGGCGAGCAAATCGCCGGTCAGGCTTTCACGACCCAGCACCAGCCCGTTTTCCTGCCACACCAGCGCCTTGGGCGCGTTCTTCTCCACTGGCGCCGATGCCTGCCGCACCGCCGCCTCTATCCGCGCGATCAATGCCCTGCCCTGCTCGCGCCTGCCGACATGCGCGGCGATCTGCACGATTTGAGCCATGCTCTGCTCGACCGTATCCGGCGCATCAAATTGCAATACACGCACTCCCAGCCTGCGTAGCGCCAACACCGTCTGCGGCGGAGCATAGGTGCTGGCGATCACGAGGTCCGGCCGCATGGCCAGCACATCCTCCGCGCTATCGGAGACCGCCGTATAGCGCCGCGCCCATCCGAGCGGCACCGATGTCGCGCGTGGATCCTGCGAATAGCGGCTGATCGCGGCGATCCGCACCGGATCGGTTATCTCCTTCAGGATCGCATCGGTGCAGGGGTTGGTCGAAACGATGCGCATGGGCGCGCCATCCGCCCGCGCCAAGGCGCGTGACGGCGGCGGCGCACCCTGCTCCGAACAGGCGCACGTAAGCACAAGAACGAGGCAGCCGATCATCGCCCTTCCCGCTCTCGCCGCCCGCGCCCACCCATGCATCAGATTTTGAACCTCAGGCCCACATAGCCCGCCCGCCCCGGCTGGCCATAGTTCGCCACCGTCTCATAGTCCGCATTGAACAGGTTCTCGATCCGCCCATAGGCTTCGACATGTTCCGTTACCGGATAGCTGGCGCGAATATCCGCAACTACATGGTCCGCGTTGCGCCGGTTGCCGAAGGGGCTGTCATAGCTCGCGCCGACATGGGTCACGCTCGCGCCGGTCGACAGCCTGAACGGCCACTGATACTCCACGCCCGCATAGGCCTTGTGGCGGGGCCGGCGGGCAAGATCGCGCCCTGTGGTGATGTCCTTCGGCTTACCATAGCTATAGTTGAAATCGAACTGCAGCGCCTCGACCGGCCTGAGATGCAGCTCCACCTCCACCCCGCGCGAGAGCGAACCCGCGACATTGTCATAATAGCCCCAGTTGAACCCGGTGCAGAGCGGCGAAGGATCATTGAGACCGTTGCACGAGACGAAATCAATCAGGTTGCGCGTCTTGCGGCGATACCATGTCACGCCAAGCTCCGCTCGCCCATCCAGTAATTTCTGCACAGCGCCGATGTCCCAGCTTTTCGCGCTTTCAGGCTTGAGGCCAAGATTTCCATAGGGGCTGTAAAGCTGATAGAGCGAAGGCGCCTTGAACCCCTCGCCATAGCTGACGCGCAGCACCGTATTGCCCTCGTTTGGCGTATAGGCTGCGTTGGCGGCGATTGTGGTGTGGTTGCCGAATCTGTCGTGCCGGTCGTGCCGCGCGCCTCCATTCACCGTCAGCCCCGCCAGCGGCGTTGCGGAGACTTGCCCATAGAAGCTGGTCAATGTGCTTCGCCCGCTGTCGGTTGAGGCACCGAAGCCATAGTCCGAAGACACGCGAAAGCGCGCGCGTTCCCGCTCCGCGCCGAAAACGATATTCCAGCCCTCCGAAATGTCGAATACGCCTTGATATTCGAACCGCTGGTTGCGGCCCAGCGCGTCGCTCTGGAGCTGCGGCGTGGCGACGGGGTTATGATCCTTCCGCCGGACATCGGTGATCGCATAGGCGATACGACTTCGGAAACGACCATCCAGAGCCTTAAAGTTCAGGCCCGCATAGCCAATGGCCTCTTTGGTGCGGTTGTAGGATGGGTCGTCGCCAAAGGGGAAGCCGCCATCGGTATCGAGCTTCGTATACGCATACCAACCGCGCAGATCGACCGAGAGGGTTTCGCTGATGTCCACCGAAGCATTGAGATTGGCGCCGATTTCGCTGGCACCGTCCTTCTCCGCCCCGCCGCGCGCCTCGCTAAAGGCCGATATGCCATCCGTGCGCAGCCAGGAAGTCCCGCCAGACAGCGCGACCGGGCCGATCTTTGCCGAACCACTGGCGACAAGATCGACCGTATCGCGAGCGCCATATTCGGCCTGCAGAGTGGCGGAGGGCGCATCGCCCTCCGCCTTCCGGGTGAGGATGTTCACGACCCCGCCGATCGCCTGACTGCCCCACAGCACCGACTGTGGGCCGCGAACGACCTCCACCCGTGTTATTGCTCCTGTCGTCAGTCTCCCGAAGTCATAGCCCCCCGCAGTGGACGACGGATCGTTGATTTTCACGCCATCGATGAGCGCGACCGTATGGTCGGAGGAGGCTCCGCGCACGAACACGCTGCTGATGGTTCCGATGCCGCCGCTGCGCGCGATGGCGATGCCGGGCACGGTGCGCAGCAGATCGGTCATGGTCCGCGCCTGCAATCGATCGATGTCCGCCGCGTCGATCACGCTGGCCGACAGGCCGACCTTGCTGACCGGCGTTTCGGTGCGGTTCGCGGTGACGATGATCTCGCCTCCCCCTTCCCCGGCAAAGGCGGCGAATGGGAGCAGCGCCGAACCGGCGAGCATCGAGGCAATGATGGTTTTACTAGACTGGGTCACGGGAATCTCCTTTGCGTGACGTTGGACACAATGCCGTCACGCGAGGAATTCCCCCCGTTCATTCGGTACAACCCCGCCCGATTGAAGAACGACCGCGGCAGGCAGGTCTCCTGGCTTCCGGGTCAGTGCCCTCCGCCTCGCCTTCCCGGATCGCTCCAGTGGCAGATGAGGCGGCGGCTCGCCGGTTACAGTTGCGGGGGCAGCGCCGGATTACAAGGCCAAGCCTTGCTTCCGGTTTCCCTTTTCATCCCGTCTCCGGGAACCTGTCGCGCGCGCCCTATTGCGCAGCGCGGCCTCAAAGGCAAGTATAATGCGTAACGGAAAAGGGCCGGAAGATCGCTCCTCCAGCCCTTCGCCATGCTATATTCAGGAACTCAGGTTCAGAATTTCACACTGAGCGAACCGCTGAATGTCCGGCCGACCTTATAGCGGTTGGCGTAGACGATGTTGCTGCCCGATTGCTGAAATTCCTCATATTTCTGACCGGTCAGGTTGCGGGCCTCCAGCTTGGCGTCGAACTCGAACTTGCCAAGCCTGATGCCCTGACGGGCGACGAAATCGACCCGGAAACCTGGCTTTTCGATGACATCGGGGAAGCCTGAAAGGCCACGACTGGTCACGCGCTCGCTCGCATAGGACAGCATCAGCGTCTGCTGCGAGAGATTGTCCTGATCCTCCAGGCCGACTTGCAGGTTGATGAGATGATCCGACTGGCCGGTGAGCGGGGTACCGTCCACGAAATAATCAGTCGCCTTGTTCGCATTGGAAGCGAACACGCGGGCGGGATCATTGGCGCCGACCTTCAGCTCGGACTTGGTATAGGTATAGTTCGCGATCAGCGCGAGGCGACGGGACTGCCAGAAAGCTGCCTCAGACATGCTGGCGAGCGAGAAATATTTCTGGAGTTCAAGCTCCGCGCCATAGAGCTTGGCTTCCGGCGCATTGGCGAAGCTCGTCACCAGCGCGTTCGAATCTGACGACACGAAAGCCTCGATCGGGTTCTTGATCTTCTTATAGAAGACCGAGGCTGAAACCCGCTGATCCCGCGCGAAATACCATTCGTAACGCGCTTCGGCGTTATAGAGCTGGCTGTCCGTAAGCAGCGGATTGCCGCGATAATTGCGGTTCGAGTCCGGGTCGTAATAGGACTGGAAGATCAGCTCGCGGAACTGGGGCCGCGCTATGGTCTTGGACGCGTTCAGGCGAACCTGCATCTGCGGCGCGATTTCGTAGGTCAGCGTCACCGCAGGCAGCCAATAGTCGCGGCTGAGCCGTGTCCCGGCCGCTGAACCGACCGGAACATTGAAAAGCTGGACCGGCTCGACCGTCTGCTTGGCTGTTTCGAACCGTGCGCCAGCTTCGATGGTGAGGCCATCGGCCAGCTCGGCGCGAAGCTGGCCATAGCCCGCAAGATTCTTGAGCTGGGCGGAAAAGGCCGGGTTGCCCTCGGTCGTTTCAATGACGCCGATGCCGAAATACTGGATGATCGCCGGCGCGAGAAGCAGGTCAGGACGGAACTGGTCTACTCCGGCGGGCAGCGCGGGGTTGGAAACAAACTGGAATTCGCGCCGGTCCGACCGCCGCTTGGTATCGGAAAAGGCCCAGCCGAATGTGGTCGTGACGGTCGGCGCAATGTTGAGCGAAACATCCGCGCCCGCCGACCAGAGATTTTCGTTCAGATCGGAAAAGGCGATGGTCGGCCGGTTGGCGAACTGGCCCGACAGATTGTTGGTGAAAACATTGCCATATGGCCCTTGATTGGTGCGCGCATATTCCATCGTCAGCTCATAGGGCGCCTCGCGCTGCGAGTTGGCGTAGCTGCCACGCAGGCTGAGCGAACCGATGCCGAACTTGAATTCGGCGACAAGCTGGGTGTCGATCAACTGGCGCTCGAACCAGGCCGTGCGCTGCTGGAAAAAGTCCTGCCCAGACTGGTTGGCGTTGCGCTGACCAAAGGCAAGGCTCGCCTGCTTGAGCGTGTCGCGAATGAACAGGTTGGTCCAGCGGATCTTGTGCGAGTCGAATTCCAGACCGACGCCCAGAAGACCGTTCACGACCACGCGGTCGTCGGTCGTCACCCTCTGGAAATCATTGTCGACCGTGGAGACGTCGGGCGCGTTGGCGGTCTGCTGGAGGGCGTCGCGCGTGCGCCACCTGTTGTTATAGCCGAGGGAAGCTATGACGCCGAGATCGCCCCAGCCCAGATCAAACGACGTGCCGCCGGTTATGTTGGCCGACCAGTTAGGCGGCAAGTGGCGGTTGCGCTGAAGCAGCGAAATGCGCGGGCCGGTTAGCTGCTTGGCGAGCGCAACGGTATCGGTCGTGCCTTCCGAAATCCGGTTGCCGCTGGCGAAAAAGGCGGTGAGCGCGGGGGGAAGATCGCGCGCGCCATTGTCGAAGCCGGTCCAGTCGGTGGAACTGCCGAAATAGGTATAGCCGAGCCGGTTGGTCGTCTCGCTGTCCCAGGCGAGGCCGCCGCCTATCGTGACGAAGCTCTCGGTCGGAACAGCCTGTGTCGTCAGGTTGACGACGCCGCCGCCGAATTCGCCCGGATA
>CAYOZY010000072.1:0-12093 GCA_964408525.1 uncultured Sphingobium sp. | reverse complement strand
AGATCTACCGCCATGTACTCGCCGCCAGCAAGGCGCTGGGCAAGAAATTCCTGCTCGACGAGCAACTGCTTGGCCGAATTGCCGCCATCCCCGGTGATCTCAACGGCGCGGGGGTGTTTGAGGTCGGCCCCGGCCCCGGCGGCCTGACCCGCGCGGCGCTTAGGGCTGGCGCCCATGTCACCGCCGTCGAGCGGGACCGGCGCTGCATCCCGGCGCTCGAAGAGCTGGAGCGGGCCTTTCCGGGCAAGCTCAGGGTCATCGAGGGCGATGCAATGGCGGTCGATGCGCGAGCGATGGCAGGCGATGGCGCGCATATTCTTGCGAACCTCCCCTATAATGTCGGCACGGCGCTGCTGGTCGGCTGGCTAACGGCGTCGTGGAAGCCATGGTGGGCGTCGCTGACCCTGATGTTTCAGCAAGAGGTTGCCGAACGGATCGTCGCGCCGGTGGGCAGCGATCATTATGGCCGGCTTGCCGTGCTGGCCCAATGGCGCGGTGAAGCTCGCATCGCGATGAAGGTCCATCGCAGCGCGTTTACGCCGCCTCCCAAGGTGATGTCCGCCGTGGTGCATATCGTGCCGGGCGAGGAACCGGAGGGCGTAAAGCTGCCCGTGCTGGAGCGGATCACCGCCGCCGCCTTCGGCCAGCGCAGGAAGATGCTGCGCCAGAGCCTCAAGGGCGTGGCCGGCGCTCTCGAAGCGCTGGAAAAGCTGGGCATGGATTCACAACGCCGCGCAGAGACGGTCAGCGTGAAGGAATATGTGGAAATCGCGCGCCTGTTGAGCGCTTCCTCCGCCCCTTAGGGACGCTGCGCCAGCGTCTTTGCGTCGGGTGCCGGCGGCGTGGCGTCATTGGCGCTCAGCGACGCCTGAGCCGTCGCCTTGCGGTCGATCACAGCGGCCAGCTCCGGAAGCTCCGAACAGTCCGCGCGGCATATCCCCTTCATCTTGGCCAGTGTCTCACGCGCATTGGCAATGGCGCCGCGCTCGGCAAGCGCGCGAACCGTTCCACCCATGGCGGCCATATCGGTCGGTTCCAGCGCCAGCGCGCCGTTATAATAGCGGATGGCCTTGCCCTGAAGCCCTTGCGCGCGAGCGACATTGCCCAGCTCAACGAACACGGCGCGATTGCGCGGGTCTATGGTCAGCGCGCTTTCATAGGCGTCGTTCGCTTCCTGCAAGGCTCCGGCGGCGCGGGCGGCATCTCCCTTTGCCTGCCATTCGAGCGACCGGGGGTTGATCTGATTGTCAGGCTTCTGACCGATGCCGACGCTGGAAACCATGGTGAGGACCGCCGCCATGGCCAGAGTCGCAGGGGTAAAACGCATGATCGTCTCCGCTATGCCGCGTGCCTTGCCGCCAGTTTCGCCCTGACCGTCCAGCCCCGTTTCCACAAGGATTTCCGTCATGACTTCAGCAACGCCGCGATGAAGAATCCATCCGTGCCATCATGCGCGGGCGTTAGCAAGCGGCCTTCACCATATTTGCGGCCCAGCGGCAGATCGGTAGCGACGCTTTGCCAGCCTGCATGGCGGGCGAGGAACGCTTCTATCTGTGCCTTGCCCTCGGCATCGGTGAGCGCGCAGACGGCATAGACGAGGCGACCCCCGGGCCTGAGCAATGGCGCGGCGATATCGAGGATGCGCCCCTGCTCCGCCATGAGACGCGAGAGCCGTTCAGGCGTCAGGCGCCAGCGCGCTTCCGGGTTGCGTCGCCACGTGCCCGTGCCCGAACAGGGCGCATCGACCAGAACGACGTCGGCGCTTCCGGCAAGGCAGGAGAGCGCCTCAGCTTCCCGACCGGGATTAAGCAACAGCGTTTCGATATTATGCGCTCCGGCGCGAGCTGCGCGTTCGGGCAGGCGCGAAAGACGATCCCGATTGACATCAGCCGCGACAAGGCACCCCTGCCCCGCCATATCTGCCGCGACCGCGAGCGTCTTGCCGCCCGCTCCCGCACACAAATCGACCACGGTCATGCCGGGTTTCGCCTCGCAGGCGAGCGCGATCATCTGGCTGCCGAGATCCTGTATCTCGACCAGGCCATCACGATAGGCGCTCTCCTGTTCCACTGCCGTGCCTTCAGGGAGGCGCAAGGCCAGCGGTACGGCGTCAAAGCGAATAGCGTCGGGAAAGGCGGCGGCGATCCGATCGGCACCGACCTTGAGCGCGTTGACGCGAAGGTCGAGCGGCGCGCGGTCGAGCAGCGCGGTTTGCTCAGGCTCATCCTGCAGTGGCGCGGCGAGATGAGGGATCAGCCAGCGGGGAAGCGGCGAGGCAGGCGCCGCCCGCTCCCCGGTTTCAATCGGCGCAGGGGCGTGCGTGGAGCCATCGAACAGTCCAGCCAGCTCTTCGTCCCTAGCTGTCAGGGCCAGCATAGCCGCCCGCCCGCTTTGCGGGCGCTCGCCGCACAGGCGGATGGCGGCATAGACAAGATTGCGCACGGCGCGCCGATCTCCTGACCCGGCGAAGCGCCGCACCTTGAAATAGCGCGCGATCAGCGTGTCCGCAGCCGCTCCGCCATCGCGCGCCGAGAGGATGATCTCGTCGAGCAGTTCTATCGCCGCCTGAAGGCGGGCCTGCGGCGTCATCGATGGAGCCTATCGCGTGGGATAATTCGGCGCCTCCCGCGTGATGGTGACATCGTGCACATGGCTTTCGGAAAGGCCGGCATTGGTGATCTGCACGAAGCGGGCGCGCGCCTTGAGGTCCGCCAGAGTGCGGCTGCCGGTATAGCCCATCGCCGCCTTCACGCCGCCGACAAGCTGGTGGATCACATCGCGCGCCGGGCCGTTATACGGCACCTGCCCCTCGATCCCTTCGGGCACCAGCTTCATCTGGTCCTTGATGTCCTGCTGGAAATAGCGGTCGGCGCTGCCCCGCGCCATTGCGCCGACGCTGCCCATGCCGCGATAGCTCTTATAGGCGCGCCCTTGATAGAGGAAGGTTTCGCCCGGCGCCTCTTCCGTGCCCGCGAGCAGCGAGCCGATCATCACGCAGCCCGCGCCGGCAGCGAGCGCCTTAGCAACGTCGCCCGATGTGCGCAGTCCGCCGTCCGCGATGACGGGGATGCCGGACTTGGCGGCTTCCTCTGCGGCGTCCATCACCGCCGTGAGCTGGGGCACGCCGACGCCCGCGACGACACGCGTGGTGCAGATGGAGCCGGGGCCAATGCCGACCTTCACGCAATCAGCCCCCGCATCGATCAGCGCGCGCGCGGCCTCGGCGGTGGCGACATTGCCAGCAACCACCTGAACATGGTTGGAGAGCTTCTTTGCTGCGGTGACGGCCGCCGAAACCATCCTGCTGTGGCCATGGGCGGTGTCGATGACGATGAGATCGCACTCCGCGTCGATCAGCGCCTCGGTGCGCTCCAGCCCCTTGTCGCCCACCGTGGTCGCGGCGGCAACGCGTAGGCGTCCGGCGGCATCCTTGGTAGCCTGAGGGTAAGTGACCGCCTTTTCGATGTCCTTGACCGTGATGAGGCCGATACAACGATAAGCGTCGTCCACCACCAGCAGCTTCTCGATGCGCCGCTGATGGAGCAGGCGGCGCGCTTCTTCCTGGCTGACGCCCGCGGGGACAGTCGCGAGATTGTCCTTCGTCATCAGCTCAGCCACCGGCTGCTTCGGGTTTTCCGCAAAGCGCGTGTCGCGATGCGTCAATATGCCGACGAGCCTGCCGCTGTTTTCCACCACCGGGATGCCGCTGATCTTGTGGCGGATCATCAGGTCCTGCGCGTCGGCAAGGGTCGCGTCGGGCGTGATCGTGATCGGGTTGACGACCATGCCGCTCTCGAAGCGCTTGACTGCGCGCACGGCGGCGGCCTGTTCCTCGACCGTGAGATTGCGGTGCAGCACGCCCATGCCGCCCAGTTGCGCCATCACGATCGCCATGTCAGCCTCGGTCACGGTATCCATGGCGGAAGAAAGGATCGGGATATTGAGGCGGATCGCCTTCGTCACCTGGGTGCTGGTGTCCGCCTGACTGGGCAGAACGTCCGATTCCGCCGGTTGCAGCAGCACATCGTCAAAGGTGAGGCCGAGGCGGATATCCATGGGGAGCCACTTTCTGTTTATAGGGGGCCGAAGAATCGTGGCCGCCCATGTAACCATTTCGCGGGTGCAGGGCTAGGGCCGATCGACATCGAACGCGTGGCGCCAGAAAATATGTGCTTGGGCAGACGTTTACCGGACCGCGGGCCTGTCCGCCTCGTCGAACACCCATGGCCCGGTGCGGCGGCTTTCGATAAACTGGGTCATCGCCCGCCCGCTGGCCCGCAACAGCGGGTAGCTGCGCGCCTGGGTCATCCATTCGGGGCGCTTGGCGTCCACGCCGAAAACCAGATTATAGCCTAGCGCGAAGGCGAGAAACGCCAGCGTCGCGACGAGAACGCCCTTCACCACGCCAAAACCCAGCCCCAGAACGCGGTCCACGGACCCCATGAAAGACGAGCGCGTGCGCGCACCCACCCATTTCGCCAGCATTTTGCCGCCGAAAAAGGTTAACGCGAAGAGTCCGCCGAAAGCCGCGAGAGAAGTCGCCGCGCCCGGCCCCATCCATATACCCGCCAGATCAGTGATCGGCGCGAGGAACAGCCGCAGCGCCACCACCGCCACCACCCATGCGAGCAGGGAGAGCATTTCCTCGACAAAGCCGCGCATGAAGCCAAAAAAGCCCATCCCTCCGGCGAGCATCAGCAAGGCCATGTCAAGTGCAGTCATGACGCTGCGCTAGCCGCGCTCCAGCATCCGGTCAACATATTGCGCAAGCGTGCGGCAAGGGTTCAGCCGCATGCCGCCCGTTTCCCCGTTGATAGTGGGCGGCACGCCCGCCTCGGTGAGCCCCAGCTTCGCCGCTTCGCGCAGCCTGAGCGACGCATGCGCCACCGGGCGGATTTCGCCCGACAGGGCTACCTCGCCGAAATACACCGCCCCGGCGGGTACCGGCCTCTCGGCAAGCGCGGACACCAGCGCCGCCGCCACTGCAAGGTCTGCGGCGGGATCGGATATGCGATATCCGCCCGCGACATTCAGATAGACCTCGCAATTGGCGAAGCTGAGGCCGCAGCGCGCCTCCAGCACCGCGAGAATCATTGCGAGGCGCCCGCTGTCCCAGCCGACGACCGCGCGGCGCGGTGTCGCCCCGCTCGCCAGCCGCACGGTGAGCGCCTGAATTTCGACCAGTACGGGTCGGGTTCCTTCCAGCGCGGGAAAGACGGTCGCCCCGGTCACACTCTCGTCGCGATCGGTGAGGAACAGCGCCGAAGGGTTGGCAACTTCCTCCAGCCCCCCCTCGGCCATCGCGAACACGCCGATCTCGTCCGTGCCGCCAAAACGGTTCTTGATCGCGCGCAATATGCGATACTGGTGGCTGCGTTCCCCCTCGAAGCTCAACACCGTATCGACCATATGCTCAAGCACACGCGGCCCCGCGATGCTGCCGTCCTTCGTCACATGTCCGACCAGCACGAGCGCGGTGCCCTGTTCCTTGGCGAAACGGATCAGCTCCTGCGCCGATGCGCGCACCTGGCTCACCGTGCCCGGCGCGCTCTCGATCAGGTCGCTGTGCATGGTCTGAATCGAGTCGATGATGAGGAAATCGGGTGGATTTTTCGTCCCCAGTGTTGTCAATATGTCGCGCACCGACGTCGCGCTGGCGAGCTGAACCGGCGCATCGCCAAGCCCCAGCCTGCGCGCCCGCAGCCGCACCTGATCGGAAGCCTCTTCGCCGCTGATATAGGCTACATCAAGGCCGCGCCGCGCCATTGCCGCGGCAGCCTGCAACAGCAGGGTCGACTTGCCGATACCCGGATCGCCGCCGATCAGGCTCGCGCTGCCCGCCACCAGCCCGCCGCCCAGCGCCCGGTCGAATTCCGCTATCCCCGTGCTTTCCCGCTCAGGCAGGGCCACATCGCTGTCGAGCGCGCTCAGCATCAGCGCCCTTCCACCCCGCTGAAGATCGTGCTTCGCGGCGAACACCGTTTCACCCGCTTCCTCGACTAGCGTGTTCCAGCCGCCGCAATCCTCGCATTGCCCCTGCCATCGCGGAGAAGCACCGCCACATTGCTGGCACACGAATTTTTTCTTCAGCTTGACCATTTCGCCTATAAATCAGAACATAAGGAGAACGTAAAGCAAAATATTCTCCCTCTGGATACGCTGGCCCATATGCGGCATTGAGGCATGAATGAACGCAAGACCGATCCGCATCGCCAGCTACAACATCCGCAAGGCCATAGGCACGGACCGGCGCCGCAACCCGGAGAGAATCCTCGCCGTTCTCGCGGAAATCGACGCCGACATCGTCATCCTGCAGGAAGCCGACCGCCGTTTCGGCCCGCGCATATCGGCTATTCCGCCGATGCTGCTCGATCATCACAGCGATTACAAGCCGGTGCCGCTCAATGTGCAGACCGACAGCATCGGCTGGCATGGCAACGCGATTCTGGTGCGTAAATCAGCCGAAATCCTGGCGGGCGACATCGTTCATCTGCCTTGCCTGGAGCCGCGCGGCGCGGTTGTCGCTGAGGTGAGAATGGGCAATGCGGCGATACGCCTGTTCGGCATGCATCTCGATCTGTCGGGCCTGTGGCGCAGGCGTCAGGCAGCGGCGCTGATCCATGCCCATCTTCATTCACACCCGATGCCGACGATCATGGCTGGCGATCTCAATGAATGGAGCGCGGCGCGTGGATGCCTCGCGGATTTCGGGCGGCACTTCGCGTTCGCACCCTGCGGCCGCAGCTTTCACGCTCAGCGCCCCGTGGCACGGCTCGACCGCATCATGCATTGTGAGAGCTTCACGCTCGTCGATTGCGGCGCGCATGACAGCCCGATGGCCCGCCGCGCGTCCGATCATTTGCCAATCTGGGCGGATTTCACCGTGAAATAAGGATCAGTCGCCGGTCAGGATACGGTCCACCAGTTGCCTGACGGTCGGCACGAACCCGTTGGAATAAAACGGATCCTGCCCGAATTTGAAGGCGCCATGACCTGCGAACATGAGGTTCTGCTCCGGGTCGCCCCCATGCGCGATATCCTGAAGCGTTTTCTGGATGCAGAAGCTGCGCGGATCGGCAAGGCGTCCGGTGGAGTTCGTTTCGCTGTCCATCCAGCTCGAAAAGGCGCATTGGGACAGGCAGCCCATGCAATCCGTCTGATCTTTCCGGATGATGCCTTTTTCTTCATTCGTTACAAATATCAGGGTATTATCTGGCGTCTTTAAGGCGTTGTCGAAGCCAAACCCGGCCCATTCGCGCGCGCGCAGCAAATCGCCCTTGGTTACCCAGAAATTCTTGCCCTTCACCCCGACATCGAGCTGGTGCGTATGGTCGCCCGCCTGCTCCAGACTGAACGCGATCTGGCGCTCCGAGCGCGCCTCCAGATTGCGGAGAAACGGATTGCGCACCGCCGAGGAATAGAAACCTGTGGGCGAAAAGCGGTGAAGCAGGATGTCTCCCTCTTCCAGCCCGGTCAGCCTGTCTTTCCACCCCTGCGGGATGGGGCTTTCCTGCGTGAGCAGGGGCCGCGTGCCGAACTGAAAGGCGATCGCGCCCAGCTCCGGGTTGTCGATCCAGTCGTTCCAGTCGCGTAGATACCAGACGCCGCCAGCCATCACGATCGGCACTTCGTCTGAAATGCCGCCTTCGCGCATGGTATCGCGCAGAGCCTTGACGCGGGGATAGGGGTCTTCGGGCTTGAGTGGATCTTCCGCATTGGAAAGGCCATTATGCCCTCCCGCGAGCCATGGATCTTCATAGACGACGGCCGCCAGCCACTCCGCCGCTTTGGAATAGGCGCGCTTCCACAATGCCCGAAAGGCGCGGCCTGAGCTGACGATCGGAAGATAATAGACGCCATATTGAGCGGCGATTTCCGAGAGCTTGTATGGCATGCCGGCGCCGCAAGTGACTCCGGCGACCATCCCCCTGGTGCGCTCCAGCACGCCATGGAGCACCCGCTGCGCACCGCCCATTTCCCAGAGCACGTTGATGTTGATCGCGCCCCTGCCGCCGGCAATCTCGAAGGCGCGCTTCACCTGTTCGACAGCGCCCTCGATGGCATATGCGACCAGTTCCTCATGCCGCTCGCGACGGGTGCGGCCATGATAGATTTGCGGAATCGGGTTGCCTAAAATGTCATAGCTGTCGGCATTAACGGCGGACACGGTGCCGATGCCGCCCGCTGCGGCCCACGCGCCTGAACTCATGTGATTGGAGACGGCGACACCTTTACCACCTTCAACCAGCGGCCATACTTCCCGGCCACCATAATTGATGGGCTTCAACCCCTTGAACACCATTTCAGCTCCTGAAACCGACCCGTTCGACGAATATTAACCAGCGCCTATAGCAAGTTTTCCGGGGGGCGCATGGAAAATATGAGAGGCAGGAGTAAACACCCGAAAATCCTTCAAACGAGCGCCCGCGGCCGCTCCATGGCGTCGCCATAAAGCCGGGCATAGCGCGCCACCATATCCGCCTCGCGAAAAGCCTCCGCCGCTTTTTGGCGATTGGCGGCGCCGATGGAACGGCGCAGTTCCGCGCTGTCGATCAGCCTTGCAAAGGCCGCCGTCATTGCGGTTTCATCGTCATGCGCGACAATGAATGGCTTGTTTTCTGCGGCAACCATGGCCGCGACATCGCCGACATCGGTCGATACGGCAGGAAGCCCCGCCGCCATGGCCTCGGCCAGCGAAATAGGGAACTGCTCGCTGTCAGATGACAAGGCAAAGATATCGAAATGTCCTATGAACCGCGCCGGTTCGGGCAAAAAACCGGGCATATGCAACGCATTAAGGCCAACAGCTTGCGCTTGCGCCGATATGACTTCTCGCTCCGGCCCTTCGCCGACAATGACGAGTTGCACCTCCTCCTTGAGCGGCGCGAGGGCACGCACGAGGCGCGGAAGGTTCTTGACCGCGCGCAGCCCCGCCAATGTTCCGACCACTACTCTGCCCGACATGCGTTCGAAACCGGGAATCGCGGTTGGAAGCGGTGGCTGAGCATAGGCTTCCACATCTATGCCGTTGAAAATCAGGTGGACGCGCTGCTCCGGCTGATGCCAGATAGTGCGCGCGATGCGCTCCAGTCGCCTTGAGGGCACGACCAGCGCATGGGCGCTTCCCAATGCAAGCCGGCGGAACAGATTGCGCTTGGGGTTAAGCCGCTCCGCTTCGTCCTCGTTGAAACCATCTTCATGATGGATGAGCGACGGCAGGGCCATGATGGGCGAGAAAAGCCGGTGCGCCATCACAGCATCCATCGCGCCCCAGTTATAGGTTAGAATTAGGTCGAACCCCTGCATAGTGCGCGCCCATTGGCGGTATCGACGCAATCCTGGCAGGCCATGAAGCGAGGGCGCCTCCTCCATCGGAAAATCGCACGGCACATCGGCGGATATGGCCGCGCGCGCACCCATGGCGTCATGATCTGCACTCACGACCGTATGGTGCGCCCGCCCGCCCCAAAGGTTCATCAGGCGCACCGCCCGCGCTTCCTTGCCGCCGAGGTTGAAACCGCTGTGCAGATGCAGGATGCGCGGCCTCGCGCTTTCACCCATGCGCCAGCACTTTCTCCAACAGCCGGTCGATCGCCGCCACGGCCTCCGCTTCATCCAGCGTCGGTGCATGGCCCACCCGCGGCACCGTCACCAGCTCCGCGGCCTCGCCAATCTCCTTTTTCATCCGGCGCGCGGTGGCATCGCTCATGAGATCCGAGAGTGCACCGCGCACGATCAGAGTCGGAATATCCCGAAAGGCGCTCATCACCGGCCAGAGGTCGACGCCTGCCTCATTCCCCGGCACTTTGAGCGGTTCGGCGATGCGCATGTCATAATCCAGCACCACGCGCCCGCCGCTGTTGAGCCGATAGAGCCGCTTGGCCATGGCGAGCCAGTCCTCCAGCCGGTAGTCGGGGTAGATATCCGCCTGCCCTTCGGCCAGCGCCCGCGCGGCATGAACCCAAGTGGGATGAGGGCCGCCGACGCCGACATAGCCGCGGATGCGATCAAGCCCCTCCGGCTCTATTTTCGGGCCGATGTCGTTCAGCAACGCGCCCGCCAGTCTGTCGCGGTGGGTCGGTGCCATCACCATCGTCATGATGCCGCCCAGCGACGTGCCGATAGCGACAAAGCGGGGCACGGGAAGATCGGTCAGCAGTCGCTCGATATCCTGCACATAGGTGAGCGGCACATAGGTCATCGGGTCTTTCGCATAGGCGCTCTCGGCGCGGCCCCGCATTTCCGGGCAGATCACCCGCCATTTCCCGGCATAACGCTCGGCCAGACCGGCGAAATCACGGGCGTTGCGGGTCAGGCCGGGCAGGCAGAGGAGCACCGGGCGGGCGGCATGTTCCTCATCGGCGGCATAGTCGCGATAATGGAGCCGGAGGCCATCGTTGGACCACCAATATCCGTCCTTATATGCGGCCATGCTTGCACCTTCCCTCGTTCATACCCCATATTGCCTCATGATCTCAGCGCCGCAACCCGCCAAATTCACGCCCGTCAGCGATATTCTCGATATTCCCAATATCGGCGACCCGGTGAAGGCGGCGGAATTTCCCCATCATATCCTTCGATTCCGCAACGATCGCTGGGCGAAGAGCATCGGGCTGGACGGATTGTCGGACCAGCAATGGATCGAGCATTTCGGGCGATTCACGCCGTTGGAAGGCAGCCTGAAGCAGCCGTTGGCCCTGCGCTATCATGGCCACCAGTTCCGCGTCTACAACCCCGACATCGGCGACGGGCGCGGCTTTCTGTTCGCGCAGATGCGCGATGGCGCGGGGAAGCTGATGGACCTGGGCACAAAAGGGTCCGGGCAGACTCCCTATAGCCGCTTCGGCGACGGGCGCCTTACGCTGAAAGGCGGCATGCGCGAAATCCTCGCGACGGAAATGCTCGAAGCGCTCGGTGTCACGACATCGAAAAGCTTTTCGCTCATTGAAACCGGGGAAGCGCTGGAACGCAACGACGAGCCATCGCCCACCCGCTCCGCCGTGCTGGTGCGGCTTTCCCACTCGCATATCCGCATTGGCAGCTTTCAGCGTGCGGCGGCTCTGGACGACGAGGCGCTGCTCCACGCGCTCGTCGATTACAGTCTGACGCGCCTCTATGATGCCACGCCCGATAGCGATCCGGCGACGCAACTTCTCGATCTCGTGGTTGAGCGCACGGCGGACCTTGCCGCCTCCTATATGATCGCGGGATTTGTTCATGGCGTGCTCAACAGCGACAATATAAACATCACCGGCGAGAGCTTCGATTATGGCCCGTGGCGCTTCACGCCGCACTGGAACCCCGGATTCACCGCCGCTTATTTCGATCATCAGGGGCTATATGCCTTCGGGCGGCAGGCGGAAGCGATTCATTGGGACGTGGCGCAACTCGCCATTTCGTTGCGCACGATGACCGGCACCGAACCGCTTGTCGCCGCGCTGGATCGTTTTCCCGGCCTCTATGCTGCAGCGATGCGGCGGCGTTTTTGCTGGCGGCTGGGGATCGGGCAACCCGCGGATGAGGCCGCAACCGCCCTGATGGAAGCCGCAGTGCGGGCCATGATCGAAAGCGAAACGGAAATTGATCGCTTCTTCTTCGACTGGCGTGGTGGAACGCTGCGCGCCGAACAGGCGAGGGAGCGTTATTCGGCGCCCGTCTGGGCTGAATTTCGGGCGCTCGTCAGCCAGATGCATCCGGCAGAGGGGGCAACGGTTCACCGCTATTGGTCCGCTCCTGATCCTTGCTCCATGCATATCGATGAGGTTGAGGCGATCTGGTCGGCAATCTCGGAGAGGAACGACTGGACGCCGCTTCAGGAGAAAATCCTTCGGGTTCGCGCGATGCGCGAAGCACATGAAGGGCCATAAGCTAACCCTTTCAAACCCCCTAAAAATCATGCATAGCGGCAGGAATGACAGAAAAACTGGTATCATATGAACCAGCCACAGGGTCGCTGCTGTGGGAAGGGGAACAGAGCGATGTCGCGGCGGAGATCGAGCGCGCCAGCTCGGCCTGGATGTTGTGGGCAGCGCGTCCCGCCGCCTTCCGCATCGAAACCATGCGCCGCTTCGCTAATGTCGTGCGCGCCAAGGA
>CAYOZY010000071.1:0-12146 GCA_964408525.1 uncultured Sphingobium sp. | reverse complement strand
GACGCCGGGTGGCAGCTTGAGCAGCCCGCCCTCGCCGCGCACCGCCTCGGTGATCAGGAAGTTCTTGACCTCCAGATTATAGAGACAGGTCGGGTGAAACTGGTTCATCTCCATGTTCGAGACGCGGCAGCCAGCGCGCCACGCCATCGCAATACCGTCCCCGGTTGCTCCGCGCGGCGCGGTGGAAAAGAGATAAGCGCGCCCCGCCCCACCGGTCGCCAAGATCGTTGCACGCGCAACAAAGGCATCGACATGCTTGGTCTTGCGATTGAACGCATAAACGCCCCAGACATGCCCGTCGCCCGAATATTTCGTGCCATGGCGCGAGGTAATGAGATCGATCGCCACCATGTCCGGCGCAAGCGTGATGTTCCGGTTCGCCGAAGCCGCCTTCACCAGCGCTTTCTGCACAGCAGCACCGGTGGCGTCATCGACATGGACGATACGGCGATGGCTGTGCCCACCCTCGCGAGTCAGGTGCCAACGTTCGCCGAACTCTTCACCCTCGTTGAACGGAACCCCAAGCGCCGCCAGTTCTTCGATGGCGGCCGGCGCACTGGAAACCACGAACTCGACCGTCGCCCGATCGTTGAGGCCCGCGCCCGCGATCATCGTATCCTCGATATGTTGTTCGAAGCTGTCGCCCGCATCGAGCACCGCAGCGATGCCGCCCTGCGCCCAGTTGGTCGAGCCGCCGTCGAGCGCCCCCTTGGCGATGACCAGAACGCGCTTGTCCTGCGCGAGATGGATCGCCGCCGTCAGCCCCGCCGCGCCGGAGCCGATGATGATGACGTCATAGTCGCGAACGGACATTATGCCACTTCAGCCGTGAGGTTCAGGAACACATCTTCCAGATCCGGTTCGCGGGTGGCGACATCCACAATGCGGTAGCCGAGCTCGTTGACCGCGGCGAGAACCTGACCCGCGTTGGTGCGCTGTTTGTTGAAGCTGATCGCAAGTTCATGATCGCCGATCTGTTCCACCTTCTCGAAACAGCCATGGGCTGGCACCGCAGCTATAGCGTCTTCGACCGTAACGCGGACGATCTTTTCCTGCGCCATCCCGACCAGTTCGCGTGTCGGCTTGTTGGCGATGAGGCGGCCATGGTTGATGATGGCGATGCGGTCGCACAGCTCCTCGGCTTCTTCCAGATAATGGGTGGTGAGCACAATCGTTACGCCTTGCGCGTTGAGTTCGCGCACATAATCCCACAGCTGTTGCCGCAGCATGATGTCGACGCCTGCCGTGGGCTCATCGAGCACCAGAATCGGTGGTGAATGAACCATCGCCTTGGCCACCATTAGCCTTCGCTTCATCCCGCCCGAAAGCGTGCGCGCATAGGCGTTGGCCTTGTCGTCCAGATGCACGGCGCGCAGCAGTTCCATCGTCTTGCGCTCGGCCTTGGGAACGCCATAAAAGCCCGCCTGATTTTCCAGCGTTTCGGCAGGAGTGAAGAAGGGATCGAACATGATCTCCTGATTGACGATGCCGATACTGTTCTTCGAATTGCGCGGGTTGACGTCGATATCGAAGCCCCAGATCCGCGCCGTGCCGCTCGTCTTGGTCACTAGCCCCGCGAGGATATTGATGAGCGTCGATTTGCCCGCGCCATTGGGACCGAGCAGCCCGAATATCTGCCCGCGCGGAATATCGAGCGTCACGCCGTCGAGCGCCTTCTTGCCGCCAGCATAAATCTTGGTCAGATGGTCGATCTCAATCGCATTTTGTGTCTTCATATGATTCTCTTAGCCGCGAATGCGCCCCGCGCAAACGCCATATTGCCCCACATCGCGGGCGATGATAGAGGCACGCTTATGAGTAATCCGCCCGAGACCATCCGCACCGACAAGCGCCGCGTTTCCTGCGACGGATCGGGCGACGGCATACCCGCAGCGCTCGGCCACCCGCGCGTGTTCCTCGAAATCGACGAGAGCGGCTATGCGGAGTGTGGCTATTGCGACCGGCGCTTTGTGCTGATCGGCGGACCGGCGGACGCACAATCGACGCATTAAGTCTGGCATAAGGCCCTTCAGCCTCTATATCGGTTTCATGACCGATATAACCTCCCACTATACTGATGCCCGTGGCCTGCTTTATCGCGATGGCATGCTCGATCCCGACTGCGCAAAATCGCTGACTGCCAGCGCCCTGAAAAATTGCGACGACGGCGAGCTGTACCTGCAATATCGTGCGACCGAGGCCTTCGGCTTCGATGACGGGCGTCTCAAGACCGCCGATTATTCGACCGACAAGGGCTTTGGCCTGCGGGGCGTGTCGGGCGAGACGACCGGCTTTGCCCATGCCAACGAGATCAGCGCGGCGGCCATCACGCGCGCGGCACAGACGCTCAGCTTACTCGATCCGGCCAAGCAGCCCCCATCTCCACCGCCCGCACGCACCAATCGCCACCTTTATACCGAAGCCAATCCGCTGGAGCTGGTGCCGTTCGTCGAGAAGGTCGAGCTTTGCGCTAAAATCGACGCGGCGGCGCGCGCCCGCGACCCGCGTGTTTCGCAGGTCTCGGTCAGCCTCGCCGGTAGCTGGTCGGCAATCGACATCATCCGCGCCGACGGCTTTACCGCCAATGACATTCGCCCACTAGTGCGCCTCAACGTCTCGATCATCATGGAAGAAAATGGCCGGCGCGAAACCGGCAGCTTCGGCGTCGGCGGGCGCTATCTCTATGACGGCGTAATGGAAGAAGCGGTATGGAACCGCGCCATCGACGAGGCGCTGGCACAGGCGGAGGTCAATCTCCGCTCGGTCCCCGCCCCCGCCGGCGAAATGCAGGTGCTGCTTGGCCCCGGCTGGTGCGGCGTGCTGCTGCACGAGGCGGTCGGTCATGGACTCGAAGGTGATTTCAACCGCAAGGGCACATCGGCATTTACTGGACGCATCGGCCAACAGGTCGCCGCCAAGGGCGTTACCGTGGTCGATGACGGATCGATGTTCGAACGACGCGGCTCGTTGTCCATCGACGACGAGGGCACGCCGACGCAGGAAACGGTGCTGATCGAGGACGGCGTTCTCAAATGCTATATGCAGGACAGGCTCAACGCGCGCCTGATGGGTGTGCCCGCCACCGGCAACGGTCGGCGCGAAAGCTATGCCCATGCGCCTATGCCGCGCATGACCAACACCTTCATGCGCGGCGGCGAAGACGATCCCGAAGAACTTCTCAGCCGCGTGAAGAACGGTATCTACGCCAAGAGCTTCGGCGGAGGGCAGGTCGACATCGTGTCGGGCAAGTTCGTCTTTTCCTGCACCGAGGCCTATCGCGTGAAGGACGGCAAGATCGGCGATCCCATCAAGGGCGCTACGCTGATCGGCGACGGACCGACCGCCATGGGGCTGGTTTCGGGCATCGGCAACGACATGGCGCTCGACGAAGGCATCGGCATGTGCGGCAAGGCGGGCCAGAGCGTGCCTGCGGGCGTGGGCCAGCCGACACTGCTGATCGACCGGCTGACGGTCGGCGGCACCGCTTCTGATTGAGGGCATCCCCGATGATCCAGCGTTTCGATGTCATCATCATGGGCGGCGGCCTCGTCGGGTTGACGCTCGGCATCGGGCTGTCGCAGCACGGTGTGCGCTGCGCGGTGGTCGACCCCGCCAAGCCCGAAACCACGCTGGCGGCCAATTTCGACGGACGCGTCTCCTCCATCTCCAGCGCGAGCTGGAAGCTGTTTGAGGCCATAGGTGTAGCGGATCGGCTGGATGGCAAGGGCTGTCCGATCGAGCGGATCTGGGTGTCCGACGGATTACAACCGGGCGTGCTCGATTTCGCGCCATCCGAAGATGAAGGCGATACGCCGATGGGCATCATGTTCGAGAATCGCGAGACGCGCCTTGCCCTGCGCGAGGCGGCGCTGGCGGCTGAAAACCTGACGTTATTTCAGCCCGACAAGGCCGCGCATGTCGAGCGGACGCTAGAGGGTGTGAAGGTTAAACTCGAAAGCGGCGCTACCCTCTCCGCCTCGCTGCTCGTGGGCGCGGAGGGGCGCGCCAGCCCGACGCGAGAGGCGGCGAACATCCCGGTCGCAAAATGGGCATACAAGCATGTCGCGATGGTCACCGCGATCACCCACGAGGTGAACCACGCCAACACGGCTTACGAGATATTCTATCCCGGCGGGCCATTCGCTATATTGCCGATGAATCCCGGCACGCGCTCGGCGATAGTCTGGACGGTGCCTGAAGGGCAGGCCGCAGGCATGCTCGCACTGGGCGAGCGCGGCTTTCTGGCCGAAGCGCAAAAGCGCATGGGGAGCTTTCTGGGCGAGATCGCGCTGGCCGGTCCCCGCTCATCCTATCCGCTGGGTTATCATCGCGCCGCGCGGATCACGGACACCCGCCTCGCGCTGGTGGGAGACGCCGCGCATGGAATCCACCCGATCGCCGGGCAAGGCGTCAACCTCGGCTTCCGCGATGCCGCCGCGCTTACGCAAGTGATCGTCGAGGGCATGCGACTGGGACTGGAACCCGGCGATGCGCAGCTTTTGACGCGCTATCAGCACTGGCGCAGCCTCGACACGCTGAGCGTCACCATCGCGATGGACGGCCTCGTGCGCCTGTTCGATGTGCCGGGACGCATCCCGTCGCTCGTCCGCCGCGCGGGCCTCGCCGCCGTGCAGAAGATAACGCCACTCAAGAACCGCTTTATGGCCGAAGCGCGGGGCGAAAGCGGCGCGCTGCCACGGTTGCTGGCGGGGGAAATGGTGTAAAAAGCCAACCTCTCTACCCCCGCAGTATTTCTCCAAACCCATAAAATACTGCCAAATTGGTTGTAAAATATCTGAACCGTCAATAATCGCGCTGGCTTTTGGAAAATCAGCTTCTATCACTGCTGCTCCAGCACATGGATTTGGGGGGATGTTATGATGAGAGTTTTTTCTGCTGCGACCCTTGTAATAGTAACAGGCGTGGCATCTGCTCAGACCGTCGATACGGGCAACAACACTCCGATCACAGCGACCCAGACAAATGCCGCCGTAGTGACTGCCATCGCAAAAAACGAGATCAACGGGACGAGCGCTCTCCTGCCCGCCAACACGCAGGTCGATGTAACGCTGAACAGCGAAGTCAGCTCCAAGAAAATGAAGCAAGGCGAGAGCTTTACTGTAGGCGTGTCGCGTGATGTAATGCTCGGAAATTATGTCATCATTCCGCGCGGCACTCCCGGCACAGGTCATATTTCCTATCGCACAGGCAAAGGCGCTTTCGGCAAATCCGCGAAAATGGAAATCGAAATCACCAATCTCGACCTGAACGGCCGCGCTATCCCGGTTTCCGGCAAGTTTCGTCAGGAAGGGCAAGGCAATACCGGCGCAACAGTGGGCACCGCCGTTGCTGTGGGAGTTTTCAGCGCGTTCGTGACCGGGCGCAGCGCGATATTCGAGCAGGGACGCGAGCTTCGCGTGTTCACCAAGGAATCTATCCCTGTAGCGATACCAGGGCCTGCGGAAGCGCCTGCGGCAACGAACAACACCGTTGCACCTCCTGAACCGGCGAAACCGGCATCACTCGCTCCGGCGAAGGAAGTATTTCTCAAAACCAGCGAATAATAGTTTCGAACGATCCGGTTAACGCGCTTACCTTTGTGCACTGGCTCAGGCGCGTCAACCTAAAAACGGGGAGGCAACTCTTGAATCCCCTATCCTCTCTCCTACATCTCCTCTTGTCCGGGCGCATGATGCGGCGGACACACAATAGCCGGACGCCATGACGGGTCCGGCATGCTCAACTCGCTCAAACAAGAGGATTTGACTCATGCGTAATACTTTCGACCTTACCCCCTATCGCCGTTCCACCGTCGGGTTCGACCGCCTGTTCGACCTTATCGAGAACAGCGCGCGGGCCGCGCAGGGCGACAATTACCCCCCCTTCAACATCGAGCGCCTGTCCGAGGACAAATATCGCGTAACGCTGGCCGTCGCCGGTTTTCGCGAGGACGAGCTGGACATCGTCGCGCAGCAGAACCTGCTTCAGGTCGCCGGTCGCAAGGCGGAGCTGGGCAATGACGAGCGCGCCAAGTTCTTGCATGTCGGCATCGCCAACCGCAGCTTCGAGCGCCGATTCGAGCTGGCGGATTTCGTCCGCGTCGAAAGTGCGACGCTGGCCGATGGGCTGCTGGTGATCGAGCTGGTGCGCGAAGTGCCTGAGGCGATGAAGCCGAAGAAAATCGCGATCAACGGCGGCCAGCTTGTGGAAATCGGCAAGCAGAGCGACGCCGCCTGACCTAAAAAAGAATGGGGGAGCGGTCGGCGCCGCTCCCCTCATTTCCTCTCCAAACCCTTGACGAAGCGCGAACTGAAAGCAGGTGCGAATCGGAACTTGGGCGCGAGAGTATCGTCTGATTTTTCCAATGCAAGAGGGCGCTTAAACCAGCCTGCTCTGCTTGAGCGCCGCGGCGACAAACCCGGCGAACAGCGGATGCGGATCAAATGGCTTCGATTTCAGCTCCGGGTGAAACTGCACTCCGACAAACCACGGATGATCGGGCCGCTCGACAATCTCTGGAAGCTCGCCGTCGGGCGACATGCCTGAGAAAATCAGCCCGCCCTTTTCCAGTGCGTCGCGATAGCCCGCGTTCACCTCATAGCGGTGGCGGTGGCGCTCGCTGATCTCATCGCTACCGTAAATGCCGGCAACGACGCTGTTGCCGGTGAGTTTCGCCGGATAAGCCCCCAGACGCATGGTACCGCCAAGATCGCCATCGGCGCTGCGCTCCTGCAACCCCTCCTTACCCATCCATTCGGTAATGAGGCCGACGACCGGCTCGCTCGTTTCGCCAAATTCGGTGGTGGAGGCGCCCTCTATGCCCGCCGTATTCCGCGCGCCCTCGATACAGGCCATCTGCATGCCAAGGCATATGCCGAAGAAAGGCACTCCGCGTTCGCGCGCGAAGCGGACCGACGCGATCTTGCCTTCCGACCCGCGCACGCCGAAGCCGCCGGGAACCAATATGCCGTGCATCGGTTCGAGCTGCGCGGCGACGTCGCTGTCCGGCTGTTCGAACAGCTCAGCGTCGATCCACTTGATCCTCACCTTCACGCGGTTGGCGAGGCCGCCATGCACCAGCGCCTCGTGCAAAGACTTGTATGCATCGGGCAGGCCGACATATTTGCCGACGACGCCGATCGTCACCTCGCCCTCCGGGTTGGCATAGCGATCCATGATGTCGATCCAGCGGTCGAGCTTGGGCGCGGGCGCATCGTTGATGTCGAAGGCGCGAAGCACCTCATCGTCCAGCCCCTCGGCGTGATATTGTGCGGGAACGGAATAGATATTTGGAGCATCGAGCGCGGGGATGACCGCCTCTGGCCGAACATTGCAAAACAGTGCGATTTTCGCGCGTTCGCTGTCGGGCAAGGGCTGCTCGCAGCGGCAGAGCAGGATATGCGGCTGGATGCCCAGCGAAGTCAGCTCGCGCACGCTATGCTGAGTCGGCTTGGTTTTCAGTTCGCCCGCCGCCGCGATATAGGGCACGAGCGTCACATGCACGAAGATCGATTGGCCACGCCCCAGATCATTGTGAAGCTGGCGGATCGCCTCCATGAAGGGCAGCGATTCGATATCGCCGACCGTGCCGCCGATCTCGCACAGCACGAAATCGAGATCGTCGGTATCGGTGCGCGCGAACTCCTTGATCGCATCGGTGACGTGCGGGATCACCTGGACTGTGGCACCGAGATAATCGCCGCGACGCTCCTTGGCGATGATCGTCTGATAAATGCGGCCTTGCGTCACATTATCGGACTGGCGCGCGGAAACGCCGGTGAAGCGCTCATAATGGCCGAGATCGAGATCGGTCTCCGCGCCATCGTCCGTCACATAGACTTCGCCATGCTGATAGGGCGACATCGTGCCCGGATCGACATTGAGATAAGGATCAAATTTTCGGATTCGCACGCGATATCCACGCGCCTGCAGCAGCGCTGCAAGGGAAGCGGCCATCAGGCCCTTGCCAAGCGAGGAAACCACGCCGCCGGTGATGAATATATACCGCGCCATGGGAGTGGAGGCTTAACCTTATTGCACAGGGTTGGGCAAGCGCGCAAAGCAGCGCGCCCGCAAAAAACTTTTCAGGCCTTCGAAAAAGCTGGCTTTACTGGGCCAGCGGCACCGCGCTGTTGGAAGCCGGTTGTTCAACTGTCCGGGCGGCCCCGGCCAGCGGATCGCCCGAAGCGGGCGCCGCGGGCTGCGCCGGAGCGCCAGCCGGAGCCTGATTCACCAGCGAAGTATCGATCTGCGAAGGAGCATGCTTGACCGAGGCCATTACGGCCATGACGATGCTCAGCAACACGAAAAGGCTCGCCAGTATAGTGGTCGTGCGGGTGAGGAAATCCGCCGCGCCGCGCGCCGACATGAAGCCCGCCGGGCTGCCGCCTACGCCCAGCCCGCCGCCTTCGGAACGCTGCATCAGGATAACGGTGACCAGGCACGTGGCGATGATCGCCTGAACCACGAGAAGAAATTGGAACATGGGTGCGCTATCCGTATGCTTGAGACTGTTGCCCTGCCCTTAGCGGGGAAGAGGCATGGGTTCAACCAGCTGCCTCGATGATGGGACCGAATTTGGCGGCAGAGAGGCTCGCGCCGCCGACAAGCCCGCCGTCCACATCCTCAAGCGCGAAGATTTCCGAGGCGTTTTCAGCGTTCACCGAGCCGCCATAGAGGATGCGTATTGCATCGGCTTCCTCGCCTATCAGATCGCGCAGCTTGCCCCGAATCGCGCCGTGCATCTCCGCGATCTGGTCCATGGTGGGGATGCGCCCGGTGCCGATCGCCCAGATCGGCTCATAGGCGATCGAGAGCCAGTCCGCAGCGGCCCCATCGGGCAGCGAATCGGCGAGCTGGCCCAATACAAACGGCAGCGCATCGCCAGCGTCGCGCGTTTCGAGGCTCTCGCCAAGGCAGAGGATAACCTTCAGCCCCTCCGCCTTCGCGCCAAGCGCCTTGGCCGCGACATCGGCACTGGTTTCATGCTGGTCGGTGCGGCGCTCGCTATGACCCACGATGACCTGCGTCGCGCCCGCTTCCTTGAGCATCGCGGCGGAGAGGCAGCCGGTATGCGCGCCGTTCGCCTTCCCGTGGCAATCCTGAGCGCCGATGAAGGCCGCGCCTGCCTTTTCGCTTGCGTGCGCGATCAACGTCGCGGGAACGCAAAGCCCGACCTCGACCGCCGGATGACCCGCCGCGATCGCGCCGATCGCTTCCACCTCGCCAAGCTGCGCGCGCAGCCCGTTCATCTTCCAGTTGCCGACGACCAGCATCTTGCGGCTCATGTTCACTCCTGCATCTTTTTCGGGCTTGATCCTGTCCGTCGCGATAAACGCTATGGCCTCAAAGTCCAGTCCCCGCTTGATGGATGATGCGCCAGCCCCTAAAGCGGCACAGATTTTTCCTGCGCCCTGTTGCGCGAACTCTGGGACCAGCAATGATCACTTTTCTGCGCCGCATTATCGGGTCGAAAATCGGAGCGGGCGTTGGCCTGCTGTTTCTGGTGCTGCTGGGCTTCTTCATGGTGTCGGGCGATGTCCTCTCCAATCGTACCTCCGGGCCGGTATCACTTTTCGGCGACGGCTCATCAACCCGAATCGGCAGCAAATCGCTCCCCGAAGCCGAAGTGCAGAAGCGCGTGCAACGTGTGTTCGAGCAACAGCGCCGCGACAACCCCGGCATGCAGATCGGGGATTTCCTGTCGCTCGACGCCGTGCCCAATATCTATGATCAGCTTGTCGCTGCCTTGTCGCTCAGCGAATTTGCCCGCAAACAGGGCATGCATGTGAGCAAGCGGATGGTCGATGCGCAGATCGCGAGCATCCCGGCCTTCCACGACGCAACCGGCAAGTTCAGCCAGAGCGCCTTCCGCCAATTGCTTGCCGCGCAGAATGTGAGCGAGCAGGCGTTGAGGTACGATATCCAGAGCGAGTTGACCGGACGACTGCTGGTGGCGCCCACCGGCCTTGGGACGCGCGTGTCCGAAAACATGGCGCTGCCCTATGCATCGCTGCTGCTTGAGGCGCGCGAGGGGCGCATCGCCGCTATCCCTTCGACTGCGTTCAAACCGGGTGCGGCGCCAAACGACAAGCAGCTTCAGGATTTCTACGCCCGCAATGCCGAACGCTATGCCATCCCCGAACAACGCAAGCTACGCTATGCGCTTGTCGATGCGGAGCGGTTCGCCACAGCGGCCACTCCCACGGATGCGGAGATCGGCAGATATTATACGGACAACAAGCCGCGCTACGCCGCGCGCGAGGTGCGCGCGATCAACCGCCTGATCCTGCCCACCGAAAGCGCAGCGAAAGCGGCGGCGGGCGCAGCCTCGCTGGCCGAAGCCGCCAGGGCGAACGGCCTTTCGGTCGCCAGCTTCAAGGACCAGTCGAAAGACTATTTCGCGCAACAGAACTCTGCCGCCGCCGCCGACATGGCCTTTGCCGCGCCGCAAGGAAAAATCGTCGGCCCGGTGAAGCTCTCGCTCGGATGGGCACTGATCGAAACGACCGCCATCCAGAAGATCGCTGAAAAGCCGCTTGCCGCGGTGAAGCCGGAAATCGTAACGGCGCTGACAGGCGTCAAGCGCAAGGCGTTGCTGGGCGATCTCGTCTCGAAGATCGAGGACAGCATCGCCAACGGCTCCACCTTCGACGAGGCGGTCAAGGACAATGGTCTGAAGGTCGAGGGCACGCCCGCTCTGCTCGCCACAGGGCAGAATGTTCAGGACGAGTCATATCGCCCTTCGCCGGAAGTCGCGGCATTGATCCGGTCGGGTTTCGCGATGGAGGCCGATGACGATGCGCAGTTCGTGCCACTGATGGCAGACGAGCGCTATGCGCTGCTCGACGTGACTGACATTATCGCTCCCGCGCCGCCGCCGCTGGCCAAGGTGAAGCCGCTCATCACACGCGATTATCTGATGCATGAGGGCGCGGCCAAGGCCAGAACCCTTGCCGAAAGGATCAAGGCGCAGATGGCCAAGGGCACAACGCTGGAAAAGGCGTTGGCCGATGCGGGCGTGCCCCTACCTCCTGCGCAGAAGGTCGGCGGCAAACGCGCGGACCTGTTGCGCCAGGAAAACCGTCCGCCTGCCGAAATCTCGATTCTGTTCGCCATGGCGACGGGCACGGTGAAGATCATGCCCATTCCCAATGAGCAAGGCTATTTCGTCATCACCCTCGACAAGATCATGCAGGGCGATGCCGCCAAGGTGCCCGGCCTGGTCGAGAGAGTGCGCGGCGACATCGCCAATGTCGTGGCGAATGAATATGGCGACCAGTTCGGGCGTGCCGTGCAACGCGAACTGGGCGTGAAGCGCAATACCGCCGCCATCGCCCGCGTGACCGCCGAGCTGCGGCGCATCAACGGCGTAAGCACGCAATAAACGGATGATCCACGCCACCGCAGACCTTGCCGCCGTCAGATCGTCTCTCGCCGCCGAGAGATCGGCGCTGTTGTGGCGCAAGCAAATCGCGGACACCGAAACGCCGATCTCCGCCGCGCTGAAGCTGATGGAGCCGGGGCGCGGGGATTTCCTGCTTGAATCGGTCGAGGGTGGCGCGGTGCGCGGTCGATATAGCCTGCTGGGCATCGACCCCGACCTGATGTTCCGGGCGCAGGGCGATAGCGCGGAAATCAACCGCCACTGGGCTACAGATCGTGATGCATTCATAGCAGTGGACGGCGGCGCGCTCGCCGCGCTGCGCGCGCTGGTGAACGAGTGTCGCACGGACATGGACGCAGGCTTGCCGCCCGTACTCGCCTGCCTTGTCGGCCATTTCGGTTATGAGACGATCGGACTGGTCGAGAAGCTGCCCCGCCCCGAGCCCAACCCCATCGCAATACCGGACATGCTGTTCGCTCGCCCCACCGTGATCCTTGTGTTCGACCGGCTGGAGGATGCGCTCTGGCTCGTCGCGCCCATATGGGCGGGTTCTGCTGGTTCAGATGACATGAAGATCGCCGCTGCACAGGACCGGCTCGACGCCGCCGCCGCGCGGCTTGCAGGACCGTTGCCGGCCGGGCCACAGGTCGAAGCGCCAGACGAGGTGCGGTTCTCGCCAGTTTTGCCTGAAGGCAAATATCGAGACATGGTGCTGCGCGCGCAGGATGTGCTGGTGTGGGAGCCCATGGGCTAGCCAGCC
>CAYOZY010000070.1:0-12211 GCA_964408525.1 uncultured Sphingobium sp. | reverse complement strand
ATCTGCCGGTTCGCTTCGCGATGGACCGGGCCGGGCTGGTCGGCGCGGATGGTTCCACCCATGCCGGTAGCTTCGACATCACTTATCTTGCGACGCTGCCCAATTTCGTGGTGATGGCCGCCGCCGACGAGGCGGAGCTGGTGCATATGGTCCACACCTGCGCGGTCCATGATGATGGCCCGATCGCGGTGCGCTACCCACGCGGCAATGGCGTGGGCGTGGCGTTGCCCGAAACACCGCAGCGCCTCGAAATCGGCAAGGGCCGCATCGTGCGCGAAGGCGCGGGCCATAAGGTCGCGATCCTCTCCTTGGGCACAAGACTGGAGGAGGCGCTGAAGGCTGCCGATGCGCTCGATGCGCGCGGGCTTTCCGCCACGGTAGCGGACCTGCGCTTCGCCAAACCGCTCGACGAGGCGCTGATCCGCCGCCTGCTCACCACGCATGAGGTGTGCGTCACCGTCGAGGAAGGCAGTATCGGCGGCTTGGGCGCGCATGTGCTGACGATGGCGAGCGACGAGGGGCTGATCGACGCCGGCCTCAAGCTGCGCACTCTGCGCCTGCCCGATATGTTTCAGGATCAGGACAAGCCCGAAAAGCAATATGCCGATGCGGGGCTGGATGCGGAAGGGATCGTCAATACAGTGCTCGCCGCGCTGCGCCACAACAGCGCCGGCGTAAACGAGGCGAGAGCCTGAACTATCCTGGCAAAATCGGCCTGCTGGGCGGATCGTTCAATCCCGCCCATGGAGGGCACCGCGCGATCAGCCTGTTTGCGCGCGAAGCATTGGGGCTGGACGAAGTGTGGTGGCTGGTCAGCCCCGGCAACCCCTTAAAGCCTGCGAAGGGCATGGCGCCACTTGCCGCCCGCCTTGCCCGCGCGCGCGAAACCACCCGCCGCGCGCCCATTCGCCCCAGCGCCATCGAGGCGCAGCTCGGCACGCGCTACACCATCGACACGCTGCGCGCGCTCAGCCGCCGCTATCCGCGCCATCGCTTCATCTGGCTGATGGGAGCGGACAATCTGCACCAGTTCGGCCAGTGGAAGAACTGGCGCGGCATAGCGCGCACGATGCCCATTGCCGTTATCGTCCGTCCGGGTTATGATGGTGCCGCTCATGGTTCACCGGCCATGAGCTGGCTGCGGCGCTTCGTCCGGCCCGCACGCCAGAGCAGCAACTGGACGAACTGGAGACCACCGGCGCTCGTGCTTTTGCGCTTTCGCCCTGATCCAAGATCGGCGACCCTGCTGCGGCAGGCCAGCCCCCTCTGGCATCGCGAATATCTGGGCAAGCGGGTGCGGGATACGCTCACGCGCCGCGAAGTTCCGGGCGAAATTCCGGTGTAACCCAATCATGAAGGAGCGACATTGACCCCTATGCAAACGGCCCCCGTTTCGGCCCAAACCGGACCTGCCGAGGCAGGTTCCCCCGACGAGCTTCACGCCATCGTCATGCAGTCTCTCGACGACGATCAGGCTCAGGAAACTGTCTCCATCCCCCTCGCAGGCAAAAGCACCATCGCCGACCATATGGTCATCGCATCCGGCCGCTCGTCGCGTCAGGTGGCATCCATGGCGCAAAAGCTTGCCGAGCGGATCAAGCAGCAAACCGGCCGCATCGCGCGGATCGAAGGGCTGCCGACCGCCGACTGGGTACTGATCGACGCGGGCGACGTGATAGTCCACCTGTTCCGGCCGGAAGTGCGCAGCTTCTATAATCTGGAGCGGATGTGGGGCTTCGCCGACGCGCCGGTGGCAAGCGCGGCCACGCACTGATCCTGCTCGCCTTCGGGCGGGAAATTGGATAGGAACAGCGCGATGTTGCTGCATATCATCGCGCGCGGGAAGATCGGCCGTTCGCCCGAAGCCGAACTGGTGGAACGCTATATGAAGCGCGTCGCATGGCCTACGCGCGTTACCGAGCTGCCGGATGCTGGCGGCAAGATGCCTGCCCCCGCAGCCACTCCCTCCGTCAACGTGCTGCTTGACGAAAAGGGCAAGCAGCTCTCCTCGGTTGAGTTCGCCGATATTCTGGGCCGCTGGCGTGACGATGGCATGCGCGAATGTCGACTGATGATCGGCGCGGCGGACGGCTTTGACGACGCGGCGCGGGCTGAAGCGGACCTGCTAATCGCCTTCGGCCGCATGACCTGGCCGCACATGATGGCACGGGCCATGCTGGCCGAACAGCTTTGGCGCGCCACATCCATCCTTGCCAACCACCCCTATCATCGCGAAGGATAGCGGCGATGCGCAGGGGTTGGATCATTGCGGCCGGCATAGCGGCAGCCGGATTGGCGGCAACGATACAGGCGCGCGCCGAACAGGTGGTTGTCTCCGGCACCGCGACTACGCTGGCCGAACAGCAAAAGGCGCTTAAGGACGCAAAAGCGCAGGCAATGCTTGCCCGCACACTTTCGCGCGAGATGGATACGCGGGCGCAACGCACCACCGCCGAGGCGGACAGGCTCAATGCCCGCGCCGCCGCGCTTGCCGCGCGCATCCAGGAAAGCGAGGCGGACCTGCGCGCCGGACAAGCGCGCATCGCCATCATCGACCGGCTGATCTCCGCGCAATCCGCCCGCATCGCCAGCCAACAGGGGCCGCTGGTGCGCCTTGTCGCCGCGCTGCAAAGTCTCTCCCGGCGGCCCACCATATTGGCGCTGCTGCAACCGGGCAGTCTGACCGAAACGGTGCATGTGCGCGCAGTGTTCGAGCGCGTTTTACCCGTCATCCGGGCGCGCACTGCCGCGATGCGCGCCGACCTCATCCGCTCACGCCAGCTTCAGGCCTCCGCCGTGCAGACCGCCCGCGCCCTGCGCACCGGCAAGATCAAACTGGGCGAACAGCGGCTCGCACTCGGTCGTCTCGAACAGGAAAAACGCATCGCCGCACGCGGCCTTTCCTCCCATGCGACGCTTGAGGCCGAACGCGCCACCGCCATGGGCGAACGCGCGCGCGATATCGGCGACCTGATGCAGCAGATCGAGGCGGCGGGAGATGTGCGCGAGCGCCTTGCCAGCCTGCCGGGGCCGGAGCTTCGCCCGGCCGCACCCGGCCAGTCGGCCCCGCCGCCGTCTCCGCCCGCCGAAACCTCCCTCGCCCGCGCGCGCGGCGGCGATACTCCGCCGCCCTATCGTTTGCCCGTCATCGGCACCCTTGTCACCGGGATGGGCGAACTTTCAGACAGCGGCGTGCGCACACGCGGCATCAGGCTCGCTACACAGGCCAATGCGCAAGTGATCGCCCCGGCGCGAGGACGGATCGCCTTTGCCGGTCCTTATCGCGGCTTCGGCCAGATCGTCATCATCGATCATGGCGATGGCTGGTCGAGCCTCATCACCGATCTGCGGCGACTTTCGGTCGAGGTCGGCGAGACGGTCGATCAGGGCGCGCCGCTTGCGATTGTCGGCGGAGCAGCCCGCCCGGTCGTCACCGTGGAGCTGCGGCGGCAGGGGCGCCCGGTCGATATCATCGCGATCATGAACGCCCGCCCGTGACCGCCGCGAAATCAGCTCTTTGCGCTATCGCCCGCGCGCCCTATATTCGGGCAAACAGGATCGGGATCCCTAGTATATGAATTCGACGTTGCTTCGTAATGCCGCTGCCCTTGCCGCGCTCGCGCTCGTTCCCGCCACCACTGCCGCGCTGGCTGAGGCGGAGGGCAGCAACTATGCCGCGATCAGTGAATTCATGGACGTGTTCCAGAAGGTCCGCACCGATTATGTCGAGAAGGTTGATGACGAAACGCTCATCAAGGGCGCGATCGCGGGCATGCTCTCCAGCCTCGATCCGCACAGCAACTTTCTGGACGAATCCGACTTTTCCAATCTGCGCACCCAGACAGAGGGCAGTTACGGCGGCCTCGGCCTGTCGGTGACAATGGAAGACGGCGTCGTGAAGGTGATCGCCCCTACGGCCGACACGCCCGCCGCCAGAGCCGGGATCAAGGCCGGCGACTATATCACCCATCTCGACGACCAGCTCGTCTATGGCGGCACGCTCGACGAGGCGGTGGAGAAAATGCGCGGCGCGGCAGGCACCTCGATCAAGCTCACGGTTGTGCGCCCCGGTCGCGACAAACCGCTAGAATTCACCCTCACCCGCGAAGTCATCGACATCAAACCCGTGAAATGGCAGGTGAAGGACGGCGTCGGCGTAATCCAGATCATCAGCTTCTCCGATGACACCGGCGCGGATGTGCGCATGGCGGTAAACAGCATCGAGAAATCGCTGGGTCGCAAGCCTGCGGGTTATGTGCTCGATCTGCGCTCGAACCCCGGCGGTTTGCTCGACGAGGCGGTGGCTACCTCCGGCGTATTCCTCAGCGGCGGCGAGGTCGTGTCCGATCGCGGGCGGCGCAAGGCGGACATCCGCCGCTATTATGCCGACAAGGGCGACGATACCGGCGGCGCGCCCGTGATCGTTCTGATCGACGGCGGCTCGGCTTCCGCTTCAGAAATCGTCGCGGGTGCCCTGCAGGATCATCATCGCGCCCTCATCATGGGCGAACGCAGCTTCGGCAAGGGCAGTGTGCAGACCGTGATCCCGATCAGCGAGAAAACCGCGATCAAGCTCACCACCTCGCGCTATTATCTGCCCGCCGGTCGCTCGATTCAGGAAGGCGGCGTCAAGCCCGATGTGCGTGTGCCCCAGCTTTCCGACCCCGATTACAAGACCCGGCCCAAGTTCCGCGAGTCGGACCTTCAGCGCCATCTCATCAACGAGATCAAGACCGCCGATCCCGCGCTGGAGGAGGACGCCAAGGACGATCCGCGCTTCGCGATGAGCGCGGAGGAACTGAAGGCGAAGGGCATCACCGACTTCCAGCTTCACTATGCGTTGGAGACGATCGGGCGGCTGGCGAAACAACCGGCGAAGAATGCCGCCAATTCGGCGGCGGCGCTGAAGAAGGTTTCCGTACGCTAAGGCCGCTTTCGTTCACGCGCGGTTCGGCGTTGATAGGGAATGTTGATAAGGAACAACGCCAACGCGGCGACAGGGAGCTATTGAGAGAAGAATGACGACCAGCCCTCATTCCCTTTCCCGCGCCAGACTGGTGGCGATCTTGGCGCCCAGCCTCTTGCTGGGCGGTGCGCTCGTTTCGCAATATGTTGGCGGGCTTTTCCCGTGCGAGATGTGCATGTGGCAGCGCTGGCCGCACCTGGTGGCAATCTTCTTTGCACTGGATGCCATCGCGCTGCGTTCCCGCCCGCCGCTTTCCGCCATCTTCGCGGGGCTAGCTGCGCTTGGCATTGCGCTGAGCGGCGCGATCGGCGCTTTTCATGCCGGCGTCGAATATGGCTGGTGGGAGGGGCTGACCGCCTGCTCCACCACCGCGACCGGCGGCACCGCGCAGGAAATGCTCGACAGCATCATGGAAGCACCGTTCACCCGCTGCGACACCGCGCCATGGTCACTGTTCGGCATATCGCTCGCGGGATATAATGCGATCTTTTCGCTGGGCGCGGCGGCACTGATCGCCCTGCTGCTCCTGCGCTGGAACAGGGAGGAGGCCGCATGACCAAGGATTTTCCCCGCCCCGTCCGTTCCCGCAGCGCTGACCGCGTGTCCATGCTGCGCGTCGATCAGGCGGGCGAATATGGCGCGACGCGCATCTATGCGGGCCAGATGGCGGTGATGGGTGATCGCCACCCGATGGCGCGCTCCATCGCCGCCATGGCCGCGCAGGAAGAACGCCATCGCGCTCATTTCGACCGCATGATGGCCGAGCGCGGCGTGCGCCCCACCCTGCTCCAGCCCTTCTGGCATGTCGCGGGCTTCGCGCTCGGCGCCGTCACCGCCGCGCTCGGCCCGGAAGCAGCGATGGCCTGCACGGCGGCGATAGAAACGGAGATCGACGCCCATTATTCCGAGCAGCTCGGAGAACTGGGCGAGGCCGACCCGCAATTGTCCGACGCTATCCGCGATTTTCAGGCGGAAGAAGTCGAACATCGCGACACCGCCCTGGCGCAGGGCGCCGAAAACTCCCCCGCCTATCCGTTGCTTACCGGCGCAATCCGGCTCGGATGCCGCGCCGCCATCGCCCTTTCCAAGAGGATATGATGCCATGAAGAAGCTTCTTGCCGCCGCCGCGCTTTTGGCCCTCGCCGCCCCGGTGCAGGCGCAACAGACGACCGCCGGACCTCCGGCAGAGAAGGTCAAGCAGGTGATCGTCTATGGCAAGGATCCTTGCCCCATCAGCGAAGGCGACGAGATCGTCGTCTGCGCGCGGCAGGACGAAAAGGAGCGCTACCGCATCCCCGAAAATCTGCGCGGTGAGGAGCCCGGCTCGACCCGGAACGAGGCGTGGACGAACCGGGTCCGGTCGGTCGAATATGTCGGCGCTTCGGGCACCAACAGTTGCTCACCCGTCGGCGGCGGCGGCTTCACCGGCTGCTTCGCGCAGATGGCCGCGGCGGCGAAGGCCGAGCGCAAGCAGATGGGCGACAAGAGCTGGGCCGATCTGGTCGCGGCCGAACGCGCCAAGCGGCTTTCGACCATCGACGCGGACAGCGAGGAAATCGAGGCGCGGGTGAAGGCCGAGGAAGCAGCGCGCGCGAAGGCTGAGAGCGAAGCAGCACAGGGCGCCGAAGCGAAGTAAAGGCTAGGTCAGACCAGCCCCAGCCGCCCCAGCTCTTGCGCCATATCGGCGGGGATCGCGTCTCCTTCGGCGTTTCCTGATATATCAAGGTCGGCAGGAGCGTCCTTCTCGTCCAGATAGCGCCAGCCCTGATGCGCGCGCTTTGGCGCAGGCATCACCCGGATCAGCTCCGAGGATATGACGATGTGCGTCTTGCCGCCTTCGGCTTCCTCGAAGCCCAATATGGCAGAACGCGCCACCATCTGCCCGCGCAAGATCCAGAAGAGCGATCCGCTGACCAGTTCGGCATGGCGCTTGGGCAGATAGCGCGTCGTCAGCCTTATCTCCGGCCCGCGTCCGGCGAACCAGCCCATCATTTCGTCGAGGCTCTGCGCGCGATAGGCGATTTTGGTGAGGTGCAGCGGCATAAGCCGGGATTTAGCGCAGCGCGCCCTAGCCCGCCAGCCCCGCCGCCGTCGCCAGCCCCAGAAAGGCGAGGAATCCCATCGAATCCGTAATCATCGTCACGAAGATCGACGAGGCCACCGCCGGATCGACATCGAAACGATCGAATATGAGCGGCACGGCAACCCCGGCAAAACCCGCCGTCACGATATTGGTCATCATCGCCGCCGCGATCACGCCGCCAAGCAGCCCATTGCCGAACACCAGCGCCACCCCGACGCCGAGCACCACCGCGACCGTCCCGCCATTCAATAGTGCCACCCGGATTTCGCGCAAAATCGTGCGCCATGTGTTGGACGCCGTTATCTGGTTGGTCGCGAGCGCGCGCACCGTCACCGCCATGGTCTGGCTGCCCGCATTGCCGCCCACGCCCGCGACGATCGGCATCAGCGTCGCGAGCGCGACCATCTGCTCGATCGTCCCTTCGAAGACACGGATAATCGAGGAAGCGACCAGCGCCGTCACCAGATTGGACAGCAGCCAGCGCACCCGCGCCTTGTAGCTGTCCACCACCGGCTCGTTGATGTCGCCGTCGCCCGCGCCGGACAGGCGAAGGATGTCCTCGCCCGCTTCTTCCTGAACAATATGGAGGATGTCATCGACCGTTATCATGCCGACAAGCCGCCCGCTGTCATCGACCACGGCGGCGGAAATCAGCGCATATTTCTGGAAACGCAGCGCCACCTCTTCCTGATCCATATCGACAGGGATCAGCGTCTGCTCGCGCTTCATCACATCGCCAACAGCCACCGAGCGCGGACAGGTCAGCACCCAGCTCAACTGGCAGCATCCGATGGGCTTATGCCCTTCGTCGACAACGTAGATTTCCCAGAAATCATGCGTCAATTGCTGGTTGTCGCGCAGATAGTCGATCACCTGCCCGACATTCATATGCTCCGGCACCGCGACGAGATCGCGCTGCATCAGGCGGCCAGCGGATTCCTCAGGATAGGAAAGCGCGCTCTCGATCGCGGCGCGATCTTCCGGCTCCATCGCATCGAGGACGGCCTGCTGATCCTCTTCTTCCAGATCCTCGATCAGCGCGACGGCGTCGTCCGTATCCAGTTCCGCGGCAAGCTCCGCGACCTGGGCCGGCTCCATCTCCTCGATCACGTCGTCACGGACATAATCGTTGAGTTCGGAGAGCACCTCCGCGCCGACAAGATCGCCCAGAGCCGCGATCACGTCCACGCGTTCGTCAGCCGGGGTAAGCTCGATGAGGTCGGCGATGTCGGCGGGATGCAGCGGCGACACAAGCTCGCGGGCGCGTTCTACGTTGCCCTGCTCGACTGCATCGCGCACGGCCGCGACATATTCAGGCTTCAGCCGGTCGTCCTCGTCGTGTTGGGCTTCCACGACCGCAATTTCGGCACTATCGGGCGCGAGCGGCTGGTCCTGATCGGGCTGCGGAGAGGCATTGATCTGGTTCATCGCAGCCCCCTTCTGTTTCTGTTGCGCCCGTGTCGATCATGCCCGCTGCTTTCGCCCATGCCCGGTGGAAAAGCAATGTGTTTTGTCGGCAGCTTGCCGGGGCATTTTGTCCCGCGCCGTGCCGGAAGAAGCAATTGCGCCTTCCCATCGCGCCGCCAGCCTCTATATGACCCTCCTGAAACCAAAAACCGGAGCGACATCATGGCCGACGAAACCCTCACCCTTTCCCTCGACAGCGGCGGCGATGTCGTCATCAGGCTGCGGCCCGATCTCGCGCCCGGCCATGTCGAGCGCATCACCACGCTCGCGAACGAGGGCTTTTACGACGGCGTCGTGTTTCACCGCGTAATCGACGGCTTCATGGCGCAAGGTGGCGACCCGACCGGCACAGGCATGGGCGGGTCGGAGCTTCCCGATCTCAAGGCCGAATTCAACGCCGAGCCGCATGTCCGCGGCGTCTGCTCCATGGCGCGCGCGATGAACCCGGACAGCGCCAACAGCCAGTTCTTCATCTGCTTCGACGACGCGACCTTTCTCGACCGGCAATATACCGTCTGGGGTGTGGTCGAGAGCGGCATGGAACATGTCGACGCGCTGCCCAAGGGCGAGCCGCCGCGCACTCCCGGCAAGATCGTCAAGGCCACCGTCGCCTGATCCGGAACGAAAAGGGGCGGCCAACGCCCCTTTTTCCTAACCGCTGTTGCGCAGCGCGGTGGCGATGGCGTTGATCGAAAGCTCGATTCCCTCGCGGATGCGCGGATCATCCTCGCCCGCGCGGTGACGCTTGAGCAGCTCGACCTGAAGCAGGTTGAGCGGTTCGATATAAGGGAGCCGCAAGCGGATCGAGCGGTCCAACGCCGGGTTGCTCTCCAGCAGGCGCGATTGCCCGGTGGCAGCGAGCAACCCGTCATGCGCCTTTGCCCAGCCATCGCGGATGCGCGTGAAAATGGCCCTGCCCGCCTCGCCATTCTCGACCAGCGGCAGATATCGCGCGGCTATGCCAATGTCAGACTTGGCCAGCACCATCTCCATGTTCGCCAGCGCCGATTGCAGGAAGGGCCACGCCTCGGCCATATCCTTCAGCAGCACCTTGTCGTCGAACCCGGCCAGCGCCTGCCCCACGCCATACCAGCCGGGCAGCATCACCCGCGCCTGAGACCAGCTGAACACCCAGGGAATGGCGCGCAGATCCTCGATCGCATCGCTCTTGGTGCGGCTTGCCGGGCGCGAACCGATCTTGAGGCCGGCGATCTCCTGTATCGGCGTCAGTTGCCTGAAGAACTGCCGAAAACCGGGCGTGTCATAGACCAGCGCGCGATAGGCGGAGAACGCTTCGGCAGAGAGCGTGTCCATCGCGCCTGTAAAGCGCGCTGTATCCCGCGCGCTCATTGCCTGCGGCTCCAGCGTCGCCAGCACTGTCGCTGCTGTCATCGATTCAAGATTCGCTGCCGCGACGTCGGCTGTGCCATATTTGGCGGCGATCACCTCGCCCTGTTCGGTGATGCGGATGCGCCCCTGCACGGAAACGCTGGGCTGCGCGCGAATGGCGGCGAAGGCCGAACCGCCACCGCGTCCCACTGCGCCGCCCCGGCCATGAAAAAGCTGCATGCCGACACCGGCCTGCGCGAATACCGGCGCGAGCGCCTCGCTTGCCTGATACAGCCCCCATGTGGAGGCGAGATAACCGCCATCCTTGTTGCTGTCGCTATAGCCGATCATCACTTCCTGATGCCCGCGCGCGCCGACCATCGCGCCAATTTCGGGCAGAGCGAACCACGCACCCATGACGGCGGGCGCGGCCTCAAGGTCGGCAATCGTCTCGAACAAGGGCACCGGCATCACGGCGCAATGGGGCGGCTGTCCCTCTCCCCGCGCCCGCCACAGCCCCACCTCCTTGAGCAGGACCGCAACCTCCAGCATATCCGACACGCTCTCGGCCTTGCTGATGATATATTGGGTGATGCTGGCAGGGCCATAGTCGCGGTGCACCTGCGCCGCGGCCTCCAATATCGCCAGTTCGCTCGCGGCTTCCTCGCCATAGACGGTGAAGCGAGATCCCAGCGGACGGTTGGTGGCCAGTTCGCGGCGCAACAGGACGACCCGCTTATCCTCGTCCAGCGCGAGATAGTCGGCCTCTACCCCCGCCGCCTTCAGCAATTCGCCAACGACCCGTTCATGCACTGCGCTGTTCTGGCGCATGTCGAGCGTAGCGAGGTGAAATCCGAATGTTTCAACGGCGCGGATAAGCCGCCCCAGCTTGCCGCCTGTCGCCAGCGCGCCCTCGCCCTCGCTCGCCAGCCCCTGCGCGATGGTGACGAGATCGGCGCGCAAATCGGCGGGCGTATCGTAGGCCGCACCTTCAAGTGCCGACGGGCGCCCCGGCGTCTTGCTGGTGAGGCGCAGATGCGTTGCCGCCAGCCGCGCATAAATGCCGGACAGCGCACGGCGATAGGGCTCGTCGGCGCGGCTGCGCGATGCATCACCGCTCGCTTCAGCGAGGTCCAGTACGGCCTGGGGAACATGCGCCAGCTCCGTAGAGATGGAGAGCTCCGCGCCCAGAGCGTGCACGCCCTCCATATAATAGCCCAGCGCCGCCTCACAGCCGCGCGCCATCACCGAACGAAGTTGCTCCGCCTGTACATAGGGGTTGCCGTCGCGATCTCCGCCGATCCAGTTGCCGACCCGCAGGAAGCTGGGCGGGCGATGCCCCAGCACCCGCTCCCATCGCGCATAGAGCGCCGGGATGACGGGCAGGAAAACGTCGCGGAAATAGGAGAGGACATTGTCGATCTCGTCCTGCACATAGAGGCGCTCGCGCCGCAGCGGCCGCGTCTGCCACAGCAGGGCGATCTGACGCATGATCGCCTCGTCGATCGGTTCGCCCTCGCCGGTTTCGGTGTGCCCCGCATCCTTGACCAGCATCAGGTCCGCGATGCGGTTTTTGTGGTCGATCATCGACTTGCGGCGCACTTCGGTCGGGTGCGCGGTCAGCACGGGCGCGATCAGCGCATGGTCGAGCATTTTCGAAACAGCATCATGGCCGATGCCATGCTTTTCCAGCTCGGCGACCGCGGCGGCAAAGGTAGCCCCCTCGTCAACGCCCGCGCCCTGCCGATCCTCGGCGAGATTGGCGAGCATCGAGAACAACATGAACCCGCGCACGAAGGACAGCGTATCGTCGAGGCTGAGCGCATCAAGGCCGGTGTCGGCAAGGTCCGCGCCCTCAATCCCGCGCGCGCGATCAACCGAGGCGGAACGGATATATTCCGTCTGCCGATAAAGCTTTTCGCCCCCATAGGCGCGGATCACATCGCCCAGCAGCCGCCCAAGATAGCGGATGTCCGGGTTTTGCGAGATCGTCGCTTCGGGCTTCGAGTCAGGTGCAGCTGCCGTCGCCATAGATGCTCATGCTGCACTGCGGCGAGGCGGGGGTCAAGGGTAAGTCATAAAAGAAAGGGGCAGCCCGACCGGACCGCCCCTTCTTACATCCAGCGATCTGGCTCTGCGATCAATAAACCCGCGCTTTCGGCTTGATATACTCCACCTCGTCGGTGAGCGTGTAGTCATGCACCGGGCGATAATCGAGCGTCACTTTGCCCCCTTTTCCGCCCCAGCCCTCGAACCAGGCCGCCGTATGCTTCATCCAGTTGGCGTCGTCGCGGTTGGGGAAGTCCTCATGAGCATGGGCGCCGCGCGATTCCTTACGCGCTTCGGCGCCGACCATGGTGCAAACC
>CAYOZY010000069.1:0-12310 GCA_964408525.1 uncultured Sphingobium sp. | reverse complement strand
TGATCTACTTCGCCTACAGCCGCTCGCGCAGCCATGTGGGGCGCGGGTTGGTCGAGGTGCATGAGGACGATCCCGACGCGCCGCCGCAGCCGGTGCCGCCGATGCCCGGCGCGCATACACCGGGCGGAAAGGACGCGTAGCTGCTCACCGAGGGGGGCTAACGGCCTCCCTTCTCAGATGCGCCAGCCCCGGCCTCCGGAAAAGCTTCCAGTGTTCGGCCCAGGCGATGGACAGCAGCGCGCTCAGGCCAAAGACAAGGAACCCGATCGAGATCGGCAACAAGGTGCCGTCGAACAACGCGCCCACCAGCCCGCCGAGTATTACCGAAATCACGGTCGTAAGCGCGGCCTGCACCGATGACGCCAATCCCGCGCCGCGGCTGAACGGTTCCATCGATATGGAGCTGAGATTGGACCCGGCCAAAGAAACGCACATCATCGTCAGGCCCTGAAGCACGACGAACATGACCAGGCCTTCCATATTGAGAACGGCCATTACCACCCGGAACGCGGAAAGGACGATCAGCGCGATGACTGCGCTCTGGCTCATGCGTCGCGCGCCGAACCGCTCGACCAGCTGGCTGTTGAACAGGCTGCCCATTGCCATGCCCACCGCCATGAAGCCAAAGGCATAGGGGAAAATATCCCTGCGATGAAAGATATCGAAGAAAATCTGCTGGATCGATACGATGAAACCCATCATCCCGCTTATCATGAACCCGCTGGCCAGCATGTGGCCGATAGAGCCGCGATTCGCCATGACCGTATGAAAGGTGGCCATAAGATCTGCCATTCGCACTCCGGCCCGGTTTTCGGGCAACAGGGTTTCCGGTAATCGTATCATCGCCCAGAGGCCTGCAGCGCCGATCAGCATCGCCAGCGTAGCGAAGATGGTCCGCCATGGACCCACCAGCAGGACCAGTTGTCCGGCACCGGGCGCCAGCGCGGGTACGATCATGAATACCATAAAAATAAGCGACATCGTCCGCGCCATGGCGTCGCCATGAAAGCAATCCCGGACGATGCTGATGGTTACGACCCGACAGGCCGCGCCGCAAAGCCCAGCAATCAGACGCGCCGCAAGCAACACCTTATAGTTTGGCGCAAGCGCGCAGGCGACGGTGGCGATCATCATTAGCATGATCGCACCGATCAATATCGGGCGGCGTCCATATCGGTCGGACAATGGTCCGAGAAGCAGCGACCCCAGCCCCACACCCAGAAAGAATAGCAGAATGATTGCCTGCCGGTCATTGGCGGCAGCCACCTTGAGGTCATGGCCGATCTGCGGGAGGGCGGGCAGCATCATGTCGATAGACAGCGCCTGCAGCGCCATCAGCGCCGCCATGAGCACGACAAATTCCTTTGCTCCGATGATCGAGAGCATTTCCCGCCGGTGTTCGTCTTGATGTCGGTCCGTCATGCAGGCCCTATGCAGTGTTGCATCGCACAGTTCCAGTGCCCTTTGCTCCAACGACAAGAAACTTGCCGTGCCATGCAGGCGAGACTAACAGAAAGGACTCGCGCACCTGTCGGGATAATGATAATCGTTCGCAAAATCATTGGAACCAGCACAATTGCATCTGCACGAATTGCCCCTTGGCCAGCCGGCCTTCATAGACAGGGTAGAATGGGATCGTCTCTCGCTCGGTGAAGCGCAGAGGCTGAGGGAGTTCGGCATTGGCGAAGGCGCGAGCATCGAAACGCTGCATCGCGGCGGCCTGTTGGGTGGGGGTGCACTGGCCTGCCGTGTGGGACGCATGACCATCGCGATGCGGCGCGATCATGCCCGCGCCATTCATGTGCGGATGGACGCGGAGCAGAACGGGGTGGATGCGGCATGACCGCCAGCCCCCTCATCGCGCTGGTCGGGAACCCCAATGCCGGCAAGAGCGCACTGTTCAATGCACTGACCGGGGCGCGCCAGAAGCTCGGCAATTATCCCGGCGTGACGGTCGAGCGCAAGTCGGGGCGCGCGACCCTGGCCGACGGACGCCCGGTCGAGCTGGTGGATCTGCCGGGAACCTACAGCCTGACGCCGACCAGCCCGGACGAGCAGGTGACGCACGATGTGGTGCTGGGTCGTCAGGCGGGCGAGCGGCTGCCCGATGCGCTCATCGTCGTTGTCGATGCGGCGAACCTCGAAAACCATCTGCGCTTCACGCTGGAGGTTCTTGCCCTTGGCCTGCCGACTGTGGTGGCGTTGAACATGGTCGATCTCGCGGCGCGCGACGGGCTGGAGCTAAGCCCTGAAACGCTTGCGGAGCAGCTCGGCGTGCCCGTGGTGCCGACTGTCGCGGTGCGCAAGCGTGGGCTGGATGCGCTGATGGGCGCGCTCGCGCCGCTTGTCGGGACAGGCGCGGTGGAGCTGCGCAAGCGTCTTGCGGAAACGAGTTTTGCCGATCGGCAGGCAAGGGCGCATGAAATCGCCCGCGCGGCGATCCTTTCCGAGACGCCCTCGCGCCGCCTCACTCATGCCGTGGACGCGGTGGCGCTGCACCCGGCAGGCGGACCACTGTTGCTGCTAGGCCTGCTGTTCCTGATGTTTCAGGGTGTCTATGCCTGGTCCGAAGCGCCGATCGCGATGATCGAAGGCTGGTTCGCCGCGCTCGGCGATCTGGCAGCGCAGGCGACTCCGCCCGGATATCTTCGATCTTTCCTCGTCGATGGCGTTATCAACGGCGTCGGCTCCGTGATCGTGTTTCTGCCGCAGATCCTGATCCTGTTCTTCTTCATCCTGATGCTGGAGGCAACCGGCTACATGACCCGCGCCGCCTTCCTGATGGATGGGCTGATGGCGAAGGTCGGCCTGTCGGGCCGGGCCTTCATTCCTCTGCTGTCCTCCTTCGCTTGCGCAGTGCCGGGCATTATGGCGACGCGCTCGATCAGCGACCCCAAGGACCGGCTGACGACGATCCTGATAGCACCGCTGATGACCTGTTCGGCGCGGCTCCCGGTTTATGCGGTTATCATCGGCGCCTTCATCCCGGCGCGAACGGTCATGGGCGGCATCGGCCTGCAAGGCCTTGTGCTCTTCGGCCTTTATGTCGGCGGCATCTTCGGCGCGATGATCGCGGCGCTGGTGCTGCGGCGGACGGTGGCCAAGGGCAAATCAAGCGGCTTCCTGATGGAAATGCCGAAATATCAATGGCCGCGCTGGCAGGACATCGCGCTCGGTCTTTGGCAGCGCGCGATCATTTTCCTCAAACGCGCGGGCACGATCATCTTCGTTTCGACCATCATCCTGTGGGCGCTGTTGAGCTTTCCCAAGCCGCCAGCCGGGTCAGACGTATCGCCCGTAGATTACAGCGCAGCCGGGAGGATAGCGGGCGGCCTCAATGTTGTGATGGAGCCTATCGGCTTCAATCGCGACATTTCTCTGGCGCTCATTCCGGCGATGGCTGCGCGCGAAGTGGCGGTTTCTGCGCTCGCCACCACCTACAGCATCGATGCCGACGAAAGCGATGAGGCGGCGCTGGAACAGTCTCTCGGCGCGCGCCTGAAAGGCAAATGGTCGCTGGCGACTGCATTGGCCTTCCTCGCCTGGTTCGTGTTCGCGCCACAATGCATCTCGACCATCGCCGTCACCCGGCGCGAAACCAATGGCTGGAAATGGCCTGCCTTCATGGTCGGCTATCTTTTTGTTCTCGCCTATGTCGCGGCGGGTGTCACCTACTGGACGGCAGTGGCGGCGGGGTTATAAGAAGCAGATTCGAAATTGCTGCGGCAATTTTGGGGACGGCTCCAGCCCGCTCCCCCTCCCGACCTCCCAACAGGGTATCTTATGGGAGGTCGGGAGGGGGAGTGGGCCGGAGCCGCAAAAACTTCAACAAGAGAGAGTCTTTTCCATGGCAGGCAGCGTCAACAAGGTCATTCTGGTCGGCAATCTGGGCGCGGACCCGGAGGTCAAGAGCTTTCAGAATGGCGGCAAGGTCTGCAACATCCGCATCGCCACCTCCGAAAGCTGGAAGGACCGCATGTCCGGTGAGCGCAAGGAGCGCACCGAGTGGCATAATGTCGCCATCTTCTCCGAGGGGCTGGCCGGGGTGGCCGAGCGCTATCTGAGGAAAGGCAGCAAGGTCTATCTCGAAGGCCAGCTCCGCACCCGCAAATGGCAGGATAATAACGGCAATGACCGCTACACCACAGAGGTGGTGCTGCAAGGGCCGGGTGCGGTCATGACCATGCTCGATGGCGCAAGCGGCGGATCGGGCGGCGGATCGGGCGGCGGTGGCGGCGGTCGCTCCGGAGGGGATTGGTCCGGCGGCAGCAGCGGCTATGGCGGCGGCGATTATGACGATGATTTCGGCGGTGGCCGTTCATCTGGCGGCGTGAGAGATCGCTCGCCCGCGCCCAATTTCAACAACGATCTCGACGACGAAGTGCCGTTCTGAGGCCCAGAGGGCTTATACCTGAGCGGTTGAGGTTGCCCATGTGTTGTGCGATTCGGTGGCAATAGGCCGGACCGCCTCGCCGATCAGCAGCAGTGCGGGGCCGTCTCCAGCGGCCATGGCCGCGATCGGCAACAGATCGAGCCGGGTGTGAACGAGGCGTTCGCTGGGCAGACTGACATTTTCCGCGACCATGACCGGCGTAACGCCCGCAAGCCCCGCGCGCATCAGCTGGCGAGAGACATCCTGCGCCGCCGCCTTGCCCATATAGATGGCGAGAGTTGCTTGCGGATCGGCGAGTGTGTCCCAATCAAGATCGAGCGGCTCTCCGGCCTGGGCATGGGCGGTGATCAACGTCAGCTTGCGGGCCAAACCGCGCAAGGTGAGCGAGACGCCCGCACTCGCCGCCGCCGCCGAAGCCGCGGTGATGCCGGGGCAGATGCGCACCGATATGCCGTGCGCGGCAAGCTCCGCCATTTCCTCGGCCGAGCGCCCGAATACCGAAGGATCGCCGCCCTTCAGGCGCACTACCCGTTCCCCCGCCAGCGCCGCCTTGACCAACAGGTCGTTGATGCTGTCCTGATCCTTCGAATGGCGACCGGAGCGTTTACCCACCGGTACGAGGCGCACATGGTCCGGCACAAGCGCAAGCACGCCGGGCCCGACGAGCGCATCGTAGAATATAACGCTTGCCGCCTTTATCAGTTTTTCCCCCTTGCGCGTGAGCAGGTCTGGGTCGCCCGGCCCCGCGCCCACCAGCCATACTTCCCCCGGCTCGATCATGTCATATTCGCTCATTCCGCCGCCTCCGGGATTGCGTGCCGCGTTTCCTCGACCAGCCTGGCGATCGCGGGTCGGCAGGAGCCGCAATTGGTGCCTGCATTGAGCGCCTTGCCGACCGCCTCGACACTGGCGAGCGATTGGTCGCGGATCGCGCGGGCGATCTGAAACACCCCGATATCGAAACAGACGCACACCACCGGGCCATTGTCCGGGGCGGGTGCCGCGGGGCGCCCCGCGAGCAGCTCCGCCCCTTCGGCTCCGCCGTCTTCGCCCAGTTGCGCCAATATCCAGTCCCGCGAGGGGAGCAGCCCCGACCGCGTCAAAAACAGGGCGGCCTTGAGCCTGCCTTCGGCATCGCGGACCGCCACGCGAATTGATCCGCGCGCGCCGTCCCGTGCCTCGATCCGCTCGCCGTTGGGAAGCAGCGCCTCGATATCGATCATGCCCTTGCCCGCCAGCTCGACGAGCCAGCCATGCTCGGCGCGGGCGCGCGTCCAGTAACAGTCGGAGCTGATCTCCGGCCTGTCGACCGCGACAAGAAAGCCGCGCCAGTCGGCTGCATAGAGCGAGATGGCCGCCGGGCTGTTCTTGAACGCGGGCTGGCCTGAAACGGGATCAACGACCTGCAACGGCAGGCGCCCGGTGCGCCCGCCGCTCGACATCGCATCGGTCCAGTGCATCGGCACGAACAGTTCGCCGGGGCGCTGCGCATCGGTGATGGTCACGCGATACAGGCTGGTGCCCGCAGGCGTGGCGATGCGCGCGATCGCGCCTTCGGTCAGGCCGCTGGCGGCGGCGTCCCCGGGATGCATCTCGACCAGCGGCTCGCGGCGGTGGCGGGAAAGTTTGGGCGACAGGCCGGTGCGCGTCATCGTGTGCCACTGGTCGCGATAACGCCCGGTGTTGAGGCGGAACGGATAGCGCCGGTCGCTCTTCGCCGCTTCGGGCGGCGCGACCTTCACCAGCCGCGCCTTGCCATCGGCATGGGAATAGCGCCCCGCCGCAAGCGGTGATGCTCCGCCCCATTGCCACGGCTGCCACGTATCATAGTCCGCATCGCTAATGCCCGCCCATTGCGACAGGTCGAGCAGGCGGCGGCCCGCATTGCGGAACCCGGTTTGCGCGGCATATTCGCGAAACACCCCGGCGGGCGATGCATAGGCGAACGCCTGCGCGAAGCCCATGCGCCGGGCGACGTCCGCCATGATATCCCAGTCCGCCCGCGCCTCTCCGGGCGAGCCAAAAATCGGCCGCTGGCGGCTGATCACCCGCTCGCTGTTGGTGACGGTGCCGTCCTTCTCGCCCCAGCCCAGCGCGGGCAAACGGACATCGGCGAAACGCATGGTGTCGGTGTCGGCCATGCAATCGGACACCACGACGAAATCGCACCGCTCCAGCGCCGCGCGCACGAACCCGACATCGGGCATCGACACGGCGGGGTTGGTCGCCATGATCCACAGCGCCTTGATCCGCCCATCATGCACGGCGCGGAACATGTCGACCGCCTTGAGGCCGGGCCGGCGCGCGACCGTGGGGCTGCTCCAGAAATCCTGTGCGGCGGCACATTCATCTTCCGAAAAATTCATATGCGCCGCGAGCATATTGGCAAGGCCGCCGACCTCGCGCCCGCCCATTGCATTGGGCTGGCCGGTGATACTGAACGGCCCCGCGCCGGGCTTGCCGATCCGCCCGGTCGCGAGATGCAGGTTGATGATCGCATTGCCCTTGTCGGTCCCGCAGGCGGACTGGTTCGCCCCTTGGCTGAACAGCGTTACCGTGCGCGGATAGTCTGCGAACAGGCCGTAAAATTCCGCCAGCATGTCCGGCTCCAGCCCGGTCGCGCCGCTAATGTCGCAACAGCAGATCGCATCCCAGAAATCATCCGGCACGCAAACATGGCGCGCGAGATAATCTTCATCCAGCATCCCGCGATGGCGCATCGTTGCGAGCAGGCCGGTGAACAGCGCGACATCGCCGTCGGGCCTGATCTGGAGGTGCAGGTCGGCGCGCTCTGCCGTTTCCGTCTTGCGCGGATCGATCACCACCAGTTTCGTGCCACGCTTTTCCCGCGCCGCCTCGATCCGCTGCCAGATTACCGGATGGCACCAGGCGGTGTTGGAGCCGACGAGGATGATGAGGTCGGCCTCCTCCAGATCGCTATAGGAACAGGGGACGATATCCTCGCCGAAGGCGCGATTGTGCGCGGCGACCGCGCTCGACATGCAAAGCCTTGAATTCGTGTCGATATTTGCCGAACCGATGAAGCCCTTCATCAGCTTGTTCGCGACATAATAATCCTCGGTGAGCAACTGCCCGGACACATAGAAGGCAACGCTGTCCGGCCCGTGAGCCGCGATGGTTTCCGAAAAGCGGTTCGCCACCAGATCAAGCGCAGCGTCCCAGCTCGCAGGGGCATCGCCGATCATCGGCCGGAGCAGACGGCCTTCAAGCCCTGTCGTCTCGCCCAGATGCGTGCCCTTGGAACAGAGCCGCCCGGCATTGGCGGGGTGGTCAGTGTCGCCCTTTATCTCCACAGCGCGCTCAGCCGTCCGCGTTGCGGAGATACCGCACCCGACGCCGCAATAGGGGCAGGTGGTGCGCATGGCCGTCACCCCGCGCTCGCCAGCGCTTCCTTGCGGCCGATAAGGATGCGGCCGCCGTCGATCTTCACCGGAATGGCAGGGACGCATCCCTTGTCGTCGCCAAGAGCCTCGCCGGAAATCAGGCTGATCCGCCAGTTGTGCAAGGGGCAGGTGACGGTCGTGTCGTGCACGATACCCTGACTGAGCGGCCCTTGCTTGTGCGGGCATTTGTTGACGAGCGCATAGACGCTACCATTGGCGGTGCGAAAAATCGCTATCTCGTCGCCGCCCTGCACCGGCAATGTGCGCGCGCCCAGCGCGGGAAGCTGCTCCACCGGGCCGATATCGAGCCAGTCTCCTGTTACCATCAGCGGCCTCCCACAACGGCAAAAGGACGGATTTCCGCGATATGCTGGTGCAGATGCGCGTCCTTGCCCGCCGCACGTTCGGCCCACGGGTCCTTCTGAAGATATTTCTGCGCGTGCAGGAAGCGGTCGTAAAGTGCTTTGCGGCCCTCATGATCGTCCACCACCTTGGCCTTCACATAGTCGAGTCCGACCCGTTCCACCCAGGGCGCGGTGCGGTCGAGATAGCGTGCTTCCTCGCGATAGAGCTGAATGAAGGCCGCGCAATATTCTAGCGCCTCTTCCTCGGTCGCGACCTTGCACAGCAGGTCGGTGCCGCGCAGGTGGATGCCGCCATTGCCGCCGACATGCAGTTCGTATCCGCTGTCGACGCAGATCACGCCGAAATCCTTGATCGTCGCCTCCGCGCAGTTGCGCGGGCAACCCGAGACGGCGATCTTGAACTTGTGTGGCATCCAGCTGCCCCAAGTCATCTGCTCGATAAGTATGCCGAGTCCGGTTGAATCCTGTGTGCCGAAGCGGCACCATTCGCTGCCGACACATGTCTTCACCGTGCGCAGCGCCTTGCCATAGGCATGGCCTGAAACCATGCCGGCGGCATTGAGATCAGCCCATATGCTCGGCAAATCTTCCTTCCTGATGCCGAACAGATCGAGCCGCTGGCCGCCTGTCACCTTTACCATGCGGGCGTTATATTTCTCGGCCGCATCGGCGATGGCGCGCAATTCATTGGGTGTGGTCACGCCGCCCCACATACGCGGCACCACCGAATAGGTGCCGTCCTTCTGGATGTTGGCGTGCATGCGTTCGTTAACGAAGCGGCTCTGCGGGTCTTCCTTGTGCTCGCTGGGCCAGGCGCACAGCAGATAATAGTTGAGCGCCGGTCGGCACGAGGAGCAGCCGTCCGGGGTGGACCAGCTTAGCGCTTGCATCACCGCCGGGATTTCCTTCAGCTCCTTGTCGAGGATCGCGGCACGCACATCCTCATGGGTGAAGCTGGTGCATTTGCACATCGGCTTGTTGTCGCGCTCGCCCGCGAAATCGTCTCCGAGCGCCAGCGCGAGCAGATTTTCGACCAGGCCAGTGCAGGAGCCGCAGCTTGCGGAAGCCTTGCAGCCTGATCGCACGGCGTCGAGCGTCGTCGCCCCGCCGCCGATGCAGGCCATGACCTTGCCCTTCGATACGCCGTTGCAGCCACAGATTTCCGCGTCGTCGGAAAGCGCCGCAACGGCGTCAATAGGGTTTGTGGTTGCGCCTCCGCCGGATGCGAAGGCTTGCCCGAAGATGAGCGCATCGCGAATGTCCGAGATGTCCTCGCCTTTTTTCAGCAGATCGAAATACCAGTTGCCGTCCGCCGTATCGCCATAGAGGACCGCACCGACGATCCGGTCGCCCTTGACGATGACGCGCTTGTAGATGCCGCGTGTTGCATCGCGCAGCACGATGTCCTCACATCCGTCGCCGCCGGAAAAATCACCCGCCGAGAACACGTCGATGCCCGATACCTTGAGTTTGGTCGAGGTCACTGAGCCGCGATAGCCTGTCGGCTGCGCGACCAGACCGTCGGCGAGGCTGCGGCACATCTCCCACAAGGGCGCGACAAGGCCATAGACATTGCCTTCATGCTCGATACATTCGCCGACCGCGAGGACATCCGGGTCTGATGTCACCATATGGTCATCGACCTGAATTCCCCGCCCCACAGCCAGGCCAGCTTCGCGCGCGAGGCCGGTGCTGGGCCGGATGCCGACCGCCATTACGACGATGTCGGCGGGAATTGCGGTCCCGTCCTTCAGGCGAACCGCCTCGACCTTGCCATCACCAACGATTTCGGCGGTGTCCGCGCCGGTCAATATAGTCTGCCCACGGCCCTCCAGCGCGGTCTTGAGCAGCCATCCCGCCGCCTCGTCGAGCTGACGCTCCATCAACGTGGGCATCAGGTGGAGCACGGTGACCTGCATGCCCCGCAAGGACAGCCCGTGAGCCGCCTCCAGGCCAAGCAGGCCACCGCCGATGACTACCGCATTCCCCCCCAGGTCTGCGGCGGCCAACATCTTGTCGACATCGTCAAGGTCTCGGAATGTCACCACACCGGGCAGGTCCTTGCCCGGCACCGGAATGATGAACGGATCGGAGCCGGTAGCGATCAGAAGCTTGTCATAGTCAAGCGTGCGCCCCGATTTCGCGGTGACGGTCTTTGCCGCCCGGTCAATGCCGACCACCGGATCGCCGGAGATCAGCTCGATGCCGTTGTCATCATACCAGTCCTGACCGTTGATGATGATCTCCTCAAAGGTCTTTTCGCCGGCAAGGACCGGAGAGAGCATGATCCGGTTGTAATTGACGCGCGGTTCCGCACCGAAAATGCTGATCCGGTATTTGCCGGGGTCGCGCGCCAATATTTCCTCGACGGCGCGGCATCCGGCCATGCCGTTTCCGATAACAACCAGATGGGGGGGGGATGCGGTCATTGCGTCAGGTCCTTGCGCGGTTATTTCGTTCAGAGGCTGTATTCGAGCTGCAACCAGAGTTTGCTGGTATCAACGCTGAAGCCGTCGGCGCTGTAGTCGGCATATTTGATAAGCGCGCCGATCCTCTTGCCGATCTTGAAGCCGATCTGCGCGTCCCATTCACTGCCGTAATCGGCGCCGCCGACATCGCTCTTGAAGTCATGGTAAAAGACCGCGGCATTGAGGCCGGGAAATGCCTTCACCATCGGCAGCTTGACCGCCACGCCACCGTAAATGTCCTGAAGTCCGGCATTAGGCGTGGTCAAAAATATGTCTGCCCAGCCGTTGAACTTGTGCAACGTCGCCATCGGGGTCTGGAATGCGCGACCATTGTCAGAGCCCAGCAGTTCATAGCCCGCCGTAACGGTGAAAATGTCATAACCGAGGCCCGCCTCTGCGGCGATATAAGCGGCGGAATAGCTGACCGGGTTGAGCTTGTAATCCGGCTGGCGGGCATAGCTGGCGGCGAGATTGAGCGTCGCCTTGGGCGACAGCTTGAACGTCGCCGTCGCCCGCGCGCCATAAGTCTGGGTGGAGGTGAGCGCCACCGGCTCGGTCGCGTCGAAATCGAGCAGATAAGAGAAGGCCTTGAACTTCAACGGGCCAACGCCGACGCCTGCGCCGAGGAAGATGTAATTGCCCGAATAGGCCTGACGCGGACCCGCATCGACGCCGAAAATCGTGCGCTGCGACCAGCTATAGGTGCCGTTCAGCGAGACAGGACCTACAGTCGCTTCCGCGGTGACAGCATCGAAGGTCTGCTCGTTCTGGCGCCAGCCTACCGCGCCCACGAAGCGCTGGTCATCGATGTTGAGCCGCTGGCGGCCGGCGGTCAGCGTCACTGCTTTCGATTTGTATTGGATCTGTGCTCGGTTAAGCTCGATATTTTCCGGGTCGGCGACCACCGAATAGCCATTGACGGGCAGGAAAGGCGCGCCGCGATAATGATCGACGATCGCAAGCGTGCCTTCGGCCTCGACCAACATGGAGAAAGCTCCGCTCGATGCGGTGATACCCGGCCGCACCCGGATCGTCACAGCGTCGGCGTCGCTCGTCGGTTGGTCGACATTCTCATAGCGCAGGCGCGCATCGATGCTGGACTTGAGCGTCAGGCCATCGGCGTGTGCTGGTGAAGCTATGATAGCGGCGGCAAGAGCGGTCGTCCCCAAGATCGTCTTTTTCATCGTCGTTTCTTCCCTGATTCTGATGTGTTGCGTCATTGGGGGGGACGGATTTTCGCTGCAGAAGCGATCAGGCGGCGTGCGCCTGAACGCCATGTTCGTAGTCGGCGAGGAACTGCAGCACCTCCTCGCGGTATGCGTAGAATTTCGGATGTTCGAGCAGCGCCTTGCGGTCGCGCGGGCGAGGCAGATCGACATCCAGCACCTTGCCAATGGTGGCGCGCGGCCCGTTGGTCATCATCACCACCTTGTCCGCAAGCAGGATCGCTTCGTCGACATCATGGGTGACGCAGATGGCGGTGACATGGGTGCGTTCCCACACCTCCATAAGCACATCCTGCAAGTCCCAGCGCGTCAGGCTGTCGAGCATGCCGAAAGGCTCGTCGAGCAGCAGCAGCTTGGGCGAAAGCGCGAAGGCGCGGGCGATGCCGACGCGCTGGCGCATGCCGTTCGACATGTCGGCGGCGAGCTTCTCCATGCTGTCCCCAAGGCCGACACG
>CAYOZY010000068.1:0-12326 GCA_964408525.1 uncultured Sphingobium sp. | reverse complement strand
GCGCTGCCCCCGGAGAAGCTGGCCGTCACGCTGGCGCGCCGCCGTATTTCCGGCAGCTCGATCACCAAGATCATCAGGAAGGTGCTGGGACAATTGCCCGGCATCAAGAAGCCGCAGACCGGCATATTCTATTATCCGCGCACCGGCTTCGGCCTCATCAGCGAGGGCATCAAGGGTGGCGCGGAAGCGATGGGCGCGCGCGTCAACCTCGAATCGAGCGTCACCGCGATCGAACATGCGGGCGGCAAGGTGAAGGCCGTGCGCTGGAAGGATGCGGGCGGCGTGGAGCAGCGGATCGAGACCGATCATGTGTGGTCGACGATCCCGCTTTCGATGTTGGTACGATCACTGGAACCCGCCGCTCCGGCGCAGGTGCTGAAGGCGGCGGACAGCATCAGCTATCGCGGCATGATCCTCATCTACATCACGCTCGATGCCGACCAGTATACCGAATATGACGCGCATTATTTTCCGGAACTGAACGTGCCGATCTCGCGGTTATCGGAACCGAAAAACTATTCGGCGAGCGCCGAGCCAAAGGGCCAGACCGTGCTGTGCGCGGAGCTGCCCTGCGACCCGCATGAGGAACTGTGGGCGATGACCGACGACCAGTTGGGCCAGAAACTGTGCGACTGGCTGGTCGCGACCGGCCTGCCCAAGCCGAAGCTGAAGTCCTCCGCGACGCGGCGGCTTTCCCACGCCTATCCGGTCTATGATCGCGACTATGAAAGGCATTTCGCGGTGCTGGACGATTATATCGCGTCTATCGACGGGATGCTGACCTTCGGACGGCAGGGCCTGTTCGCGCATGACAACACCCACCACGCGCTCGCCATGTCGGCGGCAGCGGTCGAGTGTTTCGCGGCGGACGGCAGCTTCGACGATGCCAAATGGCGGGTGCATCGTAAGCATTTTGAAAGCCATGTCGTCGAGGATTAAGGTTCATAAAACCTTAGAAAACCGCTGTCATAGTTAATTGCTTAATGGCTTAACAGACTTGATCCGCCAGCCGAATGGGATCACAATCGCCCGCAATGGGCACAGATTATCGAAGAGGGCAGCAGCCATGAAACTTGCCAAGGTCGGTCAGGATATCGAGACCGGAAACGCGGCGTGGACATTCGACGGCAAGGTAGCCGATACCTTCGTCAGCCATGTCAGCCAATCGGTGCCACTCTATGAGAAGGGTCATGATCTGGTCTGCCAGCTCTCCGACTATTTCGTCGACAAGACCAGCACGGTCTATGAGATCGGCACCTCGACCGGCGAGCTGATCAGGAAGGTGGCGCAGCACAATGCGCATCGTGAGGGAGCGCGCTTTGTCGGCATAGATCCCGTTGGGCCGATGGTCGCCAAGGCGAAGGAACATTGCGCCGACACGCCATCCGTCACCATCCTAGAAGATGACGCCCGCAATTTCGCATTCGAAAAGGCGGACCTGATCATCTCCTACTACACCATCCAGTTCATTCCGCCGCGCGACCGCCAGCAGCTGTTCGACAAGCTCTATGAGGCGCTGAACTGGGGCGGCGCGCTCATCATGTTCGAAAAGGTGCGTGCGCCCGACGCCCGCTTTCAGGACATGGCGGTAAGCATGTACAACGAGTTCAAGCTCGAACAGGGCTTCGGCTATGAGGAAATCGTCACCAAGACGCGCTCGCTCAAGGGCGTGCTAGAGCCGTTTTCAACCCAGGGCAACATGGACTTGATGACCCGCGCGGGTTTCAAGGACATGATGACGATCATGAAATATGTGTGTTTCGAGGGTTTCGTCGCGATCAAATAATCGCTGCGCGACATGAGATTGAGGGGCCGATCGGACACTATCCGGTCGGCCTTTTCCTTATCGCCAGCCGCCGCTGTCCGCCGGACACGCGGCTTCGGAAATCGATGTTGCGGCGCTTTGCCCGGCCAGCGTCGCGACATCGCCCCCGCGCATGAAAAGTGTGGGTATGCCACCGGCCTTCACATCCATGCGACAGCGTATCCGCCCACCTGTTTTTGCGTTAGTTCGCTGCATCAGATAAGCGCCGGGCTTCAGCCCCGCGACCTTCACCCATTCTCCCCCCGTTGATGATGGCGCGGGCAGGGAAATATCGAGCTTCGCGTTCAGCTTTTCGATCGATTGCCCTATCATGCCGTTATTCGCCTTCACCACCACCGTCATCGCGTCGTCAGGGTTGCGGAAAGCGACGGCCCGTGCCCAGTCCGCATCCGACAGGGCGCCGATGCGCACCGCGCCGGGGTCCACAAAGCGGAAAACCTGCGCCAATACCCGCGCCTGCGGGAGCAGCGCCATGCGGGGGCTGGCGGGATCCGGCTTCGTGACGAAGAGCATATAGCCGGGGCGCACCGGCCCGCCCTGTGCGAGCGTTGCGATTGCATATTTTTGCCAGCCCGAAGCATTGGCAATAGTAAGGTCGTCGAACAGGTCGTCGATGGTGCCGTTGGTCCATTCGAGCATCGCCGGTTGCGCGCCGACCTTGCGGGCGCGTTCGCGTATTTCCCTCAACAGACCTTCGGAAACCAGCCTGTCATAGCGATGATAGGAAAGCTCGGACAGATGCGTGGTCGCTCCCGGCACCTTCGCCATTCCGTCGAAATAGGCGGGCGTGTTGCGGGCGAGCGAGGTGGAAGGGGCAATGATGCGCGGTGCGGAGAAGCCATCTTTCTCCAGACGGCGCGTCGCCGCGACGATGGCCTGCCCGATCTGTTGGCCGCGCCAGTGGTCGCTGTTGTCCGGTTCGAGGATGATTTCGAGCTTGTCGGGCGCGAGATCATATTTCTGCCTGAGATGCGCATAGGTGGCGGCGATCAGCTCGGCATATTCTTCCGGATTGCGCGCGTGAGACAGCGTCCCTTTGTCCGTCGTCCATTTGAAGTCGACATAGCAGAGCGTAACGCGCATCGGTCTGCCCAGTCGCTTCGCGATCCTAATCGCCGGCTGGATCAGCGTCTCGACCCGGTAATCCAGCTCGGAAAACTGGATGCCTGCCGGGTTCAGGCTGTCGGGGTCGTCATTGTCGTTGATCTTCTCGTAGAACTTGTCCTTGAACTGCCCGTAGCTGAGGTGCCCTGTGCGAAATTTCGACCAGTAATCGACCGGGTTTTCGGCACCCGAACGGATTTCGAGGCGCAGCCTGTTGATGCCGCCTTCGTCGATCAATTTGGTCAATATGGGTTCTGCGATCGGCTCCCACGAACCGTTGAAGCGATTTTCCGTCTTGTCGAACTCCCACATGCGCGCGGTCGCTTCCCATGCATCAATGGTCTGGAAGGTGGCGGAGGGATCGACGGTAACGGTGGCAGGCTGCTGCGCCGAGCATCCGCCGCTGAAGAGGACGAGGAAGATCGGCGCGGCCCATGACGGAGCGCGACGGCGAGGGATTTTCAGGACGAAGCTCATGGCTGCGGCCTATACCCTAACCCGCCCTATGCCGACAGACGAAAACTTCAGTCGGCAGGCTTGCGCAGGCCCAGCCGGGTCATCAGCGCCACGGTGACATATGTCACGGGTGCGTAGATATGATAGCACCAGTGCATCGCCATCGCGATGAGCGCGCGCGGATAGCCGAGTGTGCGACCCAGAAAGCCGAAAAACTTCCGGTTGAGCCAGATATAGCCCAGCATCGCGATGCCTATGGCGCTCCACAACGCCCCCATCGGCAAGGCGGACGGCGTGACCAGCGCGGCGCCGAGGGCAAAAATCAGGCTTGCTACCATCATCAGCGCAATCAGCGATTTCACCCGCTCGACTATCGTTACATTGAGGTCGGCGCCTGCGGTCTTGCCATCGGCGATCAGGCAGGACCAGGGGTAGGCCCGGCGTACGACATCGGTATGCCACACGCGCCACAGGCTCCAGTCCTTGCAATGCTTGGCGAGCGCTTCGGGCACAAGGCGGATGCGGTGCCCTGCGGCGATCATCCGCGCGCCCAGCTCGACATCCTCGATGCTGGGATGGGCGAACAGAACGGCGTCGAAACCGCCCAGCGAAAGAAAGACTTCACGCTCGACAAGGCCGAGGCCGGACCAGAAGGTGGTCGCCGCGCGCGCGCTGTGCTGATGCACATAATGATGGCGCAGATTGGCATAGAGGCTGGTGACGCGCTGCGATTCGGGCGTGTCATCATAGGAACCGAAAGCGGCCTTTGCGCCGTTCATCTGCATGTCGGCGATGAGCGTATCGAGCGCGTCGGGCGAGATCACGACATCGGCATCGACGAACAGCAACAGGTCGGACCTTGCCGCTTTCGCGGCCTCGTTGCGACCGAAGGCCGGTCCTTTGGGTGCGCCATCGTTGCGGATGACGAGCGCTCCTGCCGCGCGCGCCATGTCGTCCGTCTCGTCGGTCGAGCCGTCGCTGAACAGGATGACCTCATCCGGCTTGCGCTTCATCGCGCCGATTGCCGCCAGACATGCGGGCAGCGTCAGCCGCGCGTTATAGGCGGGGATGATGATCGCGACACTTGGGTCAGCAGGGCCGGAATCAGGCGATTTCGGGCTGTTGTTCAATGATCGGATGACGTTCACGTCCTGATTCCTGTTCCCTGATCGCGACCGAGGATTCCACATCTCCATGATATTCCTGATCGACATCGACGGTCCAAAGATCGTTCGATCCGCCGAGAATATTGTCGGCCGCAAGCATCGCGGTGAGCATCGAATGATCCATGGTGTTGTAGCTGTGCATGCCGTTGCGTCCGACAACCTGAAGGTTGCGGATGTCGGTCAGCCAGCCGCGGATCATACCCAGCGCCTCGCGATAGCCGCTGTCATAAATCGGGAAGGCCTTCACCTGACGGAACACCGCGCCGTCGACGACCTTGGACGCCTTGGCGATGCCAAGCTGCTCCAGCTCGGTCGCGGCGAGGCGCACCAGCTCGGCGTCGTCCATGCTCCACAGTTCGTCATTTTCCTGGCAGAAATATTCCATACCGATGCTCGACGCATCCCCGTTGGGCACCATGTCGGGCGACCATGCGCGGAAATTCTGGATGCGCGCCACCTTCACTTCCGGGTTATGAATATAGATCCAGTTGTCCGGGAACGGATCCTTGCCGTCGAGAATGAGCGTGACGGTCAGGAACTCGCGATGGTGCAGCTTCTTCGCCGCGGCTTGAATGGCGGGCGGAGCGGGCGGCACCATCGACAGGACCAGTGTGGAGATCGGCATGGACGAGATGAAATGATCGGCTTCGATGCGCGTTGTGACCTTGTCGCCATCGTCGGTCGTCTCGATCTCGATGGCGCTGACCATATCACCTTCGCGGAAGATACGGGTGGCGGATGAGTTCAGGCGAATCTCGCCGCCCTTGGCCGCGATCCGGTCGCGCATCCCTTCCCACACCATACCGGGGCCGAGGCGAGGATAATCGAACGCTTCGATCAGGCTGTCATTGTCCTTGGAGCCGGTAATGGCGCTCCACACCGCCTTGCGCAGCGACAGGTTCTTGATCTGCTGCGCGGCCCAGTCGGCGCGGATCGAGGTGGAAGGCATGCCCCACACCTTCTCGGTATAGGTGCGGAAGAAATGCCAGAACAGGCGGCCACCGAAACGGTTCGTCACCCATTGTGCGAAATTCTCTTCTTCCCGGTGGGGCATGAACAGCCATTTCGCATAGCTCAGCAGGATGCGGACCGACTCATAAACGCCCAGATTGCGCATCGCGTTGAAGAGCTTGAGTGGGTAGGCATAATATTTGCCACGATAATAGATGCGGCTCTGACGTGGACGGTGAAGAAAATCCTCGCCCAATATCTCGCGCCACAGCGCGTCGACTTTCGTCACCTTGGTGAAGAAGCGGTGCCCGCCGATGTCGAAGCGATAGCCCTTGTAGGTTTCCGTGCGGGCGATACCGCCGACCTTGTCGCTGCCCTCGACCACCACGACATCGTGCAGATCGCTGTTCTTTTGTAGCCAATAGGCGGCAGTAAGGCCCGCCGGCCCGCCGCCGATGATGGCGACCGTCTTGCGGCTGCCGTCGCTGGCCTTGGCGCGAACATTAGAGCCAGTTTGTATGCGCTGGTGATACCATTCGATCGTGCGATCAAGCCCATTGCGCAGCGCCAGAGTGGGCTGCCAGCCGAGCAGTTCGCGCGCGCGGCTGATGTCCGGGCGGCGAATGTGAGGATCGTCCTGCGGCAGATCCTTGTAGGCGATGGTGGAGGTCGGATTGATCTTCGCGGTAACGATTTCGGCGAGTTCGCGAATCGAAAATTCGTCGTCATTGCCGATATTGACCGGCCCGACGCAGGAGCCTTCCGCGTTCATCAGCCGCATGAGGCCATCGACCGTATCGTCGACATAGCAGAAGGAACGGGTCTGCGAGCCGGAACCGTAGATCGTAAGATCCTTGCCGGTCATCGCCTGCGTCACCAGATTGGGGATCACGCGGCCATCGCCGACGCTCATGCGCGGGCCATAGGTATTGAATATGCGCGCGACCCGCACCTCGACATGATATTGCCGGTTGAAATCGAAACAGGCGGTCTCGGCGGCACGCTTGCCCTCGTCATAGCAGGCGCGCGGGCCAGTGCAGTTCACCGCGCCGACATATTTTTCGGGCTGCGGGTGAACCGTGGGGTTGCCGTAGATTTCGCTGGTCGATGCCTGAAGCATCCGCGCGCCGGATTTCTTGCAATATTCCAGCACGTTGAGCGTGCCGATGACGCAGGTTCGCAAGGTGCCTATCGGGTCCGCCTGATAATGTTGGGGGGCCGCTGGGCAGGCGAGATTGTAGAACTGGTCCGCCTCGATTTCCGGCAGCTCGTCGCGGATGTCGACATGCATGAAGTGGAAATTCGGGTGCGCGCTCACCTCGCCGAGATTGGCGGTGAAGCCGGTCTGCAGATTATCGTAGCACCAGACCTCATGGCCTTCGCGGATCAGGCGATCGCATAGATGAGATCCGATGAATCCCGCGCCGCCCGCGACAATAATTCTCACAGCTTAACTCCTGCCCGCAAAGGTCGCTGTCCCTATAGGTCTGGCCATATGATGTCCCCGATCAAACAGGGCACAACCGCACACGCCAAATCCCCCAACGCAATGAAACCAACTGGCCCTGTCTGTAACCAACCGGATTGTGCAACCGGCACCAAGTCCGTTTATTCCCATTCTGCGCATATTTCGTTAATATGCAGTCATTTCACCTGACGGTTAACCGATTGAGCAACCGCTTTATTCCTGAGGCTGGTGCCGCTGATCGAAATATCCGTGAAACGAAAACTTGAGGCAAGTTCGTTTATCATATTTTGCGACTTGAGGCCGATGGTGTCCCAAAGGTGCACGTTAAGTCAATACCATAACCATCCGCGCTTGTTGCGCTTGACCCGCTCGCGCCACATGCTCAGCCACATCCAAAGGCCGCTGCCTGTGAGGAACAGCAGCATCACGCCCAGCAGCAAGCCGAATACATGGCCGCCAATCCCGGCGAATCGCAGGGTGTGGAGCTCCATCGCCACGTCATGCAGCGCGCGCCATGTGGTCTTGTCCTTCGGCGGAGAAGCGGAAGGGGTTTTCACCGCGCCGGTTTGAAGGTCGATCACTGCAGCGGCCTCGACGCCTTCATATTTAACGACCGCCATGGGATTTCCGGCCTTCGCGTCGAGCGCGAGGGAAACGATCTCCGCACCGGGCCGATGTTCTTCGGCAAGCGCCTGCGCCCTGGTGGCCAGCGCGACCGGATCGATCGGCGCCATGACCGGCGCGGGAGCCTCGGCTTTGCCCGGGCCGGATTTCGCGACGATCTTGTATATGTGAAGCCATGTGCCGCTGAGCACGATGAACAGCAGGAAAAAGCCCGCCAGTGTCCCGAACCAGCGGTGCCATGCGCGCCAAGCAGCCATTATCCTAATCCTCTTCCCGAACGGTTTTGTCACTGCCGCCGCCTGCCCTGAGCGCGAAAGCAAGCGCCAGCGCGGCAAAGGGAACCAGCCAAATGACACGGGCCTGATAGCGCGGCGCAACGCCGGAGAAAATAGCGCATATGGCGGCATTGGCGAGCAAACCTGAGAACAGGACCATAAGCATGAGGCGCTGATTGTCCGACAGGCGGCGCCACATCAGCCCCAGGGCGATGGCCGAGACCATGACGAGAATGAGCTGAACGTTGCTCAACCCATTCAGCAAGGGCGGCGGCGCGGTTTCCTGCGAAAGCTCGACCTTGATCTTGCCGCCCGGTATCTGCGCGATCCGGTCGGTATAATGGAGATAGTCGAGCTCGAACCGGATGAATTGCATTGGGACATCGTGCAGGGTGATATAGGCCTGCTGCCATGGATAACGCAGGGCCGCGCGGATCAGGATCGTCTTTTCCTCGGCCCTGATCCGATCGAGTTGCGCCGGAGTAGCGCGATTGATGACATTGTCGGGCTGTTGCCAGAGGAATTCGTCAACCGTTTGGGGGATGTCCGTGCCGTAAAGCTGGCACATCATATAGCGGGTGCGATCCCTGCACTCTTCCTGAAGATACCAGCGGGCCGGGCCATTATCCAGCCCGCGCGCCAACGCCAGCGGGAAATGCTTCGGCGCGAGACTCGCCTTTCCGAAGCCGACAATGCCGGTCCCGATGGTCAGGACGACACCAAGCAACGTGGGGAGCCAGAGTATCCCTATCGCGCGCCATTCATGCCGCCAGCCCTGCCGCCACTGGCGCCGATGGACAAACAAAAGGCCTAGCGTGGCGAGCGCCGCCGTGCCCAGCGCGACAGGCGGCAGGCTGGGGTGAAGCGAAACGCCCAGCGCGCTCAGGCCCGCCAGCAGCATCAGCATCGGATAGGAAAATCTTCGCCAGAAAAAGGGCAATATCATCATGGTACCGATGATGATCCCGGTGAAACAGTCGGGCACCATGAAATTGACGACCGGAGCCAGCCCTGTCCCCAGCGTCAACAGCCCAGCCATTGCCGCGAAGGCTCCGAAAGAGGGGCCCGCAATCGCCGTGAACAGCGCCGTCACCGTGAGTGCGACGCACAGTGCGTGGAAGGCGGCGAGAAAGCCCATGGTCAGGTTCGGGCCGCTGAGCGCATAACCCAGCACACTGTAGACGATCGAACGCGCGACTTTCGCTCCCTCCGCCTCGTCCGGCGGCGCCAGAACGACCTTGGCGGGGGAAACGCTGGTGGGGGCCGGAGAAACCAGATGAAGTTTGCGGGCAACGAAAGTCACCGCCGTCTTGCCGCCATTCTGATAATAGGCGCTGTCGATCATATACGCCGGACGCCCGAAGATCAGTAAAGGCCAGAGCAGCAGCAGCGCGAACAGAAAGCTGCGCGCCAGATAGGATCGATCTATGGCTACCATCTGTTTCATGCCCTCTCTGCGGCTACCATCGCACCAGCGATGGCCATCCTGATCTACCGGAACCGAACAGCGGAAATAGGGCGACTTTTTTCAGAATTGGTAAAACAGACCGCTATCTGGCGACTATATCATAAGATTAAGACATGATTCGAGGCAATATTATGAAGCAACGGTTGCTCGTTCGTCTTGCAGGGTATCCAACAGCAGCGAATCGGATCGTGCCAGCACGGCAAGCCGTAAGCCCGCCTCGCGCGCGCGCGCTATCGCCAGCCCTGTCGGCGCGGAGATGGTAACGAGTAAAGGGCAATCGGCAAGCACGGCCTTTTCTACCAGTTCGAACGAGCAGCGCGAGGAAAGCAGCGCAAACCCGCCGTCCCATTCCAGACCTTGCCGAAGCATTGTGCCCAGCAGCTTGTCGAACGCATTGTGGCGGCCAATGTCCTCGCGCACCAGTCTGATTTGGCCCGAAGCGGAAACCAGCGCAGCGGCGTGAACCGCGCCGGTCGCCGCGTTGAGCGGCTGGCTTTGCTCCAACGCTGCAAGCGATCGGAATATCGCTACCCTGTCCGCCGAACTGGTTTGGATGACGCGCGGGAGAGGCCGCAACGCCTGCTCCAGTGATTCGATGCCGCACAGACCGCAGGAGGATTCGGAGACACGGTGCCGCACCCGCTCGACCACAGGATCCACCTTGTCTGGCGCGAGGGTGATGCGGACGAGTTGACCTTCGTTGGTCTGGTGACAATCCACGCCGAGAATGTCCGCCGCGGACTCGATCAGCCTCTCGGATCGGCTGAAGCCATAGGCCAGATCCTCCAGATCGGCGGGCGTGGTCATCAGCACCGCATAGCCAAGGCCGTTATATTCCAGAGCAACCGGAACCTCATCGGCGACCGCACGGCTAAGCTTTTCCGTGCCGCCGTCCGCGCCGACGCGTTCGAAATCATGCCTGTGCGCACTTGTCGGGGGCGATATATCGTTCAAGGCCGCGCAGCCGCGCGCAGCATGTCCACTGCGGCGAGCGCTACGGGATCCAGCCCATCCGTTTCCTCACATTCGAAAATGGCTGCGCGCATGCGCGGGTCCCAGAACTGGGCTATGTGATTTGCGGTTTCGTTCACGGCTTCGGCTTTCCCATGCGCCGCGAGATTGCGGGCGATCTGGTTCGCCATATAAACCAGCTTTTCCCTGTTGCCCATCATCGCGCTATTCCGCCGCCTCGGCATGGACGATCCGGCGCGAGCGCTCGGCCTGTTCCTCATAGCGCTTCTGCCAATCGCTCGGCCCATTGGAGAGGCCAACTTCGACCGCCGTCACCTTATATTCCGGGCAATTAGTCGCCCAGTCCGAAAAGTCGGTGGTGACGACGTTTGCCTGTGTGTCGGGGTGGTGAAAGGTGGTATAGACGACGCCGGGCGCGACCCGGTCGGTCACCAGCGCGCGCAGGCTCGTCTCTCCTGCCCGGCTGCGCAGCGCCACCCAGTCGCCTTCGTTGATGCCGCGATTTTCCGCGTCCTGGGGATGGATCTCGAGGCGATCCTCCTGATGCCAGGCGTCGTTGGCGGTGCGACGGGTCTGTGCGCCGACATTATAGTGGCTGAGGATGCGCCCAGTGGTCAGCAGGAGCGGGAAGCGCGGGCCGGTCTTTTCGTCGGTCGGGACATAGTCGGTTACGACGAACTTGCCCTTGCCCCGCACGAATCCGTCGATGTGCATGATCGGCGATCCGTCGGGGGAAGCGTCGTTCACCGGCCATTGGAGCGAGCCTTCCTTGTCGAGCCGGTCATAGGTCACACCCGCAAAGGTCGGGGTGAGGCGGGCGATTTCGTCCATGATCTGCGACGGGTGGGCATAGGACCAGTCGAGGCCCATGGCATTGGCGACGCGTTGCACGATTTCCCAGTCGGCATATCCGTTTTTCGGTGTCATCACCCTGCGCACCCGCTGGATGCGCCGTTCCGCATTGGTGAAGGTGCCGTCCTTTTCGAGGAAGGTCGATCCGGGCAGGAAAACATGCGCGTAATTGGCGGTCTCGTTCAGGAAAAGATCCTGCACGACGACACATTCCATCGCAGCGAGCCCGGCGGCGACATGATGGGTATTGGGATCGGACTGGAGGATATCCTCGCCCTGCACGAACAGGCCCTTGAACACGCCGTCAGTGGCGGCGTCGAGCATATTGGGAATGCGCAGGCCCGGTTCATAGTCGAGCGCGGTGCCCCATGCCTGCTCGAACAGGGCGCGGGTGGCGGCGTCCGAAACATGGCGATAGCCGGAGAATTCGTGAGGGAAGCTGCCCATGTCGCAGGCGCCCTGCACATTGTTCTGACCGCGCAACGGATTCACGCCGACGCCGGGGCGGCCGATATTGCCGGTAGCCATGGCGAGATTGGCGATCGCCATGACGGTGGAGCTGCCTTGGCTGTGCTCGGTGACGCCGAGGCCGTAGTAGATCGCCGCGTTGCCTCCCGTGGCATAGAGGCGTGCGGCGGCGCGGACGCTGGCGGCGGGAACGCCGGTCAGCGGCTCGGTCGCCTCCGGCGAGCGTTCCCGCTGCGACACGAACGCCGCCCAGTCGCGATATTCCTCGATGTCGCAGCGGTCGCGGATGAAGGCTTCGTCGGCCAGCCCCTCGGTGACGATGACATGGGCCATCGCGGTCAGCAACCCGACATTGGTGCCGGGGCGCAGCGGCAGATGGTGCTCCGCCTCTATGTGCGCGGAGCGGACGAGATCGATCCGTCGCGGATCGACGACGATCAGGCGGGCGCCCTTTCGCAGCCGCCGTTTCATGCGGCTGGCGAACACCGGGTGGGCGTCGGTGGGGTTCGCGCCAATGATGAGGATGACATCGGCGTCCATCACGCTGTCGAAATCCTGCGTGCCCGCCGACGTGCCGAACGTGGTTTTGAGGCCATAGCCGGTCGGCGAGTGGCAGACGCGGGCGCAGGTATCGACATTGTTGTTGCCGAACCCCTGACGGATCAGTTTCTGCACGAGGAAGGTTTCCTCGTTGGTG
>CAYOZY010000067.1:0-12398 GCA_964408525.1 uncultured Sphingobium sp. | reverse complement strand
AAGTTTTTCGATCATCTCAATGCTCCGCCTCGCCCTTGCCGAGTTCGGCTTTGAGAAGGAACGCGCCCTTGGTAGCGATCACGGCGCCTGCGGGAATCCCGCTGATGATCTCGATCCGACCGCCGCTGCGTTCGCCGATTACCACTTCGGTCGCCTGAAACCCTTTGGGGCCGCGCACGAAGACCATGTTCTTGCCTTCGACCGTCTGCACCGATTCTTCTGGAAGGGTCATGCGCCCGTCGCTCGGCTGTCCGCCGGGGCGAACGCGCACGCGCACCCCTTGGCCTGCGGTCAATTGCGCCGCCCCTTGCGGCATCAGCACCAGCGTCGCGGTCTTGCTCTGCGCGTCGAGCGCGGGGGTGATGGAATGAACGGTCGCATTGCGGGTTTCGCCATCGGCCAGTTCGATGACAGCGGTATCGCCAACGGATACGCGGCGGGCGTCGGTGGGCAGCACCGAGGCGTTGACCTGCAAGCGATTGGGATCGGCGACATGGAACAGGTCGGTTCCGGCCAGCACATAAGCGCCAAGCCGGGCATCGGCCTTGGTCAATCTGCCAGTGATCGGACTGACAATCGCCATTGTTCTGCCATCTCCCGCGAGCTTGGAAGCTCCCGCTGCCGATTGCGCCCGGCGCAGTTCGGCTTCGGCTTCGGCCAAGACCGCCTGCGCGGCCTCCAGATCTTGTCGCGCCGTCACGCGCGCATCGAACAGCCGCTTCTCGCGGTTGTAGGCGGATCGCGCTGCCGCGACCCGCGCTGCTGCCGCGCTGCGATCAGCGGTCAACGTCGCCGCTTCGCGGCTTTCGAGGAGCGCGATAGTCTCGCCCTGCCGCACATTGTCTCCCAGGTGCTGGGTGATGCGGACGATTGCTCCATCGGCCCGCGCGGTCAGAATAGCTTCGCCCTCCGAAGTGGTGGCGACAAAGCCCTGCGCGATGATCTCCGAGGCCAGTCCACCAGAACTGACCGCTTCGGTTACGATCCCGGCAGCCTGCGCCCGCGCGGTATCCATCGCAATGAAGCCTTCGGGGCCATGCGCTTCCTCTGCGCCATGCTCGCCTTCTTCAGCAGGCGCGGTTGCGGCAGTGGGCGCAAACACGGTGCGACCAAGCATCACGCCGCCTCCGCCCAACACGAGCGCCGCGATGGCTACTCCGGCGATCAGTTTTGTCCTGTTTGTGTCTTCGGTCATGGATCAATCCCCTGCGCGCGCATTAGCGCGGATCAGTGCGGCAAGCGCACGAGCACGGTCGAGGCGGGCCTCGATCAGCGCGGTTTTGGCGGTGTTGAGGGCAGCTTGCGCGTCGAGCAGTTCGAGCAGGCCGAACTTGCCCGCGCCGTAACCGATACGGGCGAGCCGCACGGCTTCTTCGGCCTGCGCCAGCGATGGCCCCGACAGCGCCTCGACCCGCGCATCGGCGGCCCCCAGCAGCATCCGCGCGTCATGCTGCGCGCGGCGCGCATTGAGCCGCGCCTGAGCCAGCGCCGCTTCGCCGGCGAGCGCGTCCGACTGCGCCGCCTCGATCCCGCCGCGATTCCGGTCGCGGAACGGCAAGGGAATCGAAAAACCGGCTACGAAAGCAGTTTCGCGCCCATCGTTTATGCGCCGCACCCCGCCACTGGCGGTGACATCGGGAACGGCATCTGCCCGTGCCACCCGGATGCGCGCCGATGCCGTATCGCGTTCGGCGGCGGCAAGCTGTTCGTCGAGCGACGGCGTTGCTGGCGGCAAGGCACCGGGTGCGGCTTCGTCGTAGAGCGGCGTCGCGGATAGTTCTGGATCATCGCTGCCGATCAGGTCGGCGAGCAAGCGGCGCGCAGCAAGCAACTCGCCAAAGGCGCGAGCTTCCTCGGCCTGCGCTTCGGCCAACCCGGCCTCGGCGCGAAGCTGGCGCAATGGCGGATCGCGCCCGGCTTCGACCAGCACCCGCGCAGTGCGCGCCAGTTCGCGCGCCTGACCGACATTCTCGCGCGCCAGCACGGCGCGATCCTCGGCGGCGCGCAGTTCGGCATGGGCAATGCGAATATCGCGCGCAAGATCGGCCTCGGCGGCGCGGTAGGACAGAAAGGCGAAGTCGCGTTCGGACGATGCGACAGCAACGCGGGCGCTGCGCTTGCCGCCCAGTTCGATCCGCTGACTGATCGCGAGCGTCGTCTCGGTGCTGCGAAGCCCTTGGAATACGCCGGTTCCGGCAAAATTCTCGACCTCAACGCTCAGTTCGGGATTGGGCGATGCTCCCGCCTGTCGCGCTCGCGCCTCGGCGGCAGCGGCTTTCGCCTTCGCCTCGGCAATGCGCGGTGATTGTTCCGCCCCTTGGGTTAGCGCCTGCGCCAGACTCACGGGTTCGGCATATGCCGCCCCGTTGCTGGCAATAAGCGCGCCCGCCAGCAAGGCGGCACGCAAAGATAATCTCATCTGGAAACTCCTGAACGCATGACACGAACACGCGAGAGATTACCTCCCGCGCGGCGGCATGGTTCAGGCTAGCGGAGGATCGAGCGGCGGAGCCTGGCTCCGCGAGGCGAGCGGTGTGGTCGCCGCAGGGCGCACCAGTGCGCCCTTTGACTGCGCGCTCAAATTGATTCGCGGCGCGTCGAGTTGCAACGCGACGCTGCAATGATGATGAGTCACCGCATGACAGGGCATGTCCTTGTCGGACCCTTGTGAATGCGAGTGATCCGCCACGTCGATTTCGTGGACATCGAGCATTTCGCTGGCATGGACGGGGCTATTACCGCTGGCATGGGCAATTGCAGGCATAACCATGACGCCGAAAAATAGCCCAATAAGAACCAACAGTGAAGTAAATCGACCCCGCATCGAATGCTGCGTAGCAGCATAGGGGCGATGCGGCAAAGACTTCCTCATATGGAGCGCGCCAAACCCAGCCAGCGCGGCACTTGGCGGCGAAAAGCGCGGTAAGCGTCTCCAAAACTCGCCTCTAGGTGGGCCTCTTCAATCCGCACCTGCACAGCGCAGGAGACAACGAAAAGTGCCAATGCGGCCCAACTCCACCATGTGCCGGACACTATCGCCGCCGAAAGTCCGACCAGCATCATGCCAACAAAGATCGGATTGCGGCTGTAGCGAAACAGGCCGTGCGAGACGAACAGCGGCGCGTCACCTTCGCGGACTCTAACACGCCATGCCCGACCCATCGGCACTTGCGCGAAGATGACAATGGCAGCGCCCGTCAGCGCAATGAAGGCCGCCGCGAGACTCAACTCAATCGTCTGGTTCGCCGGAGCAAGCGCAGCCGCGACAAGCAGAACCACCACGCTCAGCGCGAAGCTGCCACCGGCAATCCGCTGTATCCCCTTGGCCGATGCGAAGGCCCAAGGGCGGTCGCCAGTCGCGCGCCGGATTACTACGCCGCGCCACAGTGTCGCCGCAATGATTGCCACCATCGCCAGTAAGGGGGCTGAATGAAGCCCAGCCATCATACTTGATCCACGATGGCTGGAACGGCCTTCGTTTCGCAGAAAATCGAAATAGTGCCGGTCGGCGTATCGATGGCAAACACTGGTCTTACTGGCTTGCCCGAATGTTTCGACAATTCGGCTTCAAGAAACCCGTCGGCGTTCGGTTGTGTATCAGCCTTGCCGTCGATCAACTGGATGAACCGGAAGGCGAGCCGCATAGCTGGGCGGGATTGAAGGGCATAATCGGCAATGCAGACGGTGCCTCCTGTCGTTGTCGCCTCGAACATCGCTTCGATCCCCGTGCGCTTCCCTGGCACCGGCACCTGATGAAAAACCAAGCTGGAAACGACCTTGTCGAACTTGCCTGCATTGGCTGCATCGCCAGCGAAACCCTGACGCCATTCAATATCGACGCCCGCTGCTTCAGCTTTCGATTTGGCAATCGACAGCGCGACGAGATCGGGATCGAGACCGACAATCTTGACGTCGGGTCGTTGCTTTTTCAGCAGGATCGCCAACGACCCGGTTCCGCAACCAACGTCAAGAACGCGGTCGCCCGGCCTGATTGCGATGATTTCAACGAGCTTCGGCCTCCAGACCGCCTCGCGCGTTAATGTCGCGACGCCAAAATCATATAGGCTGGACGGCGCAAAGCGCCCCGCGGCCGGAGTGAAAGCTCTATCCGTCACGTTGCCGCCAACTGACTGGCGCGCCTGCCATTATACCAAATGCCTGCGGCGATGATCATGGTGGCAAGCAATTGCGCCCCGAAGGACTCCCATGTCGGGAACAGGCCGAGCATTGGAATACGCGGGATCGTGGCGAGCGGAGCAATGTCGATTGCACCGGCCTCCTGCAACGCGGCCACGCCCTTGCCAGCAAGCACAACCGCGAGAATGGCGATCAGCACGGAGCTGTAGGCGAAAAACTTTCCGATCGGGAGGGACCGGCTCAGCTTTAGCATGACCCATGCGATCGCCGCGAGAAGCACGATGGCCGTGAGCGCGCCCGCTGCGACTGCATCCCCGTTGCCTTGCGAAACAAGCGCGGAAAAGAACAGGACGGTCTCGAAAACCTCGCGATAGACCACAAGGAACGACAGGCCGCACAGAAACCAGACCGATCCCCGCGACAGGGCTTTGTCCATGACTTCGCGCACATAGCGTTGCCATGCAGCCGCGCTCGACTTGCCGTGCATCCAGATCCCAACAGAAACTAGGATGACGGCTGCGACAAGCGAACCGACCCCCTCGGTCATCTCGCGCCCGGCACCGCTGATCGAAACGAGATAGGTTGCGACTGCCCAAGTGGCGACACCCGCCACCAGCGCCGCAATCCACCCGCCATGCACATATCGAAGATACTGAGGGCGCTCGGCCTTTTTCAGGAACGCGATCATAGCAACGACGATCAACAGCGCCTCAACGCCTTCGCGCAGAAGGATGGCCAGTGCGCCGAGAAAAGCGGATGTGCCGCTCGACATTTCGGGCGAAAGTACAGTTTCGGCTTCGGAAAACAGCGTGTCAATTGCATTCGCCTTGGCTTCAACGTCGGCGACCGAAGCACTGCTTGCAATGGCAGCCCGATAAGCAATCATTGCAGCCTCGATTTTTACCATCAACGCACTGTCACGCGCCGACAGGATCGGTTCAACCGGCTCGAATCCGTCGAGATAGGCAGACAGCGCCAGACGCTGCGCCGCGGGCCGGTTGCCGCGCTGATAGGCCAACAGGCTGGCATCAAGCTTGGCGCGCGCTACGCTCAAAGAGGCAGACCCTCCAGCATTGAGCGCCTCGGGATGCGCTCGAAGATGGGCAATCACCGCGTCGGCTTTCGCATCGCCTTGCGTGCGGGCCAAAGCGGCGGGCGTCATTCCCGCCAGTGTCTCTAAGTTAGGCAGTTGCTGGCGAAGATTGGTGTTTGCTTTCCAAATCTCTTCGCCCGTTTCGCGGTCATTGAAGGCAAAGCCGCCGACGTAGAATGCGAGCGCCCAGCGGTCTTCGTCCGACATCTGCGCAAAACTCGGCATGGCCGTTCCCTCAAGACCTTGGCCGATCACCTGGTAAAGCGCGAAGAGGCTTCGCTGGCGCGCCCGCTCGCGGTCGGTGAAGGCAATCGGCGGAGGCGTCATGCCGCGAGCGAGCGGACCCTGACCGTTGCCATTCGCCCCGTGGCAACTTGTGCAATTTTCCGAATAGAGCTTTGCACCTTTGGCCAGATCAGGGATTGACCGGGGGGCCAAAGGCACCGGGTAAGCCGCCAATAGGCGGCTCGCCAGCTGGCGCGACCGGGCAGCGACGATCGCAGGCTCGTCCTTAGCGGCAATGGACGCCTCAATATCGCCCGCAGCCTTTGCGAGAGGCGCTCGGGCGGGCGTCTCGGGCAGATCGCGTATGCCGCGTCGGACGGTTCCGGCGAACTCCGTCATTTCCGCATATTCTGCGGCGCTGATGACCTTGCCCTTCGATACGGCGCCTTCGTAATCGACAGCAATATAGTCGAGCAGTCGCCACACAGTTTGGACATCGGCGGCTGCGGTTTGGGCAACTGCTGGCCGCGAGGACAGCGCGCCCATACAGGCGAGCATCATGACTAGCAGGAAAAGGTCGCGCAGCCGGATTTTGGAAAGACCCACTCCATCAAGCTGCATGATGCAGCTCTTTCAGCTCTGTCCGTGCGCTGCGCAGGATTTCGAAAGCGGAATGGAGGAATAACACCGCGATAACCGCCGCGACCGCGAGATCGGGCCAAGCCTTGCCTGTCCACGCCACCAACCCGGCCGCAGCAATCACCGCCACATTGGCAAGCGCGTCATTGCGGCTGAACAGCCATACCGCCCGCACATTGGCGTCGCCTTCCCGATAGCGCGACAGGATAAGCGCGGCGGTCACATTCACCGCAAGCGCTGCAAGCCCGATTCCGCCCATCAAATCGGCTTCGGGAGCCGTAGCGGTCATTGCGCGCCAGATTGCGACGCCGATGACCCCGATACCAAGGGCCAAAAGAAACAAGCCTTGGGCGTAAGCGACCTTCGCGCGGGAGCTGGCGGCCCAGCCGAGCGCCAATAATCCGACGAGCGTAATCGTGCCATCGCCGAGAAAATCGAGCGAGTCGGCCAAAAGCGCCTGACTGTCCGCAATAAGTCCGCCGCCGACCTCCATCACTCCAAAACCGAGGTTAAGTGTCACTACCAGCCAGAGCGCTCGCCGGTAACCGGGGTCATTCTGCGCGCGATCAGTATCGCCAGTGCATCCGCAATCGTCAGCCACGTCAAACTTCTCCTTGGGCCAACCATACAATCTACAGTAACTGTAGGAGCAAGCACTTTTTTGCGAGTGAGTCGCAGCAGGAGATAATCGGTGGTCGAACAATCGAATTTGGGAATCGGGCAGCTCGGTCAGGCTACGGGCACGAAGGTCACGACAATCCGTTTTTATGAAGACCAAGGCTTGCTGCGCGAGCCCCGGCGGAGCGCATCGGGCCGCCGTCAATATGGCGATGCGGACAGACAGCGCCTTGCGTTCATCCGCCGCAGCCGCAGCCTCGGATTTCCCATCGATGCCGTGCGCGAATTGCTCGCCCTGTCCGATGACGCGAGCACGTCCTGCACGGCGGTGGATACGATAGCGCGAGCGCATCTGGCGGACATCGACCAGAAGATTGCGGACCTGATGGCTATGCGCAGCGAACTGGACCGGGTGATCGGCTCATGCCGCCAAGGAACGGTGGCTGATTGCAAGATTATCGAAACACTCGCCCCGCGCGGAACGGTCGCATCCTGATGATTTACCTCGTCACCAAGGCGGTTATATCCGCCATCATCATCGAGATCGTCCATCGCGCTGCAAAACCTGTTCCTGTGTGATGTCGCGCACCCTTTGGGCCTGCTGGTTCCGCACCTGAATGACGGCGATTTTCTCGCCCTTGGCGATGCGGATGGCAACCTCCTGACGTCTGGCCTCAATCTCCTTCGACGCCTTGACCGGATCGTCGGGATATTTGGCGCGGGCAATCGAAATGGTTTGGGCAACCAGACTTTGCGCGCGGCGCAGGTCCGGGTCGCGCGCATTTTCGGCGTGAGACTGGCTCAGGAATCGTTCTGACAGGGCTTTGAGCTTGCTCCGTTCATCGTCGGTCTGCGCTGGCTTTGCGCCAGCCTTCTTACCCTCGCGGCGTCTTTCCCGTTCGGCTATCCTTTCGCGGAGACGGTCGGCTTCGGCCTGGACTAATTTGGATGGGCTATAACTCTCGACCGCCAGCCCATGCGAGGCGGCGGCGAGATAGGCTGCCCTTTTGAATTTGTCGCCGCCACCCACCTTGATCGACGTCCAGCCATTCGCCTTGGCGATTCGTATGATGTCAGGAAGCGCATCGAGGTTACTGGTTTTGAGCCGGTCGCCCGCAATCCGTACAATCGGGGTTTTATCGTCCGAGGTGCGATAGAGCTTGTTGCCGACGCGCAGAAACTTGCCGGTTAGATCGTCGGTGATGGTTAGCGGTTCGGACTTGCGCTTGGGTTTTGCCGGGGCAGCTTTCGCCGTCACCGGCTTGGGCTTTGCAGTCCTGCTGCGCCCCGAAGGCGCGTTTCCTTCAAGTTCGTCAGTCATGTTCATCGCCTTCCTCTATGATGATGCTCGCCTGGCCGTCGCGATCCAGAGTCAGCAGATCGGCAAAGAAGCTCGGATAATCTTCGGTGCGGATGTCATCTTGCGTCAGCGGATGTGCGGGACCTCCCTCTGTTTCTTCGTCGGTCATGTCGCGGAATGGCGGCGGAGCGACGTTCCTGCGTGTTTGCATTTCGAGCGGCGCAACAACGGGCGATAGGAATGCCCTTTTCTTGAAGAAGCGGCTCTTGAAGTAGAAAATTTTGGTGCCGATGATCGGCGGGATACCGCCGCGCAGCAGGATCAGCCTGTCCATTGGAAATTGCATCAGCTCCTGCGGCAGCATCAAGGCGCGGCGCTGTTCGGAAATGGATTTCGAGCGATTGGCGAGCAGGCCGTTAATCGTGAGGGATCGGGTGATGCTTTCCTGTCCGACATAGCCGATGCGATCCGACAACTCGTTCGCAACCCGCAGCTCCTTGGGCGTGAAGGCCACTTCGACACCGCAGTTGGCGACGATTTCATCGGCGACATGCTCGCCGTAAACCCCGCGCAATTGCGAGCGCGACTGGATTACCGGGAGCAGGCGGATGCCGTAACCCGCGACATAGGAAAAGGCGCTGGCGATGACCGAGGCGCGGCCGAGCCGGGCGAATTCATCGAGGATGACCAACACGGGAACCGGCGTGGTGTCGTCGGGCAGTTCGCGGACATTCAGGTCGATCAGCTGCTGGAACAGCAGGTTGTAGAGCGGCGCGATGCGGTCGAGTTCGTCGGGCGATACACCGAGATATATTGAAATATGGCGCTTTCGTAAGTTCCGCAGGTCAAAATCGCTCGCGGAAGTCGCCGCATCCACGAGCGGGTTGAGCCACAGGCCAAGGACATTGGTGATGGTCTTCTTGATGTCGGCAAAGCTGTTGTCCGAACCACCGGCAAAGTCGTTGAGCGCCGTTCGGCATCCGGTTGAAAGGTTGAGGCTGGGATTGGCCAGCTCCTTCTTGAAGAAACTGCGCGCATCACCTTCGGTCAGATAGCGGTAGATCGCGCCCATTGTCAGAGGTTCGTCGCTGGATTCCGCGAGCCAGGCACCAACACCGGCAAACCCCGTGCGCGCGCCGTTGGCCCAGAAGGCTTCGCCGCGTTCGGGAGCGACGAACAGCATCGTGGCGATCTTTTGCAGCTCGATGATCACGTCGTCGGGATCGCTGCGGTCGATATAGGCGAGCGGGTTGTAGCGCGCGGTTCGTCCCTGCCGGTCAGTCGGGTTGAACAGGAACACCTCCTGCCCATAGTGGGCGCGGAATCCCGCGCTCGCGTCGAAATTCTCGCGCTTGACGTCAAGCACGACGACCGAGCCTTGCCATGTCAGCAGATTGGGAATGACGACGCCGGTGCCCTTGCCCGAGCGGGTCGGCGCTTCGACCAGCACATGCTCACTGCCGCCAAAAGTCAGGAAGCGCCGGCCCTTGCGCCCGACTACAATGCCCGAGGCCGAGCGGAAGCCGTGCCGCTTGAGTTCACGCTCGCTGGCAAACCGTGCGGCCCCGTGGAGTGGTGCGCCGCGCGCCCACAGCGCATAAATCAGCCCGGCAAGCAGGGTGAGGCCACCCACCAGTCCGCCCGCCATAGCCTTCACGACACGCGGATCGCCGCGATAATACCAGACGAATTGCGGCATTCTGAGCGGATCATAGGCCGCCACCGGAAGCCCAAGCATGATCCAGCCGATCATGCTGGCGATGGCGAGCGCGATCAAAATCCCAAGCGGCATAGCGATCAAATATCGTGCTGCCCCGCCGTCAGGCGAGGTGCCTGCTCTCCGGGTCATAATAGATCTCCGTCACGCGAAACTCGCCGTCTGTTTTCTTGGTCTGGACAACCACATCGACCAGCATCTTGAGCAGCGCGCGAATATCGCCGCGCGCCAGATCGGAGCCGCCTTCGCTTTCCTTGACCAGCAGGGTCAGTTGCTCGAACGCCAGTTCGGCGGAATCCGCATGGATGGTCGTGATCGAGCCGGGATGGCCCGAGTTCACGTTGCGGAGGTAGAAGAAGGCCGTCCCGTCGCGCAGTTCCTGGAGCAAGATGCGGTCGGGCCGCATTCGGAGCGCGCTTTCGAGCAAATGCTTGGCGGTGACGTTGGCGGTGCCCTGGCCGTCCTTGGCGTAAAGCATATGGACGACATTCTTGTGCGGGACGATCAGCTCGCGGGTATCCTCGATCGTCAGCAAGCGTTCTTCGGGCGGGATGAGCTGGATCAGTCCCTTGGACAGAGTGGTCTTGCCCGAGCCGGTTGCACCCGAGATCAGGATGTTGAGTCTGGCTTTAACGGCGCAGTCGAAAAATTCGACGTGGCGGCCCGCCTTAAGCAGCGCGAGCAAGTCCAGTTCCTGCGCCGACACCTGTTTTTCGGCGATGCGCGTGTCCTTGAACAAGCCCGCCGCGTCGAAATCCGCCAATGTCATCGTTACCGTCGAGGGTTTGCGCACGGTGATCGACACCGTTTCATCGGGGATGACGGGCGGCACGATGATCTGCACCCGCTCGCCGGTCGGGAAGATCGTCGAGACAATCGGGTTTTCGCGGGTGATGTCCTGGGCGGTGTAGGCGGCTGCGGCCGTTGCCAGCGCCATCAGGTTCTTGAAATCGAGGCTGGGTTCGCTTTCCCATGTCCAGCCACCACGGCGTTCGATTCCAACTTCTTGCGGGCGGTTGATGACAAGTTCGGTGACGCGCTCGTCATTGAGATATTTGCGCAGCGGGGCTGTCACGCTGTCGAGGACAGCGGTATTTTTGCCCGGCGCGGCCATTATTTAAGCGCGAGGCCGTAAACGGTCGAGAAATCAAAATCCTGGGCAACGGTGATGCCGACATCCTCGCCTTGGTTCTTCCGCAGCACGGGTTTGATCTGGCCATTCTGTTGCAGGATCGTCGAAGCTGCATCGGAAGGAACGCGGGTGGTGTTGGAAGCGCTGTTGCCGACGGCTTCCGCGCCGACCGTGGCCGCGTCTTCGACCAGACTGAACAACAGCGCCGTGCCGAACCGCTGCCAGAAGAAATTGTTGACGCGCCCATCCATCCCGCCGCGACCGAGCGCGTCAGTTGCTGGCGACGCCACATCTATCGCGATCCCGCGCGGCGTGACGGCCCGCGTCCACAGCACAAACAGCCGGTATTGGCCGCGATCAAGACCGCCCTGATATTCGCCAACGATCTTCGTGCCTTTTTCCATCAGCACGACCCGTCCATTGTCGGAATAGACATTGCGCGGAACGATGCAGCTCACATAGCCGGGCTGACTTGAGTCCATCGCGGATTGCAGCACGCACGGAATGAAGCTCCCCGCCGTAATCAGGAAATTGCGGTCGGGAAGTGACCGGGCCTGCACCTGTCCAATTGCGGATGCCCGGCGCAAATTGTCGAGATTGGTGACTGGGGGCGAGGGCTGGCGAGCGGCAATCGCCGCGCTGCCATTGTCGTTGTAGCGAACACCCGCACCGCCGCCGTCGCGTTCGCCGCCATAGGCAATCAGCGAAGACCGCCGCGCGGCTTCGCGCAGCACTTCGGCTTGCGATGGCTGGCGGGCCTGCTGTGCGGGCGGCGGAAGCTGCGACGGCGCAGGCCCGGCCCCAATTGCGGGAACGACTGGTTCGCCAACGGCGATCGGCGCGTTGGGATCGGTTGCTGCACCCGCCAGCGTCGGTGCGATGACGGTTGCCGGATCATATTGCGCGGGTTCGAGCGCGGGTTTGGGTTTGACAGGCGGAAGGGTGGAGTTCCCAGTCAGCCCGGTTCCCAGCGCCAGCACGGTAAACATGATGGCACCTGCGGCAGCGGCAAACCCGATCATCTTTTTCGGGTCCATTGCCGTGCCGGGCATCGAAGGCATCTTGCTGGCGCGCTCGACTGCGGACGTGCGGTCGATGTCCTCGGGATCAGGCGTTTGATCGACCGTCGCGCGCTCGCCCATTGGAATGTCGGCCATCATCTTTTCTCCCCATTATCTTGACCGGATGTGCGCTCGACGATGCTCGATGCCGTGCCGGTCTTCGGGTCGCGTCCGTAAAAGTCCGGGGCTTCATTGAACACGCACAGCACTTCCTTGCCGCGCCGGAGGCGAAGCTGAGCAAACACGCCGTGGATCACGACAAATTCGTCGCGGACGTCGAAGGGAACGATGCTTTCGCTGCCATCGGGGTTGACCGCGAAGAAAGCTGGCAACTCGCGCTGGTTGGGGAAGCGCAGCGCGGTGAACTGGCCATTGTCGGTGATTTCGGAGGGCTGGATCGCCGATGAGCCTTGAACGGTATATCGGAGGTTCCGCTTCCCTTCGAGAACGGCAATATCGAGCGCCGAGCGGATCGC
>CAYOZY010000066.1:11276-12400 GCA_964408525.1 uncultured Sphingobium sp. | reverse complement strand
CATCGCGCTGGGGCCGAAGCTGGCGGGCGCCGCGCCGCTGCTGGAGATCATGGCATGGATGGTGCCGATCACGCTGGCGTCGGGCCATGCCCGCTGGGGGCTGACAGCCGCCGGGCAGCAGGTGCGCGTTCTGTGGGCACAGATATGTGGCGTGGTCGTGACGGTCATAACACTATTGGCTGCGAGCCATTTCCTGGGGCTGATCGGCTATGCCATCGGCACCATCGCCGGGTTCATCGCGGTCTGGGCCGCGTCTCACCATTTCGCGCGCAGGCAGGGTTGCCATCCACCCTCGCCGCTCATCGCCCTTCCAGCCATGCTTTCCGCCGCCGCCGTCATCGCCCTCGCCGACTATCTCGATGCGGGCATCTGGCAAGGGCTGGGGCTGATCGCCGCAATGGCGATCACCGCACCGATCGTTGACCGCAAGCTGATAAGCGATGCCATCGGCCTTGGCCGCTCAAGGGTGCACAATGCGCACCCGGACCCGGAACCCGCTTAAACCCGGTCCGCCTGCGCCACGCAGTCGAGCGCACGCAGGGCCGAAACGATCCGCATCAGATGCGGCGCATCGGCCACTTCAATGTCGATGATATCGGTGTGAAACGGGCCTTCGCGGTTGACCAGTTGCAGGTTGAGGATGTTGGCCTTGTTGACGCCGAAGATATTCGCCACCGCCGCGAGCGCGCCCGGCTGGTTCTTGACGATCACCTGAAGCCGCGCGGTGCCGCCCTTCGATTTTCTGTCCCAGGCGAGATCCACCCAATCCGCATCCTGGCCGCTTTCCAGCGCGAGGCAATCGATGGTGTGCACTTCGATAGGTTCGCCAGTCTGGCGGATGCCGACGATCCGGTCACCGGGCACGGGGTGGCAACATTCGCCCAGATGATAGGCGATGCCGGGGGTGAGGCCGCGAATGGAGACCGGATTGTTTTGGCGCGGTCCCTGATCATCCATACCCTCGCCGCTGGTCGATCCGGGGATGAGCGCTTCCATCACCTCCGCGTCCGTCACCCGGTGGGTGGCGATGGCGATCATCAGCGCCGCCCTGTCCTCCAGCCGCAAGCGCTTGAGCGCGGCTTTTATCGCCTTGTCTCCGATCTCGACCGGCAGGCGCTGGACGA
>CAYOZY010000066.1:10214-11266 GCA_964408525.1 uncultured Sphingobium sp. | reverse complement strand
TGGCAATTTCATCGCCAAGCTGCGCCAGCGCATCAAGAGCAAAAATCAGGAACTGGAAGCGCGCAATCAATTGCTGGAGCAGCGCGGGCGCGAACTGCAGGCGGCGCATGAGGAAACCCGGCAGGCGCTGGACAATCTCCTCGAACAGATTTTCGCCGAGCCTCACGGTTTCGTCGCGCTGCTTGTGGCGGATATAGCGGCGGATGGAGGCGCGTGCCTTGGCGGTAATCGCGAAGGTGAGCCAGCCGGGTTGCGGCTCCTGTCCCCCGCTTTTCAATATTTCCACCTGATCGCCGTTTTCCAATATGGTGCGCAGCGGCACCACCCTGCCGTTTACCTTGGCGCCGACGGTCTGGTCGCCGAGATCCGTGTGGATCGCATAAGCGAAATCGACCGGCGTCGCGCCCTTGGGAAGCTGGTGCAGCTCTCCCTTGGGCGTGAAGGCGAAGATGCGGTCCTGATACATGGCAAGCCGCGTATGCTCCAGCAGCTCCTCGGCATCGTGGCTCTGATCGAGAATTTCAATCAGGTCGCGCAGCCAGCCGGCCTGTCCGTCCGGCCTCTCGCCGCCATGCTTGTAAGCCCAGTGCGCAGCGAGGCCGAATTCATTTTCGCGATGCATCTCCGCGCTGCGAATCTGGACCTCGATACGCGCATTTTCGCCATGGATCACGGTGGTGTGCAGCGAGCGATAGCCGTTGCGCTTGGGCGTCGAGATATAATCCTTGAACTTGCCGGGCACCATCTTGTAGCGCGCGTGAATGATGCCCAGCGCGCGATAGCAATCGTCGGCATTGGCGGTGATGATGCGAAACGCCATCACATCTGTGAGCTGCTCGAAGCTGATGTGGCGCTCCTGCATCTTGCGCCAGATCGAATAGGGGTGCTTCTCGCGCCCGGATACCGTGACCTTCAGCCCCGCGCTGCCTAGCAGCAATTGCAAGCCTGATGCGATGCGCGCGACCTTGTCGCCGCCGCCCTCCTGAAGCTGGGCGAGGCGGCGGGTGATGCTGTCATAGGCTTCCGGCTCCATTTCCTTGAAGGCGAGAAGC
>CAYOZY010000066.1:0-10204 GCA_964408525.1 uncultured Sphingobium sp. | reverse complement strand
CGGCGCATAGATTTCCATCGTCTCGCGCGCGATGCGACGGCGCTTCTCCTCGTTGGGAATGAAATGCAGCGTGCGCATGTTGTGCAGCCGGTCGGCAAGCTTCACCAGCAGCACGCGAATGTCATCCGACATCGCCAGCAGGAACTTGCGAAGATTTTCCGCCGCGCGCTCATTCTCGGATTGCGCCTCGATCTTCGACAGCTTGGTGACGCCATCCACCAACCGCGCTATTTCTGGCCCGAAGCGCTCCTCGATCTCTTCGGGCGTGACCAGCGTATCCTCGATCGTGTCATGCAACAGCGCGGTGACGATCGTCTTGTCATCCATGTAAAAGTCGGTGAGGATGCCCGCCACTTCGATCGGGTGGCTGAAATAGGGGTCGCCGCTCGCCCGCTTCTGGCTTCCGTGCTTCTGCACCGAAAACACATAGGCGCGATTGATCATCGCCTCGTCCGCGTCGGGATCATAGCGTTTCACGCGCTCGATAAGTTCATATTGTCGCAGCATCTGGCACAACGATGGTGCCTGATGATGTTGCCGTGCAACAGAAAAATTGCGGTGTGTTGCGAATTTATGCCTGTGTCGTTCTGTTGCAACGCGCCCGCGATCCCCCCGACAGCGCCACACTTGCCATTTTCGCGGATGAAACGGGTTCGCACTTTGGATTTTCGCCGCTAATAGTGGTTTCCGATGTCCGTAAACCCGTTTCAGGCGAAACCCTTTTTCCAGGACAAGAACCGCGCCTTCTGGAATCTCCAGCTGGTGGGCTGGGCGGGCGCGTTCGTTCTGCGCGGCACATCGGGGCTTGCCAATGGCCAGCCGCTTTCCTTTCTCATCCCGGTGTTGATCTCCACCATCACCGGCTATTCGCTGACCCTGATACTGGCGGTCATTTTCCGCTTTCTTCTGAAGCAAAAGCCCGTCGTCACATGGTCGGTTTCGATTGCCGTGGTGCTGGCGGCGGCGGGCGTGGGCGCCTTCATCGACGCCTGGGTGTTCACGATGCAGAATCGCGGCTCCAGTATCGTCGGGCTGCAATTGCTGCTCGGCGCCTATTATCTCACCGTGACGCTGCTCTTTGCCTGGTCGGCGCTCTATTATGCAATCAACTTCTACCTTACGGTCGAGGAGCAGGCGGACCAGCTCCAGCATTTCGAATCCCAGGCATCGAGCGCGCAGCTCGCCATGCTGCGTTATCAGCTCAATCCGCATTTCCTGTTCAACACGCTGAACAGCATTTCGACGCTGGTACTGCTCAAGCAGACCGATCGAGCCAATGCGATGCTGTCGCGCTTGTCCTCCTTCCTGCGCTACACGCTCATCAACGAGCCGACCGCTCTGGTCCCGCTGCATCAGGAGGTGGAAACGCTCAAGCTCTATCTCGACATCGAGAAAATGCGCTTCGAGGACAGGCTGCGGCCAATATTCGACATAGATCCACTGGTCGAAAACGCGCATCTCCCCTCGCTGCTGCTGCAACCGCTGGTGGAAAACGCGATCAAATATGCCGTGACGCCGAAGGAAGAGGGCGCGGAAATCGCGGTCGTTGCGCAGCCCGCCGGAGAAAATGTCCGCATCATCGTATCCGACACCGGGCCGGGATTGAATCGGGAACCTGTAGATCCAAATCTTTCCACGGGCGTCGGCCTCGTCAACATCCGCGACAGACTTTCTCAGGCTTTTGGGGAACGACATAGCTTCGATGCGCGTTCTACCCCCGGCGGGGGCTTTGTCGTGACGATAGAGCTGCCTTATCTGAAACAGGAATAAGAGAGACGATATGACGATCCGCACCATATTGGTCGACGATGAAAGTCTCGCTATTCAGGGGCTTAGCGTGAGGCTGGCCGCACATGATGATGTCGAGATCATAGAGAACTGCCAGAACGGGCGCGAGGCGATCCGCGCGATCAAGACCCACAAGCCCGACCTGGTGTTCCTCGACATCCAGATGCCCGGTTTCGACGGATTTTCCGTTGTCGCGGGCACGATGGACATCGAGCCGCCGCTGTTCGTATTCGTGACGGCCTATTCCGATCATGCCATTCGCGCGTTCGAGGCGCAGGCGGTCGACTATCTGATGAAGCCGGTCGAGGAACAAAGGCTGGCCGATGCGCTGGAGCGGGTGCGCCAGCGGCTTGGCGACAAACGCCAGGTGCAGGAGGCGGAGCGGCTGCGCGAAGTGCTGGCGGAGGTAGCGCCAGACGCAATGTCCACCTTCGATGCCGCAACGGAGGATGAGGCACCTGCCTCAAGCCGCTATGAGAAGCTCATCAACATCAAGGATCGCGGCCAGATCTTCCGCGTGGATGTGGACAGCATCGAGCGCATAGACGCCGCCGGCGATTATATGTGCATCTACACCGCCGACAATTCGCTGATCCTGCGCGAGACGATGAAAGATCTGGAGAAGCGCCTCGACCCGCGCAACTTCCAGCGTGTGCACCGCTCCACCATCGTCAACCTGAGCCAGGTGCGGCAGGTGAAACCGCATACCAACGGCGAATGTTTCCTCGTGCTGGAATCGGGCGCACAGGTGAAGGTCAGCCGCTCCTATCGCGAAGTGGTGGCGCGCTTCGTGCACTGAGTGAAGCGCGCGGCAGGAAATCCCGCGTCCACCCCGGCTCACCCACGGCTTCCGCGCCAAGTCGAGCTTCGCCGCACGAGAACCGGACGCAATAGCGCTTTGACCGACACTCCTTTTCCTACGCCCGAAATACCCATTGCCGGTTCAGCACGAACACCAGAGCGGGCGTGACGAACAGCATTGCCGGAACGGGTGCCCATTCCGGCCAGCCAGCACGCGTGACGAACAGCCAAACCCACAGGGCATTGAGAGCATAACTCGCCAGCGACGCGAGCACGAAGCGTGAGCCGCGAGCGGCATGCGCAGCAGCCCCTCCCTTTCGTTCAGGGTCGGAAAAACTGTATCGGTTGTGGAAAATATACCCCAGAATGACGGCGGCACCATAACCCGCAAAATTGGCGATCTGGACATGGACATGAAACCGCGTAGCCAATGACCAGTATAGAGCCGCCTGTGCCGAGGTGACGCAAAGGCCGACAAAAGCATATCGCATTAGCTGGCTCAGCAGTCGACGCCGCGCGGGCGGCAGGCAGCTCCATTTCGCAATCACATCATGGTCCGTTCAATATCCGTTTGCGCTTTGTCGCAATCGCTCTAATCCCTGTTGCTCATGAGAGGAAGCGTCGATCATCCTATATTCCGGGCCGTCAGCGGCGGGATGCGCTCTGCCCTTGTCTGGGGCAATGCCAACTGGAAATGGGTCGTCTTTCTGATCTGGGTCGGCATCTCAGCCTATCATCTCTCGTTGCGCGCCGCGAATATTCACTGGTTCGCGCTCGGCGATACCGACGACAATATGCGCTATCTGCAAGTGAGGGACTGGCTTGCGGGGCAGGGCTGGTTCGACCTGAGGCAATATAGGCTCGATCCCCCCGGCGGCGCGAACATCCACTGGTCCCGGCTGGTCGATCTGCCGATCGCGGCGCTGATGCTACTGTTCCGGCTGTTCATGGACAGCGGACAGGCCGACCGGTGGGCCTGCGCCATCGCGCCGCTCTTGCCGCTGCTGCTGCTCATGCTCGGCCTCGCTTTCATCACGCGACGCCTTTCGCGCGTGGGCAGCGCCGCATGGATCATTGCCGCCTTTGCGCCCCTGGGCGCGCCCATGGGCCTTGCCATGTATATGCCGCTGCGCGTCGATCATCATGGCTGGCAACTGGCGCTCACGGTTGTAATGCTGGCGGGGATCGTCGATCCGAAATGGCTTCGCGGGGGCATCATCGCCGGGCTGGCAAGCGCGCTTTCGGTCGCCATCGGCATGGAGATGATGGTCTATCTCGCAGGCGCGGGCGGCCTCATCGCGCTGCGCTGGGTGTTCAAGCAGGGCGCGGCACGGCGCATGGTGCCCTATGCGCTCAGCCTCGGCAGCGGCACGGGGCTGTTGTTCGCCGGGTTTGCCAGCATGGCGAACCGCACGCCGATGTGCGACGCGCTCTCGCCGGTGTGGGTCGCGACGCTTGGGCTGGCCGCAGGCGGCATGGTCCTGCTCGCGCTGCTGCCGCTCAGCGGGTGGAAGCAGCGCCTTGCGGCTGGCGCGGTCATGGGCGGCGCGGTGGGCGCCTTTGCTTTCGCGTTCTGGCCGCAATGCTTCGAGAGCGCCTATCAGATTTCGCCGGAGCTGGACCGGCTCTGGCTATCCCATATCCGCGAGGCAAAGCCCGTTACTGCCCAAGCCCTCTCGGCAGCCATTCCGATGATCGCGCTGCCGGTCGGCGGGGCATTGGCGGCACTGCTGGGATGCATCGCCGTGCGACGCGACAGCGAGCGGCTCTGGGCATGGGGCACGGTGGCGCTGATGACGCTGTTCGCGCTCGCCCTGATGTTCTGGCAGATCCGCGCCGGCCCCGCCGCCCAGCTTCTCGCGATTCCCGCGGTCGCATGGGCGGGCTATGGCGCGCTCGAATGGCTGGTTGCGGGGAGCATCGGCGAACGGATTGCGGCGGCGGTGGCGGCGACGCTGGTTGCCCTTCTGTTCAACGCGGGACTGCTCTATCCGCAGTTGCGTTCGCTGGGGCTGGTCAGCGCGCCCCCGCCCAATAGCAGCGCCTCCGCCCAAGCGCGGGCCGACCGGCTTGCGAAGATCAAACGGGCTAATGCGCAATGCCGCACCCTGCCCGCGCTGGCGCCGCTCAACCAGTTGCCGCCCGCGACCATCTTCACGCTGGTCGACCTTGGCCCGCGCCTTATCGCCACCACGCACCACAGCGCGATCGCCGGCCCTTATCATCGCAATGGTCCCGCAATCCTCGACATTCATCATGCTTTTGGCGGCGAAGCGACGCAGTTTCGCGAAATCGCGCGCCGTCATCATGCGACTTATCTGCTGATCTGCCCTAACTTCCCGGAAGGCACCATCTATGTTGCGCGCAACCCCAAGGGATTTTACGCGCAGATGGAGCGCGGCAATGCGCCGTCATGGCTCCAGCCGGTGGTGCTCAAAAGCGCATCGCCCTTGCCTTACACGCTCTACCGGTTGCAGCCGGAACGAAACGCGCTACCTAGGTAACGACCTCTCTCATGCTCTGGAACAGCGTGTAAAGCGCGACCAACGTAACGAAAATTGCGAAAACCATGTTGAGCCTGCCCTTGTCGCCGGCCAGCCTGCGGGACATCATCGACCCGACCGTGGTTCCCGCCACGCCGCCCAATATGAACACCGCCGCCAGTGGCCAGATCACCAGCCCCGAAACCGCATAGTTGAACGCCGTCGTGAGGCCAAAGGCTGCCACCGCGACCAGCGAGGTGCCCACCGCGCGCAGGATAGGCATGGAGGTCGAGGCGATCAGCCCCGGCACGATCAGAAATCCTCCCCCAATGCCGAAGAACCCCGAAAATATGCCCGTTCCAAAGCCAAAGCCGACAACCTTGCCGACGTTTTCCCGGTTGCACTGCGCTCCCTCGACACCTTGCGCGCCCCGATCCCGATACATCAGCGCCGCAACCACCAGCATCAGTAGCGCGAAAAGCACCAGAAGCTTGTGCCCGTCAAAGGCCTTTCCCGCGCTCGACCCCAGATAAGCGCCCGCCACCCCTGCAGCGGCGTATATGGCGCCGCAGCGCCAGTTCACCGTGTGGGCGCACGCATGATTCCAGAGGCCAGCCAGCGCGTTGATCGCCACGGCGAAGGCGCTCGTGCCGATCGCGATATGCGGTTCGCGCACCCCGACCAGATCGAGCATCAGCGGCACGGCGAGGATCGATCCGCCACTACCGTCCAGCCCCAGAACGGCGCCGACGAGAACGCCGCTCACGGCACCAAGCAGATATTGGGTCGCGTCGAGCATCGGCCCCGGCACTTATCGGAACGCAAACCGATGGACGGCCATGCCGGTCAGCATCGCGGCCACAAATGGCGCGGCCTCGGCAGGCGCAATGGCGAGATCGGCCAGTGCGGGGTCGGGGCACAGGCCAGCCACGCCCCAGCCGATCCCGAACATTACCGTCCCGGCCGCGAGCTTCGCATCGAGCCTCCTCGTTTCCGGCAGGTTGGACTGGTCGGCCGCCAGCGGTGTTTCGAGCCGTGCTCGCACGACACACGCAATCGCCATGGGCAGGATAGCGCGCGCCATCACGAAGGCCAGCGTCGGATCCCAGCCCCCGAACATATCGAGAAAGGCGCGAACCCGCTGCGGATCGGCCATGCCCGACCATGCAAGGCCCGCCCCGAACAGGGTTCAGCTGAGAAGGGCGATGGCTGTCCTGCTCACATCAGCGCTTTTTGCAGGTCGACAGTCCGAGCGGTATGTATAGCGGGCAGGTTCCGATCAGGCTGGTCAAGAAAAACACCGCAGCCAGAACGCCCAGCACTATCGCCCATGTGCCGGACAGGGCGCCCGTCCACCAGAGATAGGCTATCGCCGCTACGACAATGAGGCGAAGCGCCCTGTCGACCGTTCCCATATTTTTCATCACGTCCTCCTTTTCAATCGTATGCCGATTGGCCGGTCACGGCACCATGACGATCCGTTCGCCGACCGCGATCTTTCCGCCGAGCTTTTGCTGGAGATAGGGCGCGGCGGACAGATGGTCGGCATGGGCATGGGTTTCGAGCAGCCAGTCGATGCCCAGGCCTTGCTCGCGCACATAGGCGATAATGGCGTCGGCCGAGGCGGTCGAGGTGCGGCCCCATGCCGGATCATAGTCTAGCACGCTGTCTACGATGGCGGCGCGCAGCGTTTCCCGGTCATGCACGACATAGGATACCGTGAAGGTCGGCCCGTCGAAAAACGCCTTGATCGCCGGGAAGCCCTTTTGCGCGGAAGATATCTGTGCGCGGGCCATGTCAAGAACCGAGTCGGCCACGGATTGCTCCAATATTTTCATATTTACACAAATTATGTAATATATTGTTCCCATCTCGTCAATCCGGCGGCCAACCCCGCCAGATCCGCATTTAAGGCACTTCGGAAGACCCATGAACATGGAACAAACCTTGGGCCCACGCTCCATCCGGCTGGGGGATCAGGCACCCGACTTTCAGGCGCGCTCGACCATAGGCGACATCCGCCTTTCGCAATATCGCGGCCGCTGGCTGATCCTTTTTTCTCACCCGGCAGATTTCACGCCGGTGTGCAGCACCGAATTTGTCGCCCTTGCCCGGCGCGCCGCCGAATTCGAAGCGCTGGACTGCGCCCTGCCGGGGCTGTCGGTCGACGGGCTATATGCGCATCTGGGCTGGGTGCGCGCGTTGAGGGAGGCTTTCGATGTCACCGTGCCCTTCCCCCTGTTAGAGGACCCCGGCATGGCGATCGGCCGCGCTTATGGCATGATCGATGACAGCTCGACCGACAGCGTCGCCATGCGCATGACCTGCTTCATCGATCCGGACGGCATTGTCCGCGCCACCACCTGCTATCCGCACAATGTCGGCCGGACCGTGGAGGAAATGCTGAGGCTGCTCAAGGGGCTGCAAATGGCATCGCGTCACAACGTCCTGATACCCGAAGGCTGGCGCGAGCGGGAGAAGGTGCTGGCCCCGATAGCGGAAACCTCCAGCGCGGCACCCGATGGCAAGGACTGGTTCTGCCGCAGGATCGACGCGCCATGACTGCCCTGTTCGAAAGCCGCGACATGGCCGAGATGGCCGTCGAAAAGCTCCGGATATTCGCCCAGCCGCAAAGGCTGATGATCGTCTCCTGCCTGTTGCGCGAGGAGCGGACAGTCAGCGACATTGCGGAAGCAACCGGCATCGGCCAGCCCGCGCTCAGTCAGCAGCTTGCCGAACTGCGCCGCGCTGAGCTGGTGCGGACACGCAAGGAAGCCCGCCAGGTCTGGTATGCATTGGCCGACGAGGGCGTCGCGCTTTGCGTGCGCACCATGGAAGCGATTTTCGGCGGCGCGACGACAGCCGAAGATGTCGCCGTGGCGGCAAATCCTCCTCCAAAGGCTAGGCCCATCACACCGGGGACGGCGGGCTTCGCCAAAATTCTCTGAAAAAACGAATTCCGGCGAGCTAAGTGCGAGTCCGCATCACCCCCGGACCGCGCCCGTTCTTCCCTGCCGCATCCATTCCAGCACACACAGCACCACCGCGACAAAGCCGAGAAGAGTGGTGAAAAGAAATACCGGATAATAGCCCTGCGTCTCGATCATCTTGCCCAATGCGCCGCGCCCCAATGTGCCGACAAGGAAAGTGAGCGAGGAAAGCAGAGCATATTGCACGGCGCTATAGCCTCTGGAGGTGATGGACGAGAGATAGGCGACCAGTGCCGCGCCCGCGAGACCGCCGGCGAGATTTTCCCCGCCGATCGCCACCATGAGCCGCGCCAGCCTCTCATCACCGCCCATATGTTCGACCAGCCAGGTAAAGCCCGAAACCCGCGAAACCGCGCTCATCACCGCTCCGCCCATCGACAGGTCCGCATAAAGCAGATTGGTTAGAGCAGCCGTGAGCGCGCCCAATGTCATCACAGCCATCCGGCCAATCATCGCGAACAACATGCCGCCAAGAGCAACACCCAGCATCAGCGCGCCGACCCCGAAGAATTTCGACGCGACCGCCACTTCGCTCTTCGTATAGCCCAGCTCATCAAGGTAGAAGGGATAGGCGAAGGTGCCCCAGATGGTGTCGGTGATGCGGTAGGAAAGCACCAGCGCCAGCACCAGTATCGCCGCCCAGCCCAGACGCCCCATGATCTCGGTCAAGGGCAGGATCAGCGCGCGATAGCCATGGTCCAGCGCGGCATCGGACCAATGCGCGCGCGGCGCGGCTTGTGTCAGCGTCCAGCACCCGCGCCGCTGCATCACCGCGAGAAATGCGGCAATGATCGAGGGGATGACGACCGTGGCGATGACGATGATCGGTCCCTGCACGCTGACAAACGCGACCGAATCCGGGCGCGCGGCCGGGTCCGACCCCAGCGACCTCACCATGAACTGCAGCACATTGCCCAGCGCCCAGAGCCACAATATGCCGACAGCGCCCAGCGCGGCCGCGCGCACCTTTGGCTCCAGCTCGCCGGGCTGGCGCAACTGGTCGACGCTCTCGGCCTGTTGTTCGGCGCGCTCGCCCTCCGGCGCGAACAGGGTCGCAACCCCAAGCAGAACCAGCACCCCGCCCATCAATGCATAGACCGGCGGCCAGCCCCATGCATCCGCCAGAAACAGCGCCAACGCGCCGCCCACCAGCACGGCGGCGCGATAGCCGAGCTGATAGACGGTCGAGAGCGTATCGAGCGTTGCCGTCTCGTCCGCGACATCGACGCGCCATGCATCCACCACCACATCCTGCGTCGCCGAGGCGAAAGCCCCCAGCCCCGCCAGCAGCGAGAACAGGCCGATGGCGCCCTTGGGATCGAGTGTCGAGAGCAGGATCATGACTCCGCCCAGCAGAAACTGCGCTAGGACGATCCATTGCTTGCGACGCCCCAACCGCCGCAGCATCGGCAGCGAAATGCGGTCGATGAGCGGCGACCACAGGAACTTGAATGCATAAGTGAGGCCGATGAGCGAAAAGACGCCCATGGTTTCAAGATCGACCTCCGCATCCGACAGCCAGGCATAAAGCGTGCCGAGCAGCAGCGCGTAGGGCAGCGCCGACGAAAAGCCGAACAGTAGCATATAGGCAGTCTTGGGCTGGCCAAGAGATCGCCCGAAGCGCCGGACTCCGCCGATGAAGCCGCCGCCTTGTGCCGCTGCGATGTCTGTCGCCATTGTCTCACCTCTTGCCGTTTCGTATCGCTTTGTAGCGGCTTTGCCGTCGCGCGCCAGCCTGCTTGTCTCTGGCCCGGTTGCTCTTGAACGGAGAGTCGGGCATGGGCGGCCTATGAAGCCGCCGAGCAAACCCCGACCACCAGCCCCCGGAAAGCCTTCCGCGCGCCGTCCGTCCAAACCGGCGGCCAGACCTGCGCGGTGTGCACCCGCAAAAAGCGAGCCGAAGCGCGAGGGAGACCGCATCGCCAAGCTACTCGCACGCGCGGGTATCGCCTCACGCCGCGAAATCGAACGGATGATCGCGGAAGGCCGCATTGCGCTCGACGGCGTGGTGCTGGAAACCCCGGCGACCGTACTGACTTCGCTCAAGGGCGTGACCGTGGACGGCAAGCCTGTCGCCAGCGCCGAGGCGACCCGGCTGTTCCTGTTTCACAAGCCCGCCGGCTGCCTCACCGCCGAGCGCGA
>CAYOZY010000065.1:0-12406 GCA_964408525.1 uncultured Sphingobium sp. | reverse complement strand
ATCGCAAGGCGATCCGGCTGATGCAGCTCGCCGACCGCTTCGGCCTGCCGGTGGTGACGCTCGTGGACACATCGGGCGCTTTCCCCGGCGTTCAGGCCGAAGAGCGCGGACAGGCGGAAGCGATCGCGCGTTCCACGGAACAATGCCTCGCGCTTGGTGTGCCGATGGTCGCCGCGATCGTGGGCGAGGGCGGTTCCGGCGGCGCGATCGCGCTGGCTGCGGCGAACCGCGTAATCATGTTCGAACATGCGGTCTATAGCGTCATTTCGCCTGAGGGTTGCGCCTCGATATTATGGCGGACGGCGGAAAAGGCGAGCGACGCCGCGACCGCCATGCAGGTGACGGCGCAGGACCTCAAGGCGCTCAACGTCATTGACCGGATTGTGCCGGAGCCTGTGGGCGGAGCGCATCGCGACCCCAAGGCGGCGATCGCATCGCTGGCCAGAGCGATCGGCGATGAGCTGGACGGCCTTGCGAAGCTCGATGCACCCTCTCTTCGCGCTGACCGCGCGAACAAATTTCTCTCGATGGGCGCATAGGCATGGCAACCGGATGAAACCAAAGCGGGTTTCGGCGGTTTTTCCGCAATCAGTGGGAGAGGATCGAAATGAAGAATAAACATCTCTTGATTGCATGCGCTTTGGCGGGACTCGCCGTTGGCTGTGGCGGCGAAGGGGAAACCAAGACCAAAAGCATCCCGCTGGCCACCTCGATCAGCGCCAAGGACAAGGAGGCGGGCGCAAAGGCCCATCCTGACCTTTTGAAAGAATTCGGCGGCGCCTATTCTGGTTCGCAGGCGGCTTATGTCACTACGGTGGGCCGCAAGATCGCCACGCAATCCAGCCTTTCCAATGCCCAGGGTGATTTTACGATCACGCTGCTCAATTCGCCGGTGAACAACGCCTTCGCCATACCCGGCGGCTATGTATACATCACGCGCCAGCTCATGGCGCTGTGCAATGACGAAGCGGAAATGGCGGGGGTGCTCGGCCATGAGGTTGGTCATGTCGCGGCGATGCACGGCCAGCGTCGCCAGAAGGCGGCCACGCGCAACGCGATAGGCGGCGCCTTGTTGCAAATTCTCACCGGCGCAGTTCTCGGCAATTCCGGTCTGGGTGGCATATTGCAGCAGGGGATCGGCACCGGAACCCAGCTCCTCACCCTCAAATTCTCCCGCAGCCAGGAATATGAGGCGGACGATCTCGGTATCCGCTATCTGAACAGCGCAGGATATGACACCAAGGCGCTCTCCTCCATGCTCGCCTCGCTTGCCGCGCAGAGCGCGCTCGATGCGCGGGTGGCGGGAAAATCCAGCGCGGTGCCGGAATGGGCCAGCACCCATCCCGACCCCGCCTCGCGCGTTTCCCGCGCGTTGAAAAAGGCGAAGGAAACAGGATCGACCAGCAGCCTGCGGAACCGCGACAGCTTCCTCGCCGCGATAAACGGCGTAACCTATGGCGACGATCCGCATCAGGGGATCATTGAGGGCAGCCGGTTCATCCATCCGGACCTGCGCATCGCCTTCTCCGGCCCCAGCGGCTATGCGATGATGAACGGAACCGATGCGGTAACGATCACCGGCTCCGGGGGGCAGGCGCAATTTGGCGGGGCGGCCTATTCGGGCAATCTCGATGCCTATGTGAGCTCCATATTCAAGGCGCTGTCGAAGGATGGCAGCGTCAATGCACCGGCCGCGCAATATACCACGGTAAACGGCGTCAAGGCCGCTTATTCGACCGCGCGTGCCAACTCGCAGTCGGGGCAGGTCGACGTGACTGTAATCGCCTATGAACTCGGTTCGACTCAGGCTTTTCATTTCCTGATGATTACGCCCGCCGGGCAGGGCTTCGGTCCGTTCAACGGAATGGTGCAATCCTTCAAGCGCATCACCGCGCAGGAGGCGGGCGCGGTCAAGCCGCGGAAAATTCAGGTGGTGACGGTAAAGTCGGGCGATACCATCGCCTCGCTGTCGGGCCGCATGGCCTATGACAGCTATCAGCAGGACCGCTTCCTAACGCTGAACGCGCTCGCCGCTTCCGCGAAGCTGACGCCCGGGCAGAAGGTCAAGATCGTTACCTTCTGAGGGTCTGTTAGGAAATTGGCTTTCATGCCAATTTCCAGATTCGGCGCCAGCCCACTCCCCCGCCCAACCGCCCGATAGCATGCCGCAGAATATCGGGCGGTTGGGCGGGGGAGTGGGCTGAAACGACAGTCTGAACGAGATAGTTTCGCGCAAAAAAAGGCGGCAGGGATAAACCCCGCCGCCCCTTTTTTTACGCCGTAGCGAACCGCTTAGAGCGAGTTCGAAACGTTGTTGAAGGTGTTCTCAAGCTTGTTGCCCACGGTGCCCATGGCGGTGATGGCGGCAACAGCGATCAGAGCGGCGATCAGGCCATATTCAATAGCAGTCGCGCCCTTGCTGTCCTTCAGCATCTTGCGAAAAAAGGTCATGTCATGTCTCCTTTGAAAAACTCTTCAAACTACCCGGCCTGTTGGTTTCCCAACCCAGCGAATTGAAGAAATACTGTGCAGTGGTTGACAAATTCCTAAGAAATTGGCGGAAAATTAAGAAATGAGAGTTAATGGTTGTTTACCTCGTTCGCGACATTCCCCCACATATTGACCGTCTTGGTGGCGACGCCTGTCATCGCGCCGATGACGGCAAGCGCAATCAATGCGAGGATGAGGCCATATTCTATGGCCGTCGCGCCGCGTTGACATTTGACAACGGAGCGCCGATGCCCGAACGGCATCCTACCGACACGGTTCGTCATGCTTTTCCCCTGTGAAATCTTGACCCGGCACGATCCTAATATTCGGGGGTTAACAAAATCATATGGCTAAAAGTCCCGCTTCCGGACAGTCAGGAACATCGTCTGGTAAGGAATTGGCACCGCTCATTGTCGTTGCGGTGGCGCTGGTCGATGCCGATGGCCGGGTGCTGTTGCAGCAGCGGCCGGAGGGGAAGGCGATGGCGGGGCTGTGGGAGTTTCCCGGCGGCAAGCTGGAACCGGGAGAAACGCCTGAAGCCGCGCTGGTGCGCGAGCTGGAGGAGGAGCTGGGGATTATAACCCACCATAGCTGCCTCGCGCCCGCAACTTTCGCCAGCGCGCCTCTGGACGAACGGCATTTGTTGTTGCTGCTTTATGTGTGCCGCAAATGGAGCGGCACGCCCCAGTTGCATCATGCATCCGCCATGCGCTGGGTGCGTCCGGCGGAGATGTTCAGCCTGCCCATGCCGCCGGCGGATCTGCCGCTTATCGGGGTTCTCGACGCGCTGATCTGAAAGGTGGTTTACCCTTTCGGGCGCAGGGCATCGGCAAGCGATATTTTCCCCGATCCGCGCCGCGCGGGTGTCGGCTGGGACGGATCGGGCTTCCAGCCGCTGAGATACAGGGTCGAGAAAGTTTCGCTCACCTTGCCGTCCGCTTCGGCATGGGCGGCAAACTGCGCAGACGCTTGGACGATCGTCGTGCGCGAGAGTGGAGCGCGGCTCCCTTGCGACATCATGTTGCCGCATCCCATGCCGCGCAGGTCGCGCATCAGGGCAAGCATCGAGGAATAGCGCACCGTCAGTGTCTCGATGTCCGCCACCGGCATTGCATAGCCCGCGCGCGCGAGCAGATCGCCTGCGGAACGCACGTCGATCTGGGGATGGACATGGGCGCCGGGGCGGTCGCCTTCCGCCTCCAGCAAGGCCGCCTTCAGCCGGGGGAGACTGCCCGCGCCGATGCATGCGCCGAGGAACAACCCGTCGGGGCGCAGCAGGCGGCGGATGAGGACGAGCGCGCCGGGCAGGTCGTTTAGGCTGTCAAGTGTGCCACAGGCCAGCACCAGATCGAAACTCTCCGGCGTGAAGGCCAGGGCATCCTCCTCGCATTGCGTGCCTCCATTGGCGGCGGCATTGCGCGCACCGGGATCGCAGCAGGTGACGGCCTTGCCCATGGCGACAAGCGCGATACGGGCGCTGTCGTCCGGGCAGCCGATGAGCAACACATCGCGCAGCGGCCGCGTAATGTCGCCAAGCCGCTCCAGCAAGCCTTCGAGCATATGGCGATACAGAAAGTCGTAATCCGCGAAGCCGCCATGCGCCCTGTCTCGCGCAGCCCTGCGGCGGGCGGGGTCGAAAATCCGGGGAGGGGCAGGGGGATCGGTCATTTTCGGGCTTGTGCCCATGCGCGCCCCGTCCGACAAGCACCAATATGGAAATCGCTTCGCCGCTGTCGCGCCTGTCGCGCGCGTCCCGAACCGCGCTCGACGCGGTGCTCGACTATGCGCTGCCGCCGCGTTGCGCCGGATGCGGCGCTATCGTGGGCGAGCAGCATGGCTTTTGCGCGGGTTGCTGGCAGGAGATGCGCTTTCTGGGTGAGCCTTGCTGTGCGAGCTGCGGTATCCCGTTCGAGCTGGAGGAAGAGGAGGGAGCACGGTGCGGCGCCTGCCTTGGCGAGCCGCCGCCATGGGCCAGCGCGCGCGCGGCTCTCGCCTATGGGAAAGCATCCAGCGCGGTGGCGATTCGTCTCAAATATGCGCGGCGCACGGGCCTCGCCGAACTGATGGCGCGGCACATGCTTCCGCGCGTCCACCCGGATGCCCGTTCGGCGGGACGTGACACGCTGGTCATCCCCGTGCCGCTGCATCGGTGGCGCCTGTGGGGGCGGGGGTTCAACCAGTCGTTGTTAGTCGCTCGACACATTGCACGCCCGCTTGGCCTGAAGGTCGATCCCTATATACTCAAACGCACCAAAGCGACCCGCCCCTTGCGCGATCTGGCTTCGCGCGAGCGGGAACGCACGGTCGCCAATGCCTTCGCGCTCGATCAGCGCCGGGGCGGCGCCGTTCGCGGCAAGACGATCCTGCTCGTCGATGATATTCACACCAGCGGCGCGACCGCTCGCGCGTGCACCAGAACCTTGCTTGCGGGCGGCGCCGAGGCGGTTCATCTCCTGTGCTGGGCACGGGTGATAGGGGATGCGGCATGATTGACAAATGAGTGAACGGATACAATCTCACCAAAAGAGGAGCAGAACCGCCGATGAGCCATGTCGAAATCTACACCAAGGCATTTTGCGGATATTGCGCGCGGGCGAAGGCGTTGCTGGAGCGCAAGGGCGTGGAATATGAGGAATATGATATAAGCATGGGCGGCCCCAAGCGCCTTGAGATGCTGGAGCGCTCGAATGGAGGCGCGACCGTGCCCCAGATTTTCATCGACGGGCAGCATGTCGGCGGGTCGGACGACCTTGCCTCTCTGGAGGCAGCGGGCAAACTCGACGCATTGCTGGGCATTTAGGAAGCCCCGATGCGCGCTGCCATTCTTCAGTCCACCAGCGGTATCGACCCGGAAGCAAATGCCGCGATGCTCTCTCGCGCCATCATGGAGGCGGCGGCGGATGGCGCCGACATGCTGTTTTCGCCGGAAATGGTCGGTTATCTTGATCGTGACCGGGAACGCGCGGCGCAGAGGCTGACGGATGAGGCGCATGATGTAGTGCTGGCGTCTGCGAGAGAGGCCGCGGCAAAAGCGGGCATGTGGGTTCATGTCGGTTCGCTTGGCCTGCGCGACGAAAGGGCGGACGGGCGCTGGACCAACCGCAGCTTCGTGATCGACGGCACAGGCCAGATCCGCGCGCGATACGACAAGATCCACCTGTTCGACGTTGATCTGCCCGGTGGCATAAGCTGGCGCGAATCGTCGGTCTATGGGCCGGGCGAACAGGTCGTCATCGTCGATACACCCTGGGCGAAGCTCGGTCTTTCGGTCTGTTATGATCTGCGCTTCGCCGATCTCTATCGCCGGTTGAGCGACGCTGGCGCTATGGTTCTGCTCGTTCCTGCGGCCTTCACCGTGCCTACGGGGCGGGCGCACTGGGAGATATTACTGCGCGCCCGCGCCATCGAATCCGCCGCCTTCGTCATCGCCCCGGCGCAGGTGGGGACGCATGAGGACGGACGCGAGACCTATGGCCATAGTCTTGTCATCGACCCCTGGGGCGAAGTTCTGCTCGATATGGGCGAACGTTCCGGCGTGGCGCTGGTCGATATTGATCTGGGCAAGGTGGATGAGATAAGGGCGCGCATCCCGGTGATCGGGCATAGGCGAGTTATTGAAGGCGGCGTCGCGAGTTCATGATAGTTTTCGATCTTCAATGCCATGAAGGCGGCCATGTGTTCGAAGGCTGGTTTTCCTCAAGCGAGGATTATGAGAGCCAATGCGCGCGCGGCCTCGTGTGCTGCCCGGTCTGCGGGGCGGCCAAAATCGGCAAGGCGGTGATGGCGCCCGCCGTTTCGGCCAAGGGTAACCAGCGCGCCGAGAAGCCGTTGCGAGCAGGCGACAATGCCGCCGTCGTGCCCTCTGTTCCCATGAGCGCGGGGCTGGATAGCGAAAAGGCGCAAAAGCTGATGCAGGCACTGGCTCAGGCGCAGGCCGAGGCGCTGGCCAACAGTGAATGGGTGGGGCGCACGTTTGCGGATCGCGCCCGCGCGATGCATTATGGTGAGGAAAGCGCGGCGCCGATCCATGGCGAGGTCGCTCCTGAGGAAGCGCGCAATCTTATCGAGGAAGGCGTCGAAGTAGCTCCGCTGCTCTTTCCCGTTATCCCGCCCGAAGCACAGAATTAATCGGCGGGACCATCCCCAAGGTTGAACCCGCGCGTAATGCCGATTACAGCGCAGCCATGCCACTTATTTGGCATGCGCCCATAGCTCAGCAGGATAGAGCGTCGGATTCCTAATCCGAAGGCCACAGGTTCGAATCCTGTTGGGCGCACCAGTTCCCTACTTCATGCGCCCGTAATAGAGCCGGTAGATGCGCGAGACCGCATAGGCCGCCAGCGCGAGGAAGATCAGGATCAGCACGCTCAGCGCCGTGAGGAACTTCATGTTCAGCAGGTGCACAGCAATCTCGGCGCCGTGATAGACTAGGCTCTGGACGACATAGAGCGGGAAGAGAAGCACGCCGATGCTGGCGACGACCTGAAGAAACAGGCGCAGCATGGGGCGCGTTTCCGCCGTAGCGATCCAGCTTTCGGTGCGCGCGACCATGGTGAGCGCCAGCCCGATATAGCTGACCGTTGCCCATGGAATGATGTCGACATGCGGTTCGAACCAGCTCTGCAAATCGTGTGCCGCCAGCGCCATCACCGGCCCCGCTACCAGCAGAAGCAATCCGGCGGGGGCCATGACGGAAAGGTTGCGCTTGCTCGACAACAGCAGCTCGATCAACACGCCCGTGGCGCCGCCCGCCAGCGTGATCGCGCCCATCTGGAACAGGCTCCAGTGGCCGATCAGCACTTCGCTAACAGAGCTGGAAACCTGCTCCGTGCCGGGCGGTGGCAAGACGAGCTTGAGCGCTTCAAAGATCGCATAAAAGAGGAGGGCGGCAGCAAAGGTTCGCCACACGGCGCGCCATTCGCGGCGCAGATGAGGCACCCAGAGCGGGAGCGAGGCCGTCGCCAGCATGAAATAGAGGAACGGTCCGCCGACGAAGGATGCGGCGAACATCGCGGCGTTCGCGGCTTGCCCGTCGAGCAGCCGCGCGGCCACTTCCCCGGCAAAGCCGATCGCAAGGCCCGCAAGCAGGAGCTTGACGCCCGATCTCACACTGGCGCGAAAAGCGGGGCCGCTGCCCTCATATTGGCGGGCATAGAAAACCGCAGCGCCTATGCCGAAGGTGAAGGCGAGGGTGGGGCTGCCCATCGAAAGGAAGGGCTGGAGCGCCTTGTGCAGCACCGAATCCCGTAAGCCGACGCGGTTGAGGTAGAAAGGCAGCCAGTGGGACGCGACGATGCAGACGATCAGCAACCCCTTGACCAGATTCAGTCCTTCATTGAGCAGAGCCACCTGTGTGCGCTGCCGGACGCGAGGGGCAGCGGGCGCGGAGCCCGGCTGTTCGGCCGGAGCGGCGCTCGGCGCGGACATCTCCGCAATGTCCGATATGGTCGCGCCATCGAAGATCGCGCGCGCGGTGTCGCCGTCGAAGCCCGCCTTTTCCATGGCCAGCGCAAGCCCGATGGCAGAGAGCGAATCGCCGCCGACATCATAGAAGCTCTTGTGCGGGTCGATGTCCGTGCGTCCCAGTGCCTCGCCCCAGAGCGCGAACAGCCGCGCCTCTGTCTCCGAGCGCCCGGAGGCGCCCGCGCTGGCGGGGGCGACGCTGGCCTCAAGGATCTGACTAATGCTCATGCCGTCGAGCGCGCCCGCCGCGGCGTTGGCGCTGATCCCTTCGGCGATCATGGCGTCTACGAGCGCGGGACCGACCAGCGGATCGCCGCCGAGGTCGAAGAAATTATCCTCCGGCCCGATGCGGTCTATGCCCAGAACCCGGCGCCAGATATTGACGAGCTTCTGTTCCGCCGAAGCGCCATGGCCCGCCTCGAAGGCCGCGCTGATCTCGCGACGCTGAACCTTGCCCGTCGGGGTGCGTGGCAACGCATCGAGCGCCACGACGTGCAACGCGCCGCCCGCATGAAGGCCGTGCGCCTCCAGCACGGCGTTGGCGGCATGATGCAGCGCGTCGGCGGTCAGTCCGGTGCCGCTTTCATAGGCGAGGACAATGCCGTCACCGCGCAGGGGGTCGACGGTCTTCGCCACCGCGATGGAACTTGCCGCATGGCCCGGGAAGGCGGCAAGGATCCCCGCTTCTATGGCGTCGGGATGAAGCTTGGTGCCGCCGCAATTGATCTGGTCGTCGGCGCGGCTTTCGAAAATAAGCCATCCGTCCTCGATGTGGCCGATGTCATCGGTGGTCAGCCAGCCATCGGCATCGGTGAGCGGCACGAGCGCGCCATCTTTCAGACAGGAAGCCGCGACATGTGGCCCCCTGATGCGGATACGGCCATCGCCATCAATCGCGATCTCGGTGTCGGCAGGCGGCTGTCCAACCGAACCGAGGCGATTTTCCGGGGCGCTGTCAATGGAGAGAAAGGTCGTGCGTGAGGCTTCGGTCAGGCCATAATGCTGAACAATGCGCGCATTGGGAAACAGGGCCTTCATCGCCAGCTTTTCGTCCGCGCTCATCGACTGGCTGCCGATCTCGATCCAGCGAACCTTCGCGCCCGCATCGCCGATGACATCCTTGTTCGCCAGCAGTACCCGCCAGAGCGTCGGCACCGCGGAAATCGCGTTGATCTCGTCCTTGCGCAGCATGGCCGCGATTTCGGAAGGATCGAAGCCATGGGTTGGCACGAAATAGCGCCCGCCAACCTTCGCAATGGCGCGCGCGCGGCCAAGGCCAAAGGAATAGATGAGGGGAACGCCGATATATTCCCGGATAGAGCCGTCCATCGCCATCGCGGCGATCAGACGGTCGGTTGCCGCCGCAATAGCGCCATGAGTGAGGATCACGCCCTTGGGCGTGCCGGTTGTGCCGGAGGAAAAGACGATGGCTGCGGGGCTGTCCGCCGGGCCTGAGGGGAAGGGGCGCGGCGTAACCCATCCCGATATAGCTTCGGGCGTAACGATGCGCGACACGCCGGTCAGCGCGATCCGTTCCGCATCGTTCGCGCTGCGCAGCGGCACCACGATGGCGCCTTGCGCCTGTGCCTCGAACATGGCTTCGGCAAACCCTGCGCCATCGACCGCCACTACGCCCACGACAGGCGCGCCCATATCCAGCTTGTTCGTCATGCCCCGCCTTTATGTCTCATACTTCGCCGAACAACGGGGTGCGCCGCGGCTCCGACTGACCGTTCGCCATCGCCACCAAAAGCCTGCGCGCTCCTTTGAAGGGCGCGCGACCATGGGCGAATCGCAGATTGTCGAAAAGCAATATATCGCCATTTTTCCAGCGCATTTCGTGGGTCAGGCTGTCGAATACCTCGTTCACCCGGTCGATTGTCTCAGGGGCTATTGGCGTGCCATCGCCATAGAAAGACTGACGCGGCAGACGATCAGCCCCCAGAAATTGCTCCAGCTTTTCGCGCGTGGCGGAGGGCAGATTGGCCGGGTGAAACACATGACACTGATTGAACCAGAGAAGCTTGCCCTTGTCCTCGACACAGCCCTGCGCAAGATTTTCGGTTTTCAGCACGTCTCCAGGCAGCCACTCCACGGTCATGCCATTCTGGCGTGCGATGGCGGCGACCTCGTCGCGGTCATCGGTGCGAAAGGCCTTGCTCCACGCCACGTCAATGCCCTTGTGGAAATAGCGCCGATAGAGAACGCCCTTGTCGGCGAAGGGGGTCAACAGATCTCCCAGCGCCTCGCTGGCGTCATCAAGATTGCAGACGGTGGTTGCGCCGCCTTCTTCGGCCGCCTGTATCGAATGGAAAGCGAGCAGACGCGGCCACGCGGCCATGTAGGACATTTCGGTGTGCAGCGCGATGGAGCGGTCCGCCGCCATTTCAGTCGCGGTGAATGTCTTTTTGGAAACCCCAAGGCGCGGGGTGGACCAGAAGGCATCGTCCAGCAATTCGCCGCCCAGCGCCGCCAGAACATTCTCTGCGCTTTCCTCATCTTCAGTAGCGAAACCGCGCAAAATTATCGCGCCATCGGCTACCAGTCGCTGCTTGACGGCGTCAATATTCGCCTGAAACCAGGGCTCAAGCGCTTGCCCATTGCCGAAAATCGGTTCGATGACCGAAACAAGATCGCCTCTATTCATGCCGCCCCGCATATAACAGAATTCTTAATGCATGGTATGGCCCGAATAACCGGATATCGACAAGCCCTGTGAAGCGGTTGGCGGTCTGGTGTTTGCCGTTTTGCCTAATGTTCATGCAGAGTCCCGCCCGGCAGCGGAGAAGCAGGCGCTTGCCAAACATCGCTTCGAGCTTTCGAATGTGATCTCCCATCACCTATTGCCGATACCGAGCCGGGTAGCCGTTTTGGTGAAGCTCAGCGATAGCGCGATCGCCATGAAACTTTTCGGCTAGGCCAGATCCAGGATGGTTATCCTGTCATCTGATAACAATTAATTCTGTCATCGGAAAATACAATCAACTAGGGCGAAGCACAAAGTCCGAAGATGAGAAAAATGGGAAAGCTGCTCAAATTCTTTGATCCCTATGTCGTGTTGATGGTGCTGACGGTCACTCTTGCGGCCTTTTTCCCGGCCCATGGCCAAGGCGCGATCATCGCAAAATATGCCGCCAATGCAGGCATCGTCTTTCTGTTTTTCCTTTATGGCGCGCGCCTTTCGCCAAAAGCGGCACTGGACGGCTTGTTGCAGTGGAAGCTGCAACTGGCCGTATTGCTGTGCACTTTTGCGCTATTCCCGTTGCTGGGCTGGGCGATGTCACCGATCTTCCCTGCCAGCTTTCCCGCATCTCTTGTGACCGGCTTCCTGTTTTTGTGCATAATGCCTTCCACCGTACAGTCCTCGATCGCTTTCACATCCATCGCGCGCGGCAATGTCGCGGCGGCCCTGTGCGCGGCGTCGGCTTCCAATATGTTGGGCGTCTTGCTAAGCCCGCTGCTGGCCGGGGCGATGTTACATTCCCAGGGCGCAGGATTCTCCTTCACGGTCTTGCGGGATATCAGCTTACAGCTGCTGGCGCCGTTCGTCGTGGGCCAGCTCATGCGGCCGCTCATCGGGGAATGGGTTCAGAAGCATAAGAAGATTCTTGGCTATGCTGATCGAGGCTCCATCCTGCTCATCATCTATGTCGCTTTTTCCAGAGGCATGGTTGATGGCATATGGACGCAGCTTGAACTGGTCGACTTGCTCAGTCTCTCCGTCATATTATGCGCCTTGCTGGCGGTGGTGCTTGGGCTGACGATGTTCTTCGGCTTGAAGGTCATGCGTCTTTCGAAGGAGGATGACATTGTGCTGCAATTTTGCGGCTCGAACAAGTCGCTGGCGAGCGGTTTACCGATGTCGACCGTCATCTTTCCCGGTCCGCAGCAGAGCATGATCATCCTGCCGCTCATGCTTTTTCACCAAATCCAGTTGATCGTCTGCGCCGTTCTGGCGCGCAGATATGGTCGCATGCGATGCGGTCATTGGCGGGGCGGTTGAACCAGTATATGGGCGTGGGAAATGAAGGCAGCGGTGTTTTTGCGGCTGGCGCTTCGCCGCAGGCGCTGCTTGGGAAAACGGTCACCATGCGAGGTGGCGACATGTGACCGGCCCCCTTCTGAGTGGTCCGCATTGATTGTTAGTGCATTCGCACCTTGAAGCGCTTGGGATTGGTGGTCCAGAAGCAGCGTTAGTTTCCGGCTTTGCCTGCCCCGATCGGGGCAGGCAAAGTTTCTGAGCTGGCAAGGTATTCCACCGGGGTCAGATTGCCAAGACCCATGTGAGGACGGCTAACATTATAGTCCATCCTCCAGGCCTCGATTAGGCGCTTCGCGGCGATCCAACCGTTTCTGGAGCCAGTCCAGCACTTCAGCCTCAACCCACCCCACTCTGGCGGGGCCAAGCTGTACCCGCTTGGGGAATTGCCCGACCTTTTCCAATCGTGCGATG
>CAYOZY010000064.1:0-12459 GCA_964408525.1 uncultured Sphingobium sp. | reverse complement strand
CGCATGTTGCGGCTATGATTGCTGCCGACCCTGCCGTTAATACCCTGGACCACTACCGGGGTGTCTGGATCGAAAAAGGGCATGTGGGGGCGGTTCATCGTTTTCCTTCCACAATGCGGACAACGTGGTCAATTGCACGATCCAGATCCGTTTCGCACTCAATCGGATTTCCGGCGTCTGCAATAATGCGGAGAGCCGCGTCTAGGTTGTTGCCAATGAGCCTTGCGACCACCGGAATTTGTATTTTCACTTTGTCGAGTGCGGTCAGCAAGAGACTGGTCGTTTCGGCAAGATCGGTGGCACCGGCGAAAAAATTGATCATGACCACATCAACGTCTGGCCCGGACAATATCCACTCCAAAACCTGAATCAGCCGGGATGGATCGCCGCGAAACATTCCGGTGCGAATGTCGCAGAAGTTAAATGGCTCCGCGCCTCGAACAGTCAGTTCGTCCACCAACTGCATCGACAGGCCCGCGCCCGTGGTGACCAGACCAACGTGGCCATTCGGGTTCAGGGTCACGAAATCGAAACCGTGCGCTAGCTTAAGACTGGCTTCCGGATAAAGATCGGGCTGGGATACAATCCGATGCTGCACTGCGGGGCGACGTTCGAAAGCGTTGTCGTCAGGCACAAGCTTCGCATCTCCGATCACCCATTCGCCCCCAGAGGTCACGAACAGTGGGTTTATTTCCAGCATGATCGCTTCCAGGTCGAAGAAGGCCTCGCTCAGTGCCTGAGTGGCCGCGCGGACAGGGCGTCGGATCGCCTCCGGCAGAAAAGAGCAAAGAGCATATGCTGCATCTGCTACAGCTTGCTGGTCGAGCTCGGCTTCGGCGCTAAGAAGTTGCGCGCGCGCCACCTCATCCTCCACGTCAATGCCACCTTCGGGAGAAATCAGTATGCGAACCTTGGCAGCCGCGGCGTCGATGGTAAAACTTACATAAGTTTCTGTGACATAGTCCACCGGATGTTCGATCCGGATAGCCCGGACTTGATGCCCTTTGATTGTCATCCCAAGGATCGAAGATGCTGCATCTTGCAGTTCCTCGCGGGAGCGGACAAGGCGAATGCCTCCCACCTTGCCGCGTCCCCCGACAGGGACCTGTGCCTTTACGACAGTGGGCGTTGCAACATCTGCAAGACCCGCATTATCGCGGAAAAAACGCGCCTCAGGTACCTTCAGATCAAGCGAACGAAGAAGCTCCTTCGCGTCATGTTCAAGCATCATCATTTGAGAAATCTTTCAGCAGAGCTTTTATCAAAGCCACCATCGCCCACCATTTACAATAACGGTCTGGCCGGTCATGAAGCGTGCCTCGTCACTGGCAATAAAGGCCGCCATTCCGGAAATATCCTCCGGCTCCCCGACAAAACCAACCGGTATTGAAGCCATGGCCTTCCTAGCTTCTTCACCGGCGCTCCGTTCCAGCGCACGGGTCATGACGGGGCCGGGACAAATTGCGTTGACGGTAACGCCATGGGGGGCCAGCTCGCGCGCGACGGCACGCGTGAAGCCCAGAATTCCGGCCTTTGCAGCACCATAGTCGTGACTTCCAATCGGCCCGATCACGGCGCTTTCAGACGACATGTTTATGATGCGCCCATAACCTCGTTCCACCATTCCGGGTGCGACAAGGCGGCTAAAGCGCATGGTCGTGAACAAGTTGATCTCGATTACGAAGCGCCAGACTTCTTCCTTTGACTCAAGGAAAGTCGTTTTCCGCTCGCGCGCGCCCTGTCCAACATTGTTGATCAGGATGTCGATTTGCCCGAATTCATATGTTGCTGTGGCCACGAATTCCTGGACTTCGTCCGGATTAGTGCAGTCGGCGCTTTTAACTATCGCCCGCCCGCCATCCTCTGCAATCAAATGCCGCGTTTCCTCCAGCGCTTCAGGCTCAAGATCAATAATGGCTACATCTGCCCCCTCGCTGGCCAGCCGCAATGCGCAGCTTCGGCCGATGCCGTTGGCACCTCCGGTAACAATGGCCTTTTTGCCGTGCAGACGCTTCATAATTTGGCCACTCCACTAACTTCAAATGAGGAAGCAAGTTCGCGGACGGTCAACAACTCAGTTTTTTTGTGCTGCCATGACCCGACATCATTGCTGGCTGCGCGATCGCGTGCCAGCGGATGTTCAACTGTGCGCGTTTTCCGGCCCATCCAGGTCAAGCATTATCGTGTCGTTATCGAGATGTTCAAACGGCGAGAGATAGCGCTGCGGATCTTTCTCAATCATGGCTTCGATAAGGTTTCGGGCCTCGAAGAGCCTTTGGTCGATGGAGCTTCCCGCTTGAGCGGGTCCCTCGGCTACTAGTGAGGCCACAACCTTTCCGGCCGGATCCTGTATGAGAAGCGTTCGATAACGGAAGTCGAGAACATCCGACTTGTCATGTCTGATTCCGTCAGGGCTAGGCGCCGAAATATGCATTCCTTCATAGGAACCCAGATGCCTGGCATGATTCTTTTCAACGAAGTTCCGATAGCGCTGCTGATCTTTATTAGGCAGATTGCCGAGCAACGCTCTGCCCGCAGGGTGCTGATGTAGAAGACCTTTATCACCTAATCGGTCATTGTGAAAACTGTCGCGTCGCCCGAAGGCTCCGCCGATGAGTACGCAGTACCAACCGACGCTGACCCAAATTGCGACTGTTTCTTCGGTCGCTTCTGCCAGATTGTAAAGAATGGTTCGTGCATCGTCGTGTAAAGCAAATCGGCTTAACAATGCCCTCACCAGCAAATAGGACATCGTACCAACTTCAAAGCGGGGGGCGTTCTGAAAGCGCTGGATATAGCCAGCTTCCTCTAAAGTGGAGAGCGCACGAAAAACTGTAGCCACGGGTAAAGAAAGTTGACGGCTTATGTCGGTGACACCACGGGGCTCCGCGCTGTCCGAAACAAAGTGCAGAGTTTCGAAGACATGTGTCGCGGAAGAACTGACAGCGGTGCGGTGCGGTTTAGTCATCATGAAATCGCCCATTGTCGCGGATCGGCGGGGTAAAGGCGCGTTCGCTGGCGCAATTCCTCCAGCATATCCTGAATGGAAGGCAGCATTCCGGAAAGTTTCGGACCAAAGCGTTCCGTTGGCCCGCCTGTCCCTAAAGCACCATGAAGCGTTCCGCCGGACGCCCAGATCGGAAATGCGATCGACAACATCGGAAGCGCGCCTTGATGCGATACCTCTGCATATCCTCTTGCCCGGATTTCGGTAATGCGTGCCAGCAGTTCTTTTGGCCGCAGCGGTTCCTGCGCGGGATCGGTCTGGCGACTTGCCCGTTCAATGTAGCCCGCTATTTCCTCGTCCGAACTAAAGGCAAGTATCGCGAGGCCGCTTGCCGGAACGTGCAGGGGATAGAGTGTGCCAAGAACCATGCGATATGTGCCCGGTTGACGCGTCTCGATACCGTCGATCATAACCGCATAGTCGGAAGTCCGGACAATTAGGCTGACGGTCTCACCGGTTGTTTCCTGCAGTCGACGGGTGAACGGCTGACAAAGTGCGCGCAGGTCCGGCTCTGGGATATGGTGATTTTGAAGCTCGAGAATGCGATATCCCAATTGATAGCGCTGGCCACTTGGGTCGCGAACCAGATAGCCGTGCTCAGCTAAGGTCGTGAGCGCGCGATAAACCATGTTCTTCGTCATGCCGAGCTTGCCCGCAAGCTCGGTTACGCCATAGCTGCTCACGTCAGATACGAAGGCCGAAAGTCCGGATAAAATGCGTGCCGTTGCTTTAATCTGGACCTTGTTGCCCTGTTCTTTCGTGTCTTCGAATATGATCATACGTCCTGGATATCATGCGATGCTCTCCTATGCATGAGAACGGCTAGTCCGTCCAGATTTCTCCGTAGCGATCTAATCTGATACGGAGTGCTGTCTTGCCTTGGGCGGTTTTGTTGGCAGAGGTGGCAGCTATCGCAGTGCACGCAGGCTCAGTCACACCATATTGATAGAACGATCCGATGCGTGCGGTCTTAATTACTATATCAAATTCGGATTGCGCGACCGTCAAATGCGGGTTGCGGTTGCCTTCATGACGGCCCGGCCGTCTGCTCCGAGGACTGCAAGATCAATGGGACCTCGCTCCCCCTCAGGCTTGCCGGCCAGCAATAGTGGTTCGTTCGCAAAAGCCGGCGATAGCGCCCTGAAAGAGAAATGGGCCAGCTGGTTTGATCCCAGTTTCCGATCGCACAGGTCAAGCAGCAGAGTGGCCATCAACGGCCCATGGACGACAAGACCGGGGTAGGCTTCCTCGTGTCGCGCGTAGGGAAGGTCATAGTGAATGCGGTGGCTATTGAATGTCAGCGCCGAATATCGAAACAGCAGTGGGACAGATGGCGCGTAGTCGCGCCGCCAGGGCCAGCCCAGCCCGCGCGCGCGATCCGGCTCGGCGAAAAGGATTTGCTCCGGTTGTCCCGGTTTGGGCGCGGCGGCCTCCCGATAGACGATCGTCTGTTTTTCGCGGATGAGGAGAACGTCCGCACAAAAGATTTCGTGCGCCACGGTGACGAACAGCAGCTGGCCAGTGCCGCCTGACTTTTCCACCGCATCCAGTACCGTCGAACGCCGCTCCATCATTGAGCCGACGGGGATCGGGTTTACAAATTCCACCTCGCCTGAGGCCCACATGCGTCGCGGCAAGTGGCTTTTCGGTAAAAAACCGCCACCACCTGCCGGATGGCCATCGAGACCGAGCTCGGTCGAAGCCGTTTCCGGTGTGTACAGACACCAGTGGATCCCTTGCGGCGCAATGTGTTCGGGCGGGTCGCGATCGAATGTCGCTGCGAAACGCGTGGCCAGGGCGGGTGTCAGAATATCCTGACGAATTTCCGGGTTCATCCGACGATTCTTCGGTCGTAGAGCTTGCCGATTTCGCCGGAACCAAGGCCCAGAACTGTACTCAATATTTCCTCGTTATGCTCGCCAAGACGCGGAGCCCGCTTCGGCGCCTGTCTCTCGAAACCCGGCAGCGTGGCAAATGCCCCCGGCACCGGATAGCACAAGCCACTAACCTGTTCGATCTGACTGAATACCGGATTGGACGTGACCAGCTGGGGATCGTTGATGGCGTCGGACATAGGCTTATAGGGCCCCCAGCAGCAGCCCGCCTTGTCCAGGCTCTGCGCCAGTTCGGCGGAATCACGTTCGGCCACAGCCCGTTCGACCAAGGGGTTCAGTCGATCACGATGCGCAAAACGTGTCCCCTCATCGTACGCGAAGGACACGCCCAACTCCGCTTCGATCCGGGCAATATCCTCGCCCAATCCCAACACCTCGATAAGCCCGGCCCACTGACGCGGCGTGATTGCGATGATCATCTGACGCGCGCCGTCCCGCGTTACGAAATCTCGTCCGAATGCGCCGAAAATATCATTGCCGTGGCGCGCTCGGTCCTGGCCACCGAACTGCGTTTCGGCAAGCATCCCCAGATTGCCCACCGTTGCAATACCTACATCGGCTAACGGAACCCGCGCTTCGATTCCCGCGGCCGTCCTCTCCCTGTTGCGGGACCCCGCCAGCATTGCGAACGCTGCATAGGCTCCGGTCAGCAAGTCCCATGCAGGCAGCACATGGTTGACCGGGTCCGGTCCTGGACCGGTGAGTTGAGGGAAGCCGACTGCGCAATTGACAGTATAGTCTAACGCCGGGCCACCGTCGGCCTGTCCCATCACCCGGACGGTAACAAGGTCCGCGCGCCGTGCGGCCAGTTTTTCATGCGACAGAAAGCCGTCTACGGGAAAATTGGTGAGGAAATGGCCGCCCTCGGCGCCGTCAGCTGTAGCCAACGCGGCGAGCAGTTCGCGCCCTTCGGGGCTGCCCAAATTTAGCGCAACCGATTTTTTGCCCTTGTTCAGGCCTTCCCAGTAAAAGCTTGCGCCATTTTCAGCGAGCGGCCACCGGTTGAAGTCGGGGCCTCCGCCGATCTGGTCCACGCGAATCACCTCGGCTCCCATCTGCGCCAAATATAGTCCGGCGGAAGGCGCGGCAACGAAGGACGATGCTTCGATGACCCGAATTCCCCCCAACACTTTGTACATTATGGTCGCTCCTGATTTTGCTGGGGAAACCGAGAGAGCGAACCTCTGAAACACTGACTATTCAAACACGCTGTCTCCTCACAGCCCCGTGAGTGTCCTTCGCTTCTTGCTGCGACATACGGGCTCAAGCGAGTACATGATCGTAGGTTCATATTCTGAATATCCGCACAAAATGGATCACCCCTAACAGGGTGTGGATTCTTATTCAGCATCTTTGCAAATTTCACATATTGAAAATTCCCGCATTTTATGTCGCCTTCTCGGAGACCCCACTGTCTTTTTTGATCGGTGGAGCACAGGAAATTACGGCCGTGCAAGATTTACTACATTGCTATTTGGCGCGTCTGCCCGGAAGTTCGGCTCGTGTCATTTATGCCGTGGGAAACAACTGGGTTGTCGCCCGGGTAAATGTGTAACAGTCCAGCCCCTCGGTACCACCCTCCCGGCCATATCCGCTATCCTTGATCCCGCCAAAGGGGATGTCCGGATATGAGGATGTATAATGGTTAATGGAAAGGCTGCCGCAATCAATGTGTTCGCTCAGCGCGGCCGCCACACTTGCCCGGTCGGTGAAGGCGTAGGCAGCAAGCCCAAAGTTGACTGAGTTGGCTTTGCGTATGGCTTCATCGAGATATTGGACCTTTTGAATCAGTGCGATCGGCCCGAATGGCTCTTCTATCATGGCACGAGCGTCGTCTGGTACGTCCGCTAGGATGGTCATGGGATAGAGATAGCCTTGATTGTTGACCCGCTTTCCGCCGCATAGCAGTTTGGCGCCGCGCATTTTTGCGTCCGCAACATAGCTTTCGACGGCGTCAATGCGGCGAGCGTTGGCAAGTGGTCCCATTTCGAGCGACGGGTCAGAGCCGACGCCCAATTTCAGCGCGGTCGCTCCTTCGGCAAAGCGCTCAACAAAGCGATCGTGAACTTTCGCGTGAACAAAATACCGGGTTGGTGATACGCACACTTGGCCGGCGTTACGCGCTTTGCCTGCTACCGAAAGCGCGGCGACAGCGTCCACGTCGATATCATCCCAGACGATAACCGGTGAGTTTCCGCCTAGTTCCATAATTGCGGGTTTCATATATTGGCCGCACATAGCGGCGAGATGTTTGCCCACCGGAACGGAACCCGTAAAGGTGACCAGCTTAACCTCCGGCCTGGGGATCAGATATGCGGATATCTCGGCGGGCTTTCCGAATACGAGATTGACCACGCCTTCGGGAACGCCCGCGTCGTGAAATGCACGGATGAGTTCAACTGCACCCGCGGGGGTTTCTTCCGCTCCCTTCAGAATGATCGAACATCCCGCAGCGAGCGCTCCGGCAACCTTGCGAGTGGGTGACGCAAGTGGATAGTTCCAGGGTGTAAAGGCCGCAACAATTCCGATGGGATGGCGCGTTACGAACTTTCTGAGTGGACCGTTGGTGGGCACGATCCGGCCATAGATTCGACGGGCTTCTCCAGCATCCCACACAATCCTGTTACAGGCGGTTTGGACTTCCGCTTGCGCTTCACGCACGGTCTTGCCTTGATCGCTCACCAGAGCTTCAGCGATATGTTCGGCACGTTCGCGCAGGAGCGTTGCGGCGCGCAGCAAGATTTCCTCCCGCTTTTCCGGCGCCGTTGCGCGCCAGATTTCAAAGCCGCGCTGTGCGGCCGCGACCGCGTCATCGAGATCTTGGATGGTCGCGTGGGGAAGCGTGGCGATTTTGCTGCCGTCCGCAGGATTTAGTACCGGCTCGCCCGGCCTGTCTGAAATCCATTTGCCGCCTATCAACAGGGAGGGCGCCGGGTAGGGCATCAAGGTAACTCCTCTAAAGAGTGGGATCTTAGGGCATTTGCCAATTCCCTGAAGATAACAGTTTCTCATGAGCGCCAATGAATTTTCGGCTATCCCGGGCCATCTCGAACCTTTGCGTCCGTTTACATTGTGCTGATATGCGATATATATTCCGCATGGTTGCACGGGTGGCGTTATTGCGCTAACCCTATCGCAGCGAGGCGAACAACGCCCAACAGGCAGAATAGGAGACTGTGAGATGGCCAGTGTTCGTTATCGCTCCAGCCGCCGCATGCCCCCGCTGAACCCATTACGAGCCTTCGAAGTCGCAGCCCGGCATCTGAATTTCACGAGTGCTGCGGAGGAGCTTTGCGTTACACAAGGTGCTGTTAGCCGCTCGGTCAAAACGCTGGAAGATTTTCTCGGTCAGGCGCTGTTCGAGCGAACCGGACATGGGTTGGCTCTCACCGAGGAAAGCGAAGCACTGGCACACAAACTGTCCAGTGCCTTTGCCAGCATGGCGGAAGCAGCGGATGAGTTTCGGGGTATTCAGGCCTCACCCGTTCTGACTGTCCGTACCTACACGAGTTTCCTGATAGGCTTTCTCATCCCTTTGCTTCCGGAATTCCAGATCCGCCATCCGGAAATTCATGTGCGCCTGATCTCCGCCAGCGATCATGCCGATCTCGTGAGGGACAATTCCGACGTACGCATTCGGTTCGGACGTGGAAAATGGAAAAATGTCGAAACCACATTGCTGTTTCGCGATGCTGTGCGTCCGGTATGCAGTCCGAGCCTGTTGGATCCTACCAAGCGTCCATATCCGGTGGATATATTGCGGGACCACGCTTTGTTGCATCAAGAATGGCGGCGTGCGGACTGGCCGGGCTGGCTGGCTATGATCGGCTCGGAAAACCTCAAGCCGCGCGAGAACCTTGTCTTCGACGAGTTGAGCGTTGTGTATCAGGCGGCGATTTCGGGCGCCGGGCTCGTTATGGCACAGAAAGCATATTTCCAGCAGGAAATTGCCGATGGGCGTCTGTTCGAACCTTTTGATTCCGTTCTCTGTCGTGACCTTGGTTATTATTTGACCGTACCAAATAACCGTCGGGAAGCGCCGCATGTCCGACAATTCAAGCGCTGGCTGATTGAAAAGCTGGAGCAGCTAAATCTTCACGAGCTGGGGCCGAAACCCAATCCGTTCAAACCGGAACTGGTTGAGCAGTTATATTCTGCGGAATGGAAAATGCGCTTGGCGGTTCCTCAATAAGCTGGACCGGTTCTGCTCAACAAGGAGGTTTTTTTAAGGGCCATTCGAAATTGTGTCTTTCAGTAAGATACAACGGATGCTGCCATGATTGGGATTTGCCGGGAGAGGACCTATGCCGATCAAGACAGAAGATAGTCTGACCGACCCGAATAAAGTCATCAGTGACGAAGAGGTGCAACAGTTTCGGGATCAGGGATTTGTGTTTCCGAAAATTGGCCTGCCTGAAAAGGACGCGGCCCACATGCGCGATGTCGTGGGGCAAGTCATCGCGGATGTAGCCGAGTGGGGTATCCTTAGAATGCCGCATGTTCCTCCGCGTGAGGGACAGTTGGAGGGTCTTGTTGGTGGCGAGAAGATTTTCGAGATCGCGCTGAATCCGGTTCTGCTCGCTGCTGCGCGCCGACTGGTAGGGCCAGATCTCATATTCTGGGGAGGGGAGATATTCGCCAAGCCAGGCGAATTTGGTCCAAGAACGCCCTGGCATCAAGACTGCTACAATCCCGCCATAAAACCGGGGCCCGGACGTCGATTTGCGGAAAGTGCGATGGTCTGGATTGCGGTCGACGATGTCGATCCCGCCAATGGCAGCCTGAGCTTCATCCCTGGCTCGGGACGTAATGGCAGGATCGGACACGATCATTTTGACCGGACAGTTGGCGATCTCCTGAATTTCCAAGTGGATACCGGCGGGCTGGATATGGAGAACGTGGCTCATTCGACTTTGAAATCGGGTCAGTTTTCTGTCCATGATTTCTACACCGTGCATGGGGCCAGCGCCAACACGTCCGGCCGGCGCAGGGTCGGCTTGACCCTACATTATATGTCAGCGCGGGACATTTACGACCGCAGCTTCGGAGATTCGATCGGCTCCGGACGTAGCCAGCCGGCTCCCCTGGCGCAACGCCCCATCTGGCTGGTGCTAGGGGAAAATCGGCAGGCCGAAAATGACTTTGTGACTGGGCATCAGAATTTGGGTGATCTTGATGCGTTCGCGGAAGAGACGCGTCGTCGATTGACGCCCCTTTATTCCTGACACGGGTGATCATGACATGATGACGATGATCAGAGGTCAATGTCGAAGATGAATGTGGCATCCGACCCTAGGATCACGACGGAACGAAATGGTCACGTCCTGATAGTGAGAATCGCGCGTCCTGAAGTGCGCAATGCCATTGATGGTGACATGGGGTGGGCAATCAATGATGCATGGGATCAACTGGAGGGCGATCCCGAGCTCCGTGTCGGCATTATCACGGGCACTCAGGGCGTTTTCACTGCTGGAGCTGATCTGAAAGCCGCGAGGAGCCCCACGCGCGCACTGCCCCCACGCGGAAAATTCGGTATTTGCAAAACCCCTCCTGGGAAGCCTCTTGTGGCGGCGATCGAAGGTTTCGCACTGGGGGGCGGACTTGAAATCGCGCTGGCCTGCGATCTGATCGTGGCGGCCAAGGATGCCAGATTTGGGTTGCCTGAGGTGAGACGCGGCGTGGTTGCTGCGGCCGGTGGGGCATTTAGATTGCCTCGTCGGCTGCCCTATGCGGTGGCTGTGGAAATGGCGCTGACCGGGGAACATGTGGAAGCCGGGCGATTGGCAGCCTTCGGCCTGATCAATCGCCTAACGGCGCCTGGTGAAGCGTTAGCAACGGCCTTGGAAATCGCCCGCACGATAAGCGCGAACGGGCCGCTGGCAGTCGCAGCTACGCTTCAGATCATGCGCGCCTCCAGAGACTGGAAGGAGAACGAAGCTTGGGAAGCGCAGGTTCCCATGCTGGAAAAGGTCCGCACGTCGCAAGATTGGGCAGAGGGTCTAAAGGCCTTTGCGGAAAAGCGCGAACCGCGATGGACTGGGCGCTAGCTCGTCCACACGACAATCGGAACGGGATATGACAATGCTGGCACTTCAGAAAACAGCCTCGCGCGCGGGCCTTGAATTGGTCGAGGTGCCGGAGCCCGAAGTTCTCAAGCCGGACGAAGTTTTGATAGAGGTCGACGCTACCGGTATATGCGGAAGCGATCTGGCTATCGACCGCGGGAGTTCGATGTATGAACAATTCATTGGTTCTCGCCTGCCGGTTACTCCGGGAAATGAGACGTCTCGGCAGTTGGCGGGGCTGGCGTTGCGTCAAAGGTCGTCTTTATTTCGGATTAGATCCCCTCTTTCCATGATCACGTTTGACAGGATTTTGCATGAATATTGAATTCGATTTTTCGGATTACCGCGTGATCGTTACCGGCGGCAGTCGCGGAATTGGGAAGGGGATAGCCGAAGCCTTTCTCAAGAGCGGCGCCAAGGTTTCCATTTGTGCGCGGAATGCGGCCGCGCTGGAACAAACGCGGCATGAGCTTGCGAACTTTGGTGCGGTGCATGCTGAAAGCAGCGATCTATCCGATCGCGAATCGGTAAGACGTTATGTTGCCCATGCCGCGGAAGCGATGGGCGGTATAGATATTCTGGTGAACAATGTTTCGTCTATTCCTCGCGGTGACGGCGAAGCGGTCTGGAGAGATCTGGTCGAGGTCGATCTGGTGGGGATGACGCGTATGATTGACGCTGCGCTCCCCTGGCTCGAAAAATCGTCGGACGCGTCCATCATCAATATTGGTTCGGTGACGGCCTATCGGGTGTCGAAGTCGGCTCCGGCTTATGCTGCGATCAAGGCCGCGATCAGGAGCTATACCGCTAGCCAAGGTCTACTGATGCTCGAGAAAGGCATTCGGGTGAATAGTGTTGCCCCCGGAGCCACCACAGCGCCGGATCATTTTTGGGAAGAGCGCAGACAGTCGGGCGATCCGAGATATGTCGAGGCGGTTAGCCGTCAGCCGACGGGTCGGCTTGGTCTTCCGGAAGACATTGCCGGAGTCGTCCAGTTCCTCGCATCCGATGCAGGCCGGTGGGTGATTGGCCAAACAATCCTGGCTGACGGCGGATTGCTTGCAAACGGGGGTTAGGCTCCCGCCTGCGTTGCTGGGAGGTTTTAGGGATCAGTAAAATCGTCTGGTGGGTTCGCGCCTTGACCCGGTATCGGTTCGATGCCGCCGCGTGCAATGCTGACAATCGCCGCCCCCAATGTGATCGATACCGCCCACCATATGGCGGTATGTCTTCCATGTTCGGGCAGAAGACGCATAAAGCAGGCAACCAGGGCGGCACCGGTTGCCTGACCAATTACGCGTCCGGCGGCTGCCATCACGGCGGCGGTGCCGGTCCGCGAAATAGGAACAGACGTCAAAATGGCCCGGCTGTTAGGAGGCTGAAATGAACCCCAGCCCGCACCGCAAATGGCCATTGACGCCAGGATGTAGGGAATGGTGAGAACACCGGGAATAAAAGGGGCCACGGATCGGCCAGTCTCACCGGATTAAAA
>CAYOZY010000063.1:3818-12527 GCA_964408525.1 uncultured Sphingobium sp. | reverse complement strand
GACAGCAAGACCATCATCGCCATCAACAAGGACGAGGACGCCCCCATCTTCCAGGTCGCCGACATCGGCCTCGTTGGCGACCTCTACAAGATTGTGCCGGAACTGATGGAAAAGCTGTAAGAGCTTGGACCCAGCTGAAACAGAAAGCCCCGGAGATGATCCGGGGCTTTTTCATTCCGCAGCAGCCGCCTTCATCCGCGCCGCAAACCATGGCGTCATGCGCACAATGGCGTCCTCCACCTCCGCAGTCGATACCGCAAAGCTGAAGCGCATATAGCCGCGCCCCGCCACCGGATCGAAATCGATCCCCGGCGCGGTGGCAACCCCCGTCGCCTCCAGCAGCTCCGCGCAAAAAGCGAGGCTGTCGTCGGTCAGATGGCGGATATCGGCATAAATATAGAAAGCGCCATCGGGCGGTGCGATGCGATCAAGCCCAAGGCGGGGCAGGGCATCGAGCATCAGCGCGCGGTTGCGGCGATAGGTCGCGACGTGGCCATCCAGCTCTTCGCGGCAATCGAACGCGACCAGCGCCGCATGTTGCGCCAGCGAGGGCGGCGTCAAAAACAGATTGCCCATCAGCGCCCGCGCTTGCGGCGCCAGATCCTCTGGCACGACCAGCCAGCCGAGGCGCCAGCCCGCCATGCTGTAATATTTGGAAAAGCTGTTGACGATGATCGCATCGTCGGCGAACTCCAGCGCGCTCGGCAACGGTCCGACATAGGACAGGCCATGATAGATCTCGTCCGAGACGATGCGGATGCCCCTCTCGCGACACAAAGCCACAATGTTGCGCAGTTCATCGGCCGGGATCACCGATCCCGTCGGGTTGGCCGGGCTGGAGAGGATCACGCCGTCTGGCGCCGGATCGAGCGCGCCCAACGAGGCGGCATTAAGCTGAAAATGCGTTTCTGGCCCGCAGCCGATCTCGACCGGCTCCATATGCAGCGCGCGGGTGACGTTGCGATAGGCGACATAGCCGGGCCGTGCGACGGCGATGCGCGCTCCGGGCGAAAACAGACAATGCAGGCCGAGAACCAGCGCGGGCGACGCGCCGCAGGTCAGGAAGATGCGTTCCGTGCCCACATTTGCCCCATGGCGTTCGGCATAATAGCGGGCGATGCGCTCCTTGAGCGCCTGATTCTCCCAATAGCCCATGGCATCGCTGTCCAGCACCTCATGCGCACGGGCGATGGCGGCGGCGGGCGCGCCGGTCGAGGGTTGACCGAACTCCATATGGATGATCGAGCGCCCTTCGCCTTTCAGTTCATGGGCGCGGCGGCTGATTGCTATGGCATGAAAGGGGTCAATGCGGCTGTTCATGTCCACACCCTTAGAGGGCACACAAAAGTCCTGCCATCTATTTGGAATTTTCCGGCCCGTTTTTCCTTCGTTAATCAACGACAATGCAATCATCGGCACAGAATTTCAGGCGCATGACTGTTCACATCGCGCCCATATACGGTATAGCGAGGGGCGAATTCGGTAGGCCATGTCATGAAAAACAGGAAAATCCTTCTCGACGTGAGCCGGCTGATCTGGCGCCACTGGGTTGGCAGGCTTCCCACGGGAATCGATCGCACCTGCCTTGCCTATGCGGAGCATTATCAGGACAGGGCGCAAGCCGTCGTGCAGCGGGGAGGGTTCAGCTTCGTGCTGGATGAAGCCCAGTCCCGTGCCCTGTTCAACCTCATCCTCAACCCCGGCCGCCAATTTCGCTACAATGTCGCCCGGCTCATCGCGAAAGCCGCACTGTCAGCGCAACGCGAAGCGGATACGCGAGACGCGATTTACCTCAATGTCGGCCACACTGGCCTCAACATGCCGGGGCATCCGCGCTGGGTTTGCCGCAGTGGCGTGAAGCCGGTCTATTTCGTGTTCGATCTGATTCCCTTGAGCCACCCGGAGCATTGCCGCATCGGCGAACCGGAAAAGCATATGCAGCGCCTGCACGTTCTGCTGACCCATGGAGCGGGCGTGATCGGGTGTAGCACCGATGCGCTTCAGGAACTTTCGCGCCATGCCTTTGCGCGGCATCTACCGATGCCACCATCTCTGGTGGCGCCGCTGGGGGTCGAGAAAATACTCGCCGACGGCAATGGCGCTCTTGGCAAGGCGCCTCTTGCGCGGCCCTATTTCCTGATGCTCGGCACGATCGAGGGCCGGAAAAATCATCTGATGATCCTCAACATATGGAAGCATCTGGTCGAGAGCCACGGCACTGCCGCGCCGCAACTGGTCATCATCGGCCAGCGCGGCTGGGAAAGCGAGCAGGCCGTGGACATGCTCGAACGCTGCGAGGTGTTGCGCGGGCATGTTATCGAGCTGCCGCGATGCAGCGACGCACGGCTGGCGGAGTATATGCGCCATGCGAGAGCGCTGCTCTTCCCTTCCTTCGTCGAAGGCTATGGGCTGCCGCTGGTCGAGGCGCTGGCCACCGGAACCCCCGTGATCGCGAGCGATCTTGCGGTTTTCAGTGAGCTGGCCGGGGACATACCGGACTATGTCAGCCCTATCGACGGCTTTGGCTGGAGGGATGCGATACTGGACTATGCGGCGCCGGACAGCCAGAGCCGCGCGGGGCAGATCGCCCGCATGGCAGGCTACCGGACAGTGGACTGGCGCGACCATTTCCGACAGGTTGATGGCTGGCTGGAAACCCTGTTTACGCCCGAGCATGCCGATCGGGATAGCGCGAAGCGGGGGCCGCAGGCGAAGGTCGATACGCCTGCCGCTCCTCGATATGAGCCGGAGCATATAGCCGCGCAAACACCGCATGGCTGATAGCGATTTGATACTGCTTATGGAGAGCATCTGCGATGAGTGCGATTGAGAAACGGTTGCGGGAAATGGGTGTCGAGCTGCCTTCGGCACCCGCGCCCGCGGCGAATTATGTTCCGGCTCTGCGCAGCGGATCGCTGGTGCATATCGCGGGGCAGGTGTGCTTCGGCGCGGACGGCAAGCTGGCCGAACGCCACAAGGGCAAGCTCGGCGCCAATGTCCCGGACGAATTGGGCCGGGAAGCGGCGCGCCTGTGCGCCATCAATGTGCTGGCGCAGTTAAAGGCGGTGATGAGCGGTGATCTGGACAGCGTGGTGCGCTGTGTGCGCCTCGGCGGTTTCATCAACGCCGCGCCGGACTTCACGACCCTGCCGCAAATCATGAACGGCGCGTCCGACTTCATGGTCGAGGCGATGGGCGATGCGGGGCGCCATGTGCGTTCCACCGTCGGCGTCGCGGTGCTGCCCTTCGATTGCGCGGTGGAAGTCGAGGCGACGTTCGAGGTACGATAGGGGGGCGGTTCAGGCCGCCGCCGCAAAATCCTCGGCCCCTGCATGGGTGCTGATGACCTGCGCGGCCACCAGATCGCCCACAACATTGAGCGTCGTGCGGCACATGTCGAGCAGCCGGTCGACGCCCAGAACCAGCCCGATTCCGGCGGGTGGCACACCCACCGTGCCCAATATCAAGGCAATCACCGGCAATGAGCCGGCGGGAACGCCTGCCGTGCCAATTCCCCCCAGGATGCAGATCAGCATCACCGTCAATTGCTGCCCCAGGCTTAGGTCCACCGCGAAAAACTGAGCCAGAAACAGCACGGTAACGCCTTCGAACATCGCCGTTCCATTCTGGTTGGCGGTCGCGCCGATGGTGAGCACGAACCGCGCAATCGGGCGCGGCAGCTTCAGCCGCTCGTCCGCAACGCGCAACGAGGTGGGCAGGGTAGCGTTGGACGAGGCGGTGGCAAAGGCCATCACCGTCGCCTCCTGCGTCTCGCGGAAGAAGGCGAAAGGGTTTTTCTTCGCCAGCATCGTCAGCAGCAGCGGAAACACTCCGAACATCTGCAACGCCAGCGCCAGCAGCACCACCCCAACATAGGCGGACAGGCGCATGATGAGATCCCAGCCGAACAGCGCGGCGAGATTGAACATGAAACAGAAGATAGCCAGCGGTGCCATGCGGATGACGATGCCGATCAGCCGCATCGAGATTTCAAACACGCCTTCTATGCCCGATCTGAGCACCTTTGTGCGCTCCGGGTCGGTCACGAGAAAGCCGATGCCGAACATCAGCGCGAAAAACATCACCGCCAATATGTCGTTCTCGCTCATCGCGTGAATGAAGTTGGAGGGCACGATCTCGACCAGCGCCTGCACCCCGGTTTTCGCCTCGCCCGCATGTTCGACAATGGCTTTCGCACCGTCGCCCGATGTCGCGAGCAACGAGCGCGCCGTATTCTGATCGACACCCGCGCCGGGACGCAGAATGTTCACCACCGCAAGGCTGATTGCCACCGAAATGGCCGAAACAGCGACGGTATAAACGAGCGTCTTCACCCCGATGGACCGCAAGGCTCGCATCTCGTTCATGTCCGCGACGCCGACGATCAGCGCGGAAACCAGCAGCGGTATGACGAGCATGAATAGCAGCCGCAGGAATATCTGACCGATGGGACCGGTCACATTGGTCGCTATCCATGCGATCCACGGCGCCCCGCCCGCAAGACTGTAGACGAGGAGGCCCAGCAAAAGGCCCGCCACAAATCCGCCGAACATCCAGTAATGCAGGCGCTGTTCGCGCTTCTCTTCACCGGTGACAGCAACAGTCATGCATTCTCTCCCACGCGAGCGCCGCGGAAAAGCGCTCCACTTACCCGATTATCAGGCTCCGAACCTCATTGCGGAATGGGCCCGCTATATAGGGTTTCGCCCAGCGGCCTGCGTCCGCTTTTCACCTCCCGCTCACGCAGCTTTTCCGGCAACTGCGCCTTATCGCCCGGATAGCCGATGGCGATGGCCGCCTCGATGCGGAAATCGTCAGGCGCATTGATAGCCTTTCGGGCCAGATCCCCATCGAAACCGCCCATTGCATGCACGGCAAGGCCCATATGCGCGGCCTGCAGCGCAAGCGCCATCCAGGCGGCTCCGGCATCGAAACTGTGGCTATAGGAAGCTGTGCGCTCTCCCTCCATCGTCATCATCGTGTCGGACAGCACAAAGACGAGCGCCGATGCATTGGCCACCCAGACCTGATTGAAGGGCATAATCGCCGAGAAAAAACTTTCCCAATGCTCATCGCCGCGCCTAGCATAGACAAAGCGCCAGGGCTGCGCGTTGAAAGAGGAAGGCGACCAGCGCGCAGCCTCGAAAAGGGGCAAGAGTGCGGCATCGCCGATCGGCCGGTCGGCAAAGGCGCGGGGCGACCAGCGATCGAGAAACAGCGGCAGGATCGGGTGGTCAGCGTGCCGATCGGTCATCTATCGGTCCTTCCGTCGTTTTAAAGCCATTGAAAATGCGCTATTATTTTAGAAAGCTTCGCCCGAAAGACGCTGGCAAAGCATGTCGAGCTGGTCGAGCGTCGAATAGCGCAGCGAGAGCGCTCCGCCGCCGTCCGCACGATGATCGATCGTCACCTTCATGCCGATGATGTCGGCAAGATGCTGCTCCAGCGCAACTATATCGGCATCAGCCTGAGAGCGCGAACCGGAGCGACGGGCACTGCCGCCAGTCTCGCCATCGCTGCCTCCCCTGCCCTTGCTCTGCTGAGCGAGCTTTTCGACCTGACGGACAGAAAGCCCTTTTTCGACTACCTGCCGGGCGATGCGCGACGCATTTTCGACGCCGATCAGCGCACGGGCATGGCCCATGGAGAGCTTCCCGCCACGCACCGCATCCAGCACCGTTTCGGGCAGGTCGAGCAGCCGCATGAGGTTCGCGACATGGCTGCGCGATTTGCCGACCAACTTGCCGAGCGCCTCCTGACTATGCCCGAACTGCGCGATCAACCGTGAATAGGCCTGCGCCTCTTCGACCGGATTGAGATCCTGCCGCTGAACATTTTCGATAAGCGCCACTTCGAGTGTTTCGGCATCGGTGAAATCGCGCACGTTCGCCGGAATCTCATGCAGCCGCGCCCGCTGCGCCGCCCGCCAGCGCCGTTCTCCCGCGACAAGCTGATAATGTCCCCTGCCCTGCTCACGCACAATGATCGGCTGGATCACGCCGCGCTGGGCAATGCTCTCGCTCAACTCGTGAAGCGCGGCTTCATCGAAATGGCGACGAGGCTGTTCAGGATGCGGAGAAATAGAAGCAATATCAATATATTGCACGGATTTTCCAGCAGGCCCGGCGGAAGCCCTTGCCTCAGCATGGCCCGACACCGGCTCCTCGGACATTGCCTCGCCCAGCAGCGCTGAAAGCCCGCGCCCTAGTCCGCGCGGGCGGCTGGCGCCTTGCGGTTTCGCGGGACGCTGCTCCCCGGTTTCCGTTTCAACACCGTCCTTGATGCTCATGCAGCCATCTCCTTCTGCGGCAAGCGACCGATCAGCTCTCGCGCCAGCTGCATATAGGCCTCCGAACCCACGCAGCGATGATCGTAGATCAGCGCGGGCAGGCCATGGCTCGGCGCTTCGGAGAGGCGGACATTGCGCGGGATCACCGTCTCGAACACGATGTTGCCAAGGCAGGCGCGCACGTCGTCCGCCACCTGATCCGTCAGGCGATTGCGACGGTCATACATGGTGAGCGCGACGCCCATGATCGACAGAGCCGGGTTGAAGCGACCTCTTATCCGGTCAACCGTGGTGAGAAGTTGCGACAGCCCTTCGAGCGCAAAAAACTCGCATTGCAACGGCACGAGTAGCGACTGCGCCGCCACCAGCGCGTTGACCGTGAGCAAACCAAGCGAAGGCGGGCAATCGATCAGACAAATGTCCCAGCGATTGTCCGCTTCATCGAGGCATTGTTTGAGCCGATGGGTCCGCTCCTGCACTTCGATCAGCTCAATCTCGGCGCCAGAAAGATCCTGCGTCGCGGGCACAATATCGAGCTTGGGAATTTTCGTACGCACAACGGCTTCGTCAAGCGAGGCGTGCCCCAGCAACAGGTCGTAACTCGAATATTCGCGTGCCGCATGGCCGATGCCCAGACCCGTCGAGGCATTTCCCTGCGGATCGAGATCGATCAGCAGCGTCCTATGACCAGTCGCCGCCAGCGCGGTCGCAAGGTTGATCGCCGTCGTTGTCTTGCCGACCCCCCCTTTCTGATTGGCGATTGCAATGCAAATCATGCGCTTCTGCCCCGCTTGCCGCGACCCTTGCGGACATTTTTGAGCGCCAGGATCGCACTTTCGGGCGCGGTCAGGCTCGGTTCGATCTGGAAATCATAGTGCCACAGCGATTCCGTATTGGCCAACTCATTCTTGTGGTTTTGCCCCTTCGGCAGCAACCAAATTGTGGAAAAGTCGGCGAGATGGAGCGCGGAAGGGATAAGACGTTCGAGCGGCGCATAGGCGCGGGCGCTGATAATGGCGGCAGGTCCGCCATTTTCGGGAGCGATTCGCGCTTGCTCGACCTTGCCGCCCGTCACCTGCGCATTGGCCAGCCCCAGCTCCCCGATCACGCGCGCAAGAAAATCGATTCGCTTGCGCCGCATCTCGATCAACATGATGTTGTAGCGCGAGAGAATGGCGACAACGATGCCAGGAAGCCCCGCGCCCGCACCCAGATCGACCCAGAGCTTGCGAAATTCGTGTGGCTCCGGCGCGAATTTTAACAGCTGCGCGCTGTCCACGATATGCCGTGCCCAGATATAATCCCGGGTCGATTCGGCGATCAGGTTCTGATGCTGCATCTCGTCAAGCAACATGGCGACATAGCTCTCAAGCCGCGCCCATGTTTCACGTGAAACATCGAAACTTGCCTTCAACCAGGCCCTGGCTTCCTCTTCGGTCATGCGGCGCGCTTGCGGCGAACATGAACAAGAATGGCTGCAAGCGCCGCCGGAGTTACGCCGGCAACCCGCGAAGCCGCAGCCAGTGTTTCGGGCCGCGCCGCACCCAGCCGTTCGCGCATTTCGAGGGAAAGACCGCCGATTTCAGCATAATCGAGCGTCGGGGGAATCGTGATTGTCTCCCGCCTGCGCACTTCGGCGATTTCCGCCGCCTGCCGCTCCAGATAGGGCGCGTAATGTGCATCTTCCAATATTTCCTCGCGCAACGCGGCATCCGCCTGGGCCAGCGACGGCGCCTGCGCGATGATCGCATCGGCCAGTTCGGGAAAGCGCGCCCATTCATATAATGTGCGCCGCGCACCATCTTGCCGCACGGAAAGCCCAAGCTTCGCGATATCAGACGCGGACCGCGAAACACTCATCTCCGCCATTATAGCATCCCGCACCTCACAACGCTGCGCGAACCAGCGCGAACGAGCATCACCTACCAGTCCATGAGCGATGCCGATTGCGGTGAGGCGACTGGCCGCGTTATCCGCTCGCAGCCGCAGGCGATACTCGGCCCGCGCGGTCAACATGCGATAGGGCTCGGTAACACCGTGCAGCACAAGATCATCGACCATTACGCCAATATAGCTATCGGCTCGATCGAGAATAAGCGGCGCCTGCCCCAGAGCGAAGGCCGCGGCATTGGCCCCTGCAACCAGACCCTGCGCCGCCGCCTCCTCATATCCGGTCGTGCCATTGATCTGCCCCGCGCAATAGAGGCCGGGAATTGAGCTGAGGTCGAGCGCACGCCCCAATGCGCGCGGATCGACATAATCATATTCGACCGCATAGCCTGGCACGACCATATCTACCCGCGCCAGCCCCTGCATGGAGCGGACCATCGCGAGCTGCACATCGACGGGTAGCGAAGTGCTGATCCCGTTGGGATAGACGAGATGCGTATCCAGCCCTTCCGGTTCGAGGAAGATCTGGT
>CAYOZY010000063.1:228-3808 GCA_964408525.1 uncultured Sphingobium sp. | reverse complement strand
CTGGTGACCATCCCGATCACCAAAGCGAAAGATCTTGTCCTCGATCGACGGGCAATAGCGCGGGCCCCTGCCCTCAATTGCGCCGCTGAACAGGGGCGAGCGATCCAGCCCGCCGCGAATGACGTCATGGGTACGCCCATTGGTTCGCGTGATCGCGCAGGAAAGCTGAGGGTTGACGCGGTCCGGCGTCATCGCGCTCATCGTCCAGTCAGCGCTGTCCGAAGTCTGAACTTCGAGCGCTGCCCAATCGATCGTTCGACCATCGAGGCGAGGCGGAGTTCCGGTCTTGAGCCGCGCAATGGGCAAAGCCAGTGCGCGCAACCGTTCGCCCAGCGCTGTCGCCGCGCGCTCTTCCACACGACCGCCGGTAAAACACTCCTCTCCGCGAAAGAGCTTTCCGCCGAGAAATGTCCCTGTCGCCAATACAACCGCGCGAGCGCGCACTGTGCTCCCATCGGGAAAAGTTACGCCAGACAACTTTTCCTGCTCGAACAACAGGTCGGCCACTTCGCCAGCGATCACCGTCAATCCCGGCTGCGCGGCAACCTGTGCCTGGACCGAAGCGCGAAACAGAGCGCGATCCGCCTGTATGCGCGGCCCTTGCACCGCCTTGCCCTTGCTCGCGTTCAGCATGCGATGATGGATCGCGGCAGCATCGGCGGCGCGAGCGATGATCCCGTCAAGCGCGTCCACCTCGCGAACAAGATGCCCTTTGCCCAGCCCGCCAATTGCCGGGTTGCAGGACATCGCACCAATTGCAGCGGGATCGAAAGTGACGAGTGCCGTGCGGGCGCCACGACGTGCCGATGCCGCCGCCGCTTCGGTTCCCGCATGGCCGCCGCCCACAATGATCACATCAAAATCGTCGCTCATTTCGGCGCTATAGTCCAGCGTAGATGCCGGGTCAAAAGCCTTGCTGCAATCCTGCTGTTTCACGTGAAACAGTGATGAACCGACGCATGACCCGGCTATTTCCCTATGCAGAAGCGCGAAAACAGCGTGCCCAGCATATCTTCTACGCCGCTGCGTCCGACCAGCCGGTCCATCTCGTCGCGCGCGCGACGCAGATGTTCGGCCACAACCAGAAGATCGTGTTCCACCTGTGCTGCGGCCATCTCCTCCACCATAGCGCCCACCGCATCGCGCTGGCGTTTGTGTAGCGCATAGGCGCCCTCGCCGGGAATATACTCACGCGCCTTCTCCAGCAACAAGTCCCTGAGAACGGGCATATTCTCGCCGGTCAATGCCGAAACAGCCAAATCCGCACCTGAAGGCATGCTCCACCCTGACCGGTCCATCTGCGCTGCGATGTTGATGGCGTCTGAGCGCGGACACTGATCGGGGTTGCCCAGCCAAAGCACTATGTCCGCTGATTCCATTGCCTGCTGCGCTCTGCCGATGCCAATCTGCTCTATCTGATCGTCCGTTTCATCGGCCAGTCCTGCCGTATCTGTCAGGATAAATGCCACGCCGCCTATATCGACGGGCACCTCTATCCGGTCACGCGTAGTGCCTGCAATGTCAGAGACGATCGCGGCATCCCGCCCCGCCAAAGCGTTGAGCAAGGTCGATTTTCCTGAATTGGGCGGACCGGCCAGAACGACGCTGATCCCTTCGTTCAGACGCTCGGCCGACGGCGCGGCAAGTTGCGCCACCATTTCCACTTGAAGCGCCCGAATGGCAGTGAAGAGCTGATCCTCGGCGCTGTCATTAACCGCCGCGACATCATCCTCGTCGGAAAAGTCCAGCAGAGACTCTGCCGCCGCCGAACAATGCAGCAATCTCTCCCGCCACCCGTCCAGCCTGCGCGAAAAATGTCCTTCCGCCATGAGCAATGCGGCGCGGCGCTGGCTTTCGGTCTGCGCGGACAAAAGATCGGCCAGCCCTTCCGCCTCGTTAAGATTGATGCGGCCAGTCTCGAAGGCGCGACGAGTGAACTCCCCCGGTTCGGCTTCGCGCACTTGCATCGCCGCGGGCAAAGTAGCCAGCGCTCCCAACACCGCACGAACCACGGCCTGCCCACCATGACAGTGCCATTCGACGACATCCTCTCCAGTTGCGCTGTGTGGGCCGGGAAATATCAGCGTGAGAACCTGATCGAGGAGATCGCCATTTACGGGATGATAAAGCGCCCTAAGAACCGCACGCCTCGGCTCCTGACCCGAAATACCACAAAATAATCCATGTGTTTCAAGGGATTGTGGACCGCTAATGCGGATGACAGCTATTCCCGCTGGCGGCCTTCCACTGGAAAGGGCGAATATTGTATCGTGCACTTCTGTTATAGCGAAAACTTAGCTTTTGCTACCGGCTGAAGTGTTGCCCAAACCAATATCCATCAGCTGCTGAAACATCCGCATGCTCGCATCGCCCATCGGCGCGAAGGCGCGGATCATCTTATCCATCTGTTCGATGCTGCCCGCGCCATCCATTGCGCTCATCACCGACTGGACATATTTCTCATGAATGGGTCCAAGATCGGGAAGGCCCAGAAACGCACGAGCCTCTTCCGGCGTGCAATCGACATTGGCGGTGATTTTCATATCTTCGTCCCCGGTCCGGCAAATGCTGCATGCGCACAGTGCGCGCGCATCAGAACAAGGTCAAGATGCCCACCTGATGATCGACTATTCCGTCATGAATCATCTTGCCAGCCACATAGACGATAACGGCAAGGCCAAGATAGGCCAGCCAGCGATAGCGCTCGATATATTTGGCGATGAAATTGGCCGCGACTCCCATCAGCGCTACGGACAGGATAAGCCCGATAATGAGAATACCGGGATGATCTCGCGCCGCGCCTGCCACGGCCAGAACATTGTCCAGGCTCATCGACACGTCGGCGATAGCCACCGCCCATGCGGCTCCGGCGAAGCTCTTCGCGGGGCGAAGACCGCTATGCTCGTCGCCCGCCATCTCCGGCGAGCCGGGGCTTTCACCGCCATGGCGCAGTTCACGCCACATCTTCCAGCTCACCCACAGCAGCAACAGACCGCCCGCGAAGATCAGCCCGACGATCTGCATGAGCTGGGTAACGACCAGTGCAAAGCCGATGCGAAGCACCAGAGCGGCGATGATGCCGATCATGATGACTTTCTTGCGCTGCGCTTCGGGCAGGCCCGCCGCCAGCGCGCCGACAACGATCGCATTGTCGCCCGCCAGCAATATGTCGATCATCAACACCTGGCCGAAGGCGGCGAGCGCTGCGGGAGAGCCGATATTCGAGAAATCCGCGACGATATGCGCCCAGATCTGACCCAGTCCGCCAAAGCTGGCGGCAGAAGCGTTCGCGGCAAGAATTTCCAGCATCGGCTCAGAGCGCTCCTAACGCTTCATTGGTTCATAGAGTCGAAGAAATCTTCGTTGGTCTTGCTATCCTTCATCTTGTCGAGCAGGAACTCCATAGCATCGACCGTGCCCATCTGCATCAAAATGCGGCGCAGCACCCACATTTTGCTGAGCGTACCCTTCTCGACCAGCAGCTCTTCCTTGCGCGTACCGCTCTTGCCGACATCAAGCGCCGGGAAGATCCGCTTGTCGGCTACCTTGCGATCAAGCACGATTTCGCTGTTACCGGTGC
>CAYOZY010000063.1:0-213 GCA_964408525.1 uncultured Sphingobium sp. | reverse complement strand
AGCGATCCGCCCTCCTCGATATTGCGCGCGGCACCGAAAAAGCGCTTGGGGCGCTGCAATGCGTTGGCATCGACACCACCGGTCAGCACCTTGCCGGAGCTGGGAACGACCGTGTTATAGGCGCGGCCCAGGCGCGTGATGGAATCGAGCAGGATTACGACATCCTTCTTGTGCTCGACAAGACGCTTGGCCTTTTCGATAACCATTTCGGCG
>CAYOZY010000062.1:4125-12533 GCA_964408525.1 uncultured Sphingobium sp. | reverse complement strand
TCTCATCCCGCAGCAAGCCACCCCGGCTCATGCGATTAATGGGTCCTGACCCTAGCGGACGCGGATGAAGCTGAACGGCGCGATGGTTTGCCTCTGGCGTGCGGTCGACCAAGAAGGTGAAGTGCTGGACAGCTACGTAACGAAAAAGCGCAATAAATTTGCGGCTTTGGCATTCATGAAGAAGGCGCTGAAACGCCATGGCAAAGTCGGGAAGATCGTCACGGACAGCCTCAAATCCTGTTCTGCAGCGATGCGGGAGCTTGGAAATCTCGATCGGCAGGAAATGGGTCGTTGGGCAAACACCCGGGTCGAGAACAGTCATCTTCCGTTTCGACGACGAGAGTGAGCTATGCAGCGTTTCCGGCGGATGAAGTCGTTGCAAAAGTTTGCTTCGGTGCGTTAATCCTTATACAATCTCTTCAATTCCCAACGTCATCTCGTCAGCCGAAAATTCTACAAGGAAATGCGCTCGGAAGCCCTCGCCGAGTGGCAGAATCTTGCGGCCTGAAAAGCGGTAATCCCAGGTCGAATTCCGTCGGGTGGAGACAGGTTCGCATTGGGCTGACACCACCATCGAAATCATCCGAATCGACTGCTGATGGGGGAATTTCGATATAAATGGTCTTCAATATGGCGAAAAATCGGGTGAATATTTTTACATATAGTCAAAGATGAGGCGGATTTCCAAAATCGCTTATACTATTCTGTTCCCATGAGCAGACCATCTCCCTTCGCCGCCTTCGCGCCGCCGGTGCGCGAACAGTCTCCGCTCCGCCGTGCCATCACCGCCGCCTATCGCCGACCGGAGCCGGAGTGCGTCGCTGCTCTGCTCGGTCCCGCCACGCTTCCGGCCGAGATGCAGGACGCCGCGTGGCAAACGGCGCGAACATTGATAACCGCGTTGCGCTCGAAAAAGATGGATAGCGGCGTCGAGGCGCTGGTCCATGAGTTCGCGCTTTCCAGTCAGGAGGGCGTGGCGCTGATGTGTCTTGCCGAGGCGCTGCTGCGCATACCCGACGACGCGACGCGCGATGCCCTCATCCGCGACAAGATCGCGGGCGGCGACTGGAAGGCGCATCTGGGCGAGGGGCGCTCGCTGTTCGTCAATGCAGCGACATGGGGTCTGGTCGTTACGGGAAAGCTCGTCGGCAGCGTGAATGACTCCGGGCTGGCGGCAGCCCTCACGCGTCTGATCGCGCGTGGCGGCGAGCCGGTAATCCGCCGTGCCGTCGATCTTGCGATGCGGATGATGGGCGAGCAGTTCGTTACCGGCGAAACGATCACAGAGGCTCTGAAGCGAGCGCGTGCGCAAGAGGCCAGGGGCTTCAGCTACAGCTATGACATGCTGGGCGAGGCGGCAATGACTGCCACTGACGCCGCGCGCTACCATGCGGAGTATAGCCAAGCCATCCACGCCATCGGCAAGGCGTCGAACGGGCGCGGCATATATGCGGGGCCGGGTATTTCGATCAAGCTGTCGGCGCTTCATCCCCGTTACAGCCGCGCGCAGGCAGACCGGGTGATGGATGAGCTGTTGCCGCGCGTGAAGGCACTCGCCCTCCTCGCCAAAAGCTACGACATCGGCCTTAATATCGACGCAGAGGAAGCGGACCGGCTGGAGCTGTCGCTCGACCTGCTCGAAAGCCTCGCCCTCGACGAGGGTCTTGCCGACTGGAATGGCCTGGGCTTCGTGGTGCAGGCCTATGGCAAGCGCTGCCCGTTCGTCATCGACTGGCTGATCGATCTGGCGAGGCGGGCGAAGCGGCGCATCATGGTGCGCCTCGTCAAGGGCGCCTATTGGGATGCGGAGATCAAGCGCGCGCAGGTCGACGGCCTGCCCGATTTCCCGGTCTACACCCGCAAGGTCCACACCGATGTCGCCTATATTGCCTGCGCGAAGAAGCTGCTTGGCAATCGCGATGCCGTGTTCCCGCAATTCGCGACGCATAATGCGCAGACGCTCAGTTCGGTCTATCATATGGCCGGGGCTGATTTCACGCTGGGCGATTATGAGTTTCAGTGCCTGCATGGCATGGGCGAGCCGCTGTATGAAGAGGTAGTCAATCCTCGCAAACTGCACCGCCCCTGCCGCATCTATGCGCCGGTCGGCACGCACGAGACTTTGCTCGCCTATCTGGTCCGCCGCCTGTTGGAGAACGGCGCCAACTCCTCCTTCGTCAACCGCATCCGCGACCCGAAGGTGTCGATCGAAGACCTTGTCGCCGATCCGGTTGGGCAGGTGCGCATGATGACGCAGCCTGGGTGGCCGCATGAGCAGATCAGCTTGCCGGGCGAGTTGCTGGGCGATCGCCATAACTCCGCCGGGCTGGACCTGAGCAATGAGAGAGTGTTGGCCGATATCACGCTCGCCCTTGAGCACAGTGCCGAAATGCAATGGTCGGCTGGTAACGAAGGAACGTCGAGGGCCATCATCAACCCCGCCGATCATCGCGATGTGGTCGGCACGGCATTTGACTTCACGCCAGATCAGGCGCGCGCTACCCTGGCAATGGCCGCCGCATCGAACTGGAGCGCCACCCCCGTCACCGAGCGCGCCGCGATGCTCGAACGCGCGGCAGACGCGATGCAGGTGCATATGCCGATCCTGCTGGGCCTTATTGTGCGCGAAGCCGGCAAATCCCTGCCCAACGCCATCGCCGAAGTGCGCGAGGCGATAGATTTCCTGCGCTATTATGCAAGGCAAGCTCGTGAGATCCTGAGCGATACAACGCCGCTCGGTCCGGTCGTATGCATCAGTCCGTGGAACTTCCCGCTCGCCATTTTCACAGGCCAGGTCGCGGCCGCACTCGTCGCGGGCAACCCGGTTCTCGCCAAGCCCGCCGAAGAGACGCCGCTGATCGCCGCAGAGGCCGTGCGCCTGCTGCATGAAGCGGGTGTTCCGCACGATGCGCTTCATCTGGTCTGTGGCGCGGGCGATGTTGGCGCGGCGCTGGTGGGCGCACAAGAGACTCAAGGCGTGATGTTCACAGGTTCGACAGAGGTTGCGCGCCTGATCCAGAGGCAACTCGCCGCGCGTCTCTCGTCCACCGGCAGGCCGATCCCGCTGATCGCCGAAACCGGCGGGCAGAACGCAATGATCGTCGACAGTTCCGCGCTGACCGAACAGGTCGTGGCGGATGTGATCGCTTCGGCCTTCGACAGCGCGGGCCAGCGCTGTTCGGCTTTGCGTGTGCTGTGCCTGCAAGAGGAAATCGCCGACCGCACGCTTGCGATGCTCAAGGGCGCGGTCGCGGAATTGTGTATCGGCAACACCGGGCGCCTCGCGGTCGATATCGGGCCGGTCATTTCCGCCGAAGCGCAAAGCAATATCGAAGGGTATGTCGCGACGATGCACGCCAGGGGACATCGCGTCGACCGGCTCGATATGCCCCCCGAAACGGCATATGGCACGTTCGTGCCGCCGACGATTATCGAGCTGGACGATATTTCCGAACTAGGGCGAGAGGTTTTCGGTCCGGTCTTGCATGTGATCCGCTACAAGCGCGCGGCGCTGGACCAACTCATAGATGCGATCAACGCGACAGGATATGGCCTGACCTTCGGCCTGCATACGCGCCTCGACGAGACGATCGCGCATGTTACCGCGCGCGTGAAAGCGGGCAATCTCTATATCAACCGCAATATCATCGGCGCGATTGTCGGCATGCAGCCCTTTGGCGGGCGCGGCCTTTCGGGCACAGGCCCCAAAGCGGGCGGACCGCTTTATGTCAGGCGGCTGGTGCGGGAAGCGCCTCGGTCTGATGGCCATGCGGCCGCAATGGACGGCGCGCTGTCCGAGTTTATCGACTGGCTGGAAAGCCGCGGCGAGAGGGGTATGGCGCAAATCGCCCATTCTCTCGCCGCGTCCTCGCCGCTGGGAACCGAAATCGAGCTTCCGGGTCCGGTCGGCGAGCGCAATCTTTATGCGCTTCATCCGCGCGGCACGATCCTGCTGCGTCCGGCCACGCGTCCCGGCCTTTTCCGACAGATCGCCGCCGCGCTGGCCACCGGCAACGATATGGCCGTTGAAGCCGACCAAGACCTGCTCGCCATGATCCGGGACATGCCCGCCTCCGTTTGCGAGCACATTCGGGATGGCTGTGGACAATTCTCGGCGATGCTTGTTGAGGGTCACGACGCAGAGACGCTCGCGGCTCTGCAGGACATGGCCGACAGACCCGGCGCAATCGTTCCGGTTCACGCTTCCGCGCCCGAACATGTGCTTTCGCCCGATGCCTACTGCGCCTTCTGGCTGATCGAGGAAGTCTCTACCTCGATCAACACCACCGCGGCAGGCGGCAACGCCAGCCTGATGGCAATGACATAGGGTCAGGACCCTAGGGTCGCGACGCCAATCGGCCCGACCACGACATAAATAGGTCCGCCCGGCATGGCATGTTTTTGCGATCGGTCTAGCCTCGGTAGGCTGGGGATGGGGGAGACGCTATGTCATCGACACGGAATATGCTGCTTGTCCGCAAATCGCTGGAGTCTGTGCGGCGCGATGCCGAAACGACCGGGCTCAGGAGAACCCTCGGCCCCGTTCAGCTTATCCTGATCGGCATCGGCTGCATCATTGGCGCGGGCGTCTATGTGATGACCGGCACCGCATCTTCCAACTATGCCGGCCCCGCAGTCGTACTTTCGTTCGCGATCGCGGGCATGGCCTGCGCCTTCACAGGCCTGTGCTATGCCGAGCTGAGCTCGGTGTTGCCGGTTTCCGGCGCATCCTACACCTATGCCTATGCGACGCTGGGCGAGGTTTTTGCGTGGGCGCTCGGCTGGATGCTGATGCTCGAATTCGGGCTGGCCGGCTCCGCGCTGGCGGTCGGTTTTTCGGGATATCTGCTCAGCCTGCTGCGCGATTTCGGGGTTCATATTCCGGAGATTCTCTCGACACCGCTCGTGCGCGGCGAGGCGGGGCCGGAAGGCATGCATTTTCTCATCGGCCCTTCGCTCAATCTGGTGGCGTTGGCGAGCCTTGGGGTGGTGTGCGCCGTGCTGATCCGCGGCGTCGCTCATTCCGTGGCGGTCAACACATTGCTGGTAATCGTGAAAATCAGTGTCCTGATCGGTTTCGTGCTCGTCGGCATCGGGCATGTCGACCCGCAAAACTGGACGCCGTTCATCCCGGAAAATGAAGGGGGTTTCCGCTATGGCCTGCCCGGCGTGCTCAGGGCGGCCTCCATCCTGTTTTTCGCCTATCTCGGCTTTGAGGCCGTGGCGACCGCCGCGTCCGAGGCGCGCCGTCCGCAGCATGATATTCCCATCGGCATATTGGGTGCGCTCGTGGTGAGCACAATGATATATGCGGCGGTGGCCCTTGTGATGACCGGCCTTGTGCCCTTCCGCGAGCTTAACGTGCCCGATCCCATTGCCGTCGCCGTCTCGGCCATCGGCATGCCGGTTGCCGCCGTCATCATCAAGGTGGGTGCGCTCACCGGGCTTGGTTCGGTGCTGCTGGTCAACAGCTATGGCCAGTCGCGCATCTGCTTTGCCATGGGGTATGACGGTTTGCTTCCCAAAGGCTTTGCCCGGCTCCATTCGCGATTCGCCACCCCGGCGTTCGGAACGGTGGTCGTGACGGGCATTTCCGCTATCGCCGCCGCGCTTCTCCCGATCACATTGCTCGCCGATCTGGTCAGCATCGGCACCGCTTTCGTTTTTACGGTGGTCGCGATCAGCGTGATGTGGCTGCGCACAACCCATCCGGAGCTGGAACGCCCGTTCAAGGTGCCGTTCGGCGGAGTACGTATAAAGGGCATATGGGTCGGAACGGTTCCCGTGCTCGCGCTGATATTCTGCCTGCTGATGATGGGGCCGGTGCTGCTGGACATCTTCGGCAAGGCGCTGCACGGGGAGTGGATCCCCATCACGATATTGCTGGTCTATATCGCGGTTGGAATAGGGGTTTACGCCGGTTATGGCGCCCGTCATTCGCGGGCGAGAGCCGGTTCAGCAAGCTGAACGGCGCGCGCGCGAGGTGGCGCGCGTCAGAACAGTGTCAGATGCAGCCTGAGACCCGCAACCAGAGCATTGTCGAGGGTCCGGTCCCAGCCGGGATTGATGATATACTGTATGTCGGGCTGGAGCATGATGCGATCATGCAGCCGATGCGCATAGCTCAATTCGATGGCCGTTTCGGCACGGCGCGGCTTTGCACCGGCGGCTTGCCCTGCGTACACCGCCGGATCGCCCAGCTTTGCATGCGCGACGGCGAGCCCGATCATCCTAGCGTCAGTGCCGAAGGTTGCGCCGCCGCCCAGATACAGGCCGATCGGGTTCACCCTGTCGGACGCCACTCCGCCTCGTATCCATACGCCCAGCTCGGCATTGCCGCTGCTGACGAGCACTCCCTCGGCCATTGCATAGGCTCCGCTGCTGCGACCGGTCCGCGCGGGGTCGTCGATCCGCTCGAACCGGCTGGTATAATGCCATGCTCCGAATTGCAGCTCGTTCGAACCGCCAAGGTCGAAATCCACTTCTCCAACCATCAATAGCCCTGTCTCGCCGGGAAAGCGCAGGACGGTGCGTCCGGGACGATCCGGATCGCCCGCCACGGCATCGAAAAAGCCAAGACGACCGGTCCAGCCCTCGCCCTGCCACGCAAAGGTGACGGCGCTTGCGGAGGTGGGAAAGATCGAGGGACCATTGAGGCCGCTCTGGGAAAATTCCGGTGCGATGCCGTGGGAGGAATTGAGGAAAAACGCACCGTGACTCTGTGCATCGAAATCCGCATTGAGGTCTATGAGACCCGCCTTGATCCGCCCCCGCGCATCCGGCCCGAAAGCAAAGGTGAAATAGGCTTCCATGGGCCGCAGGCCGGTCGGTGCGTCTATATTGCTGACGACCTGCGCATCGCCCACGAGATCGTCGGTCAGGGACTCGCCGTGCACATGCTGGATGTCTGCGAAGAAGCGCACGCCTTCCATGCCGACTGGCGACATATCGGCGTCGAGGGTCAGGCTGAGCTTGCCCATGATGCGCGCACCCTCTTTCCGCCCGCCGGAGAGATTGGCAAAACCGTCGCTGATATAGGTCGCTGACCAGTCTACGGCAGGCGGAGGCGTGGCGGAGCCTTGGGCATGTGCCGGCTCCAGCATGGCGGAAGAGAGCGCCAGCAGACCAAATGCCGGGCTGTTATAGTGGCGGAAGTGCTTCTTCATTTTTCGTCGTCGAAGCGCCGCATCCACTGCGCAAGTGGGTCGCCGCCAAGGCCCGAAACAATCTGCTCGAATATTTCCGGTCTTTCGTCCTGCCCCAGTTTGAAGCGCGCCGTCACATGCGATATTGTCGCCCTGAAGCCGATCACGCGGGCCTTGAGATCCTTGTAGCGATCGCCCAGAGCATCGATAGACCATCCGCTGGGATGCAGCTTCTCCATATGCCCGACAAGACGCCTCAATGCCTCATCGGTCAGGCCGTCGTCAAAGGCGACCGACGCCTCAACGCGCGCGATCGCGAAGTTCCATGTCGGCGCCCAGTCCGCGGTATCGAGCCACGCGGGCGAGATATAGCCATGCGGCCCCTGAAAGAGGAACAGCGCCCGCGGGTCGGCCGCGAGTGGGGAGACCATGGGGTGCGCCTTGGGCAGATGCCCCAGCAGGCGTGCCGGTTTCCCGTCCTCATCCCGTTCGAGCAACATCGGCATGGGCGTGGCGATAGCCGGATCGGCAAGCGGAATGATCCACGCCAGCGGAAAGGCCGCGACAAGATCGGCCAGATCGTCATCATCCCATTGTTCGAAAGATGAGCTCATGACGCGAGCCTTTGTGCGAGCCAGCGCGAAGCATCGTCCAGCGCCCGGTTGGCCAGCGGCGAAATGCTGGCCGCTTCCAGAAAGCTGTGCGTCGCCCCGCGATAGATTTCGGCGCGGACATCATTGCCGGCCTGCTTGAGCAGTCTCGCCATCTCGCGGTTTTCATCCGCTAATATGTCGCACTGCGCTATGCACAGAAAGGCCGCAGGAAGCCCGCCAAGGTCGGCAAGCAGCGGACGCGCGAGCGCCCCGGCATCCTCCGGAGCCCCATCGATATAGTTGCGCCAGAATTCCGCCATTTCGTCTGCGGTGAGCATGTAGCGATCGCCGTCATAGGTGCGATAGGACTCGCGAGATAGGATGTCATATACGCCATAGTTGAGCAGCAGGGCCTTGATCGTGCCATCCATGGATCCTGCATCACGCCACCGGATCGCGCTGGCAATTGCGAGATTCGCTCCGGCGGAGTCGCCGCCCAGCGCCATCCGGGTGGCGTCCAGCCCATATGCGCCGCCATTGCCGCCAATCCATATGAGCGCTTCGGCGACATCTTCGAGCGCGGCGGGGTGGCGATGTTCGGGCGACAGGCTGTAATCAACACCCATGACGGCGCATCCTGCACGGGCGGCATATTCGCGCATCAGCCGGT
>CAYOZY010000062.1:0-4115 GCA_964408525.1 uncultured Sphingobium sp. | reverse complement strand
TGTCGATGCTGAACAGTGTCCACCCTCCGCCGTGGAGATAGACAAGCACCGGCAACGCTTCCCCACCCTGCACCGGCCGGTACATGCGGATGCGAAAGGCGCGGGTGCCTATGTGAAGCTCTTGGATTTCGGCCATTTCGGGGCCGCCCGCCGACCAGGGTTTGCGCACCACTTCGGCGACACGCCTGCGCTCCGCGATATTCGCGTAACCGCCGCCGGAGAGTGTGACATAATCCGCGGACGTGCGTTGCTGAAAGATACGGATGTCGGGATCGACATCGTCTGCGACACCGGCGGCGGGTTCCAGCTTCATCATTTACTCCGAAGGATCCTGTGCCCTGGAAGGAATTCTCTGCGTCATAAATGGGCGTTGCCCGGCCATTTCGCCCTCGCGAGCGGGTCAGATGTTGTTCGATCCGGGCATGCCGGGCTTTGCCGCAGCGCGACCGGCGATACGGAGCCGCCGCCTCTTCCACCAGAGATAGCCTCCGGTCACGCACATTTCGAGCGTCGCCAGACCGAGTATGAATATCAGGGCGATCGTGATCGTTCCGCCGATCTTGCCGCTGTGCAACGGATAGAGCATGCGGATCATCACAAGGCCGGCACTGTCTGTATAGGGGTTCACCTCGTGCGTGAACGCGCCCGTACGCGCGTCGAAGTATAGATATACCGGGCCGAGGCGATGATAGTTGAGCGTGCCGTTATCCGTGAAGGTGACACCATAAAGATTCCAGTCGGGCCGGTAGAGCGCGGTGGCGGGCGACCACTCCAGCCCTTGCCGCGCCGCCTGCACCTTCGCCAGCCCCAGCGCATCGCCGTAGCTGAGGTCGGGCGACGCGCCTTCGGGAAAGGGTGCCGGCTGATCGAACAGGCTGCGCTTGAGCGGCGACATCTTCACCACCGCGGGTTCATAGGCCTCGTCGTAGAAATTGAGCGCCACCGAAGTGAAGGCAAGGATGGTGACGCCGATCATCAGCCACAGTCCGCTGGCGCGATGAACATCCAGCATCAAACGGGCGAAAACGCTACGGAAGCTGAAGCGCCACATGCGTTTCCAGCCTTTCCAGAAGGGGCGCCTTTCGGGCAGGGTGAGGTAGAAGCCGACGAAATTGCTGACGAACCAGCCAAGCGCCATCGCCCCCATCAGCCAGCGTCCCCAGTCGCCCGCCAGCAGATTATAGTGGAATTCGGCGATGCCCGCGACGATCTGGCGGCGACCCCAGCCCGGCGCTGTCGAGCGACCGCCGACCACATGGCCGTCCGCTGGATCGAGGAACAACTGGTCATATGCCGGGGAAGGCTTCCCCTTTGCGGCGGAAACGATGATGGAAACAGTGCGATCGCGCGCGATCGCCACCGGCACGGATACAATCTGCAGTTCGCGATGGCGGGCGGCGAAACGGTCCGCCAGAACGATCGGGTCGGTTGACGGCGAAGCACTTTTCTGGCGGAAGAAAAGGTCGGCGTTGAGCGTTTCATCAAGGGGCTGGGCAAAGCATAATATGCAGCCGGTGATTGCGGCCAGCCCCAGAAAAACCATTGCGGCCAAGCCCAGATAGCGGTGAACCGCCAGCCAGAATGTCGTCCTTGCCCGTGCCTTTGCGCTGGTGCCGATGATCCTGCCTCCTGTCGCCGCTTTCCTGTTACACGCGATGGTGCCGCCTCGCCAGTCGGTGAGGGGTCAGGCCCTGTCGCGTTCGGGTCAATATGGCGGGAGAGGCAAATTTCGCCACAAACGATCTTGCAAATCATTATTATTAATGCTATGAGCAATAGCATCAGCGCGTCTTTCCGTGGGTGCCGGAAGCGGCATTGGCCGAAACACAATAGTAATGGACCCTAAAGCGAAACCCCGTGCGAAAATATGCTGATAGTCTTCGAACTCCACGAAAATATATCAATCAGGGAAATGGGGGTATGACATCATGACCAGTCTTGTTCATCCCGCGCGCGCGCTCAAGCTCGCGCTCTTGTGCGGCGCGGCCTTCGCGGTTCAGGCACCTCTCCATGCTCAGGAAGCCGACGCGGGCGGATCTTCGCTCCAGACGACCAGATCGACGGTCGACGGCGAAAGCGTGATCATCGTCACCGCGCGAAATTATGTGCCCGAAGGCAGCGGCACGGCAACCAAATCCGACATTCCGCTGATCGAAACGCCGCAGTCGATCTCGGTCGTCACGCGTGACCAGATTGACCTGCTCAACTTCATCGATGCGCAACAGGCGGTTCGCTATGTCGCGGGCGCGACCGGCGAGAATTACGGCCCGGACCTGCGCTTCGATTTCATCCAGGTGCGCGGATTTACACCCAAGCAGTTCATTGACGGCCTCGCTACGCCGGTCACCACCACGATCTTCTCCAACGGCGTCGATCTCTACGCATTCGAGAGCTTCGACATATTGAAGGGCCCTGCGTCTGTGCTTTATGGCAGCGCCCCTCCGGGAGGCCTCTATAACCAGACCAGCCGCCGCGCGAGCAGCGAATTCGGCGGCGAAGTCAGCGTCAAATATGGCGAAGACGATTACAAGCAGGCGGCGATGACGGTCACTGGCGCTGCCAGCGAGTTCCTCGACGTGCGCTTCACCGCGCTCTATCGTGATCGCGATGCCGAGCGCGACTTCGTGCACGCCAAGCGCCTTTTCGCAGCGCCGACGGCAACGCTGCACCTTGGGCCGGATACGACGCTGACGGGCCTCGCCTATTATCAATATGACGAGGTGAACGGCGACACCAACGGCTTCCTGCCGGTGGACGGCACATTGCTGCCCAATCCCAACGGCAAGATTTCGCGTCACGTCAACCTTGGCGAGCCTGATTACAACCGCTACGAGCGCAAGCAATGGGCTGCGGGCTTCGAATTCAAGCATGAATTCGGCGGCGGGCTGGGCGCGACGGTGAACACCCGCTGGTCGGACTATTCCGAATATCAGGACAGCATCTTCAACAGCTTCCTGAACGGCGACAACCAGACCATCACCCGTTCGATCTTTCCCTATGCGGAAGACGTGAAAAGCTTCACTGTCGATGGCAGGCTTTCGGCCAAGACGGCCACCGGCGATATCGAACATGCGTTCATCGCGGGCGTCGATTATCGCAATGTGAAGAACGACGCCTCGTTCAACTTCGTGTTCGGCGGGGGCGGCACGATAGACATATTCAATCCGGTCTATGGAGTCGGTGCGCCCTTCCCGAAACCGGCTACCGTCTTCGCGTTCACAGACCTCAAGTTGCGCCAGACCGGCGTCTATGCGCAGGACCAGATCAGCCTCGGCGCCCTTAAGCTACTCCTTTCGGGCCGCTATGACTGGGTGAAACTAAATTCCTTCGGAACACCCAAGAAGCAGGACAAGTTTACCTGGCGCGCGGGCCTCAGCTATGTGACGCCGAGCGGGCTTGCTCCCTATGTCAGCTATGCGACGTCGTTCGAGCCGACGCTCGGTTCGGACAGCAATGGCGATGCCTTCAAGCCGACCACCGGCAACCAGATCGAGGGGGGCCTTAAGTTCGACGGACGCGCTTTCGGCGATGATGTGAAACTGTTTGCCACCGCATCCCTGTTCCGCATCCAGCAGAAGAATGTCGCCAGCGCGGTCTATGGCGCGGTTACGACCCCGCCGCTTGGCGCGACCCAGACCGGCGAAGTAGAGGTCAAGGGCGGCGAGCTGGAATTCGTCGCGCGCATCCGCGACCAGCTCTCGATCAACGGCAGCTACGCCTATACCAAGAGCGAGGTCAAGGACAGCGACGTGGCGCAGGAAATCGGAGCCCCGATGCCGGTGACGCCCAGGCACAAGCTGTCGATGTTCGTCGACTATACCTTCCAGCGCGGCAGCCTGGGAGGTCTCGGCATCGGCTTTGGCGGACGCTACACCAGCGGCAGCGCGGGCAGCCTGCCCGGCCCCTTCAACCCGGTAGTTTATACCAGCGAGTCGGCGACGCTGTTCGATGCGATTGTGCACTATGACCTTCCGGGCTGGCGCTTTGCGATCAATGGCTCTAACATTTTCGACAAGGTCTATGTCGAGCGCTGCGCCGGTTCCAACATCTTCACCTATGTCGCTGGCCTTCAGGTGATCGGCACGGTTAAGGAGTATTTCTGTTATAGGAGTTGG
>CAYOZY010000061.1:0-12590 GCA_964408525.1 uncultured Sphingobium sp. | reverse complement strand
CTTATCGCGGGCGATCACAACGGTGAAAAGTCGGCCATCGGCTGACGGTTACAGCAATGCGGCGCGGGTGGCGGAAATATATCTCACTGACGACCGCAGCTTCAAACATGATTATAAGTTAATCGGCGATGGCATCGGGCCTGCCCTTCGTTTTGTGCTGGCAAAGACCGGACAGGGCGAGACTATCGCGAAACGATCAAAGGCCATTTTGAATATCTTCAAGAACGGGCCTGATCTGGCGCGTTCGCTGATAGAAACCCGCTGCACGCGTGGCGCGGAAATTGCCCGGCTGTTGCGCTTCCCCGAGACAGTGTCCCAAGGCATTTACTCACTGGACGAACATTGGGATGGGAGCGGCAAGCCGGCCGCGCTGAGGGGGCATGCCATTCCTCTCGCTTCCCGGATCGCTCTGCTTGCCCAGATTGCGGAGGTGTTCTTCACCAATGCCGGGGCCGAAGCCGCACGCGCCGAAGTGGCAAGGCTTTCCAGCATATGGCTGGACCCCGAACTGTGTGGAACGTTTGCGCGGTTGACCTCGGCCGATCAGTTCTGGAGCATGCTGCGCGATGGCGACCTCAGCAGCGACGTTCTAGGTGACTTACCGGAAGACAGTCAGTTGGTGGTCGATGAAGACTATATGGATGCGATCGCCGCGGCTTTCGGTCAGGTGATCGACGCCAAGAGCCCCTATACCTTCGGACATAGCGAACGCGTCGGCGACTATGCGGCGCGAGTAGGCGGCGCCATGGGTCTTGATCTCGCCCAGCTACGTTCGTTGAAGCGGGCTGCCGTGCTTCACGATGTCGGCAAGCTCGGCGTAAGCAGCAGCATTCTGGAAAAGCCTGGCAGGTTAGACGACCATGAATGGGCGGTGATGCGCGGCCATGCGGCACAGACCGCCGAAATTCTCGGCCGGATAGCGCCGTTGCGCGAGATGGCTATGATTGCCGCATCCCATCACGAACGGCTGGACGGCAAGGGATATCCACTTGGGCTCGATGAAAACCTGTTGGCGATCGAAGCGCGGATAATCACCGTGTGCGATTTCTTCGACGCGCTGACAGCTGATCGTCCTTACCGTTCGGCGCTTTCGCACGAACAGGCATTCGATATCATGGAGCGAGAGGCTGGCGCGGCGATAGATGTCCGCTGCCTGTCGATGCTGCGGAAAACTATTTACGACACCTGACGCTCAAATTCTCGTCCAACCTCAGCATCCGACGCGCCGGAGTAGCAGTTTTGCAACCCGCATTGACCCAACGCTGACGCAATTCCGCTCCCGAAATAATTAAGTCAACGCCCTGTGTTCGGCAGAAAATCGTCACTTTCCGCCCAAAACGCTGACCTAATTCGCAACCGCTGACGCAAAAATATTTTGGCAGGCTCGTTCGGAAAACGCTGAAAGCCGCACGGTATGCACACCCACTTAATGACAGCGGCCGACCGATCACACTCGCAGTGACCGAAACACCGCTATATAACCGAACCATTACCGAAAAAGCGAATTTGGCTGGCCACGCTTCACTTAAGTGGTTGAAAAACATGGTGACCCCTACGGGAATCGAACCCGTGTTTCAGCCGTGAAAGGGCCGCGTCCTGACCGCTAGACGAAGGGGCCACATGCACCGGGGAAAATCCGCGCGGGCGAAGCGAAGGCGGCATTAGGGGGAAGTGGGGGACGGGTCAACCCCACAATGCGCCAATTATTGCGCCTGATGGGGGATAAAATCAATCGGCCCAGGCAGCATCGTCGAGATGCAGTTCCGCGCTGCGCCCGCCCCCCCATTCGTCCACCTTGGCGCGCCCCGCCAGCCATAGCCGCCGGTCCCTTCCGCCCCGAAGCAGTGCTTGCCCCAGCGCCGTGTCCGCCTGACGAAAGGCCACGGCCTTGAGCGAGGCGCCGTCTCCTCCCGAAATGACGAGGCGCACATGGCCGCTGCCGACTATGTCGGATTTGACGATACGCACCGGCCCGGTGGCAACGCGTGGGGAGGGCCAGCCGACGCCATAGGGGCCGGCCTCGTCGAGCTTGCCGACAAGATCGGGGTTAACGCCGCGCGGGCTGAGCAGCGCATCGAGGGGGAGGGTGCGTTCCTCGCTCGCCCGTGCCACCGGCCCTGCCAGCCGTTCGTCGAGAAAATCGTGCAGCGCTTCGATTTGATCGGCTGATACCGTAAGCCCAGCCGCCATGGCATGACCGCCGCCCGCCGTCAGCAAGCCGCTGTCCCTGGCGGCCAGCACGGCGGCTCCGAGATCGACACCGCTGATCGAGCGCCCGGAGCCTTTGCCAATACCGTATTCGTCGGTCGCGACAACCAGCGTGGGGCGCGCGAATTTCTCCTTTAGCCGCCCGGCGACGATGCCGATCACGCCGGGGTGCCAGCCCCGTTGCGCCACCAGCAGCACGGCCCGGTTCGCCTGCCCGGCGGCAAGTCCTTCGGCCTCCTCCTGCACTATGGCCTCTACCGCGCGCCGTTCTTCGTTCAGTCTGTCCAGTTCCGCCGCGATTTCGCGCGCCTCTTCGGCGTCCTGCGTTGTCAACAGGCGCACGCCGAGGTCCGACTTGCCGACGCGTCCACCCGCATTGATGCGCGGGCCGAGTGCGAAGCCCAGATCATGGCACAGCGGATCGCGGGTGAGGCGGCTTGCCTGCGCGAGGGCAACAAGGCCGATATTTCGCTGCTGCGCCATCATCTTCAACCCCTGGGCCACAAAGGCGCGATTGAGGCCGCGCAGTTGCGCGACATCGGCGACGGTGCCGAGCGCAACCAGATCGAGCAGTTCCATGAGGCGCGGTTCCGGTCGGCTCGCAAACCAGCCGCGCATCCGCAATTCCCGGATCAGCGCCGCGCCAAGCAGGAAGGCGACTCCCACCGCTGCCAGATGTCCGTGCGCGGCGCCTTCGGCGCTCTCGTCGAGCCGGTTGGGGTTCACCAGCGCGAAGGCTTCGGGCAAGGTGGTTGCGCATTTATGATGATCGACGACGATTACATCGACCCCGGCGGCCTTCGCCATCGCCAGTGCATCGAACGCCATGGCGCCGCAATCGACCGTGACGATCAGCGAAGACCCTGCCTGCGCCAGCCGTACCAGCGCTTCGCCGCTAGGGCCATAGCCCTCCATCAGCCTGTCCGGGATATAATAGCCCGCCTCAAGCCCCAGATCGCGCAGGAGGCGGATAAGCAGCGCGGCACTGGTAGCGCCATCGACATCATAGTCGCCATAGATGGTGACGCGCTCGCCGCTCTGGACGGCATTGGCGAGGCGGCTTGCGGCGGCGTCCATATCCTGAAACACCGACGGATCGGGCATGAAATGCCGGATCGTGGGTGAGCGGTGGCTTTCGATCTCCTCGCGCGGGCAGCCGCGCGCGAGCAGGAGCTGTGTCACGAGATCGTCGGGGTGCAGGGCATCGTCCGTCGATGCTCCGGCGCGCTCACCCCGCCACACCCAGGTCTGGCCGATGATCGAGGTTGGAATTTGGCGGATAGGGATCATGGCTTCTGACCCTAGCCCGCCTCACGCAGCGCGCAAGGAGTTTGATCGCCCCATGACCGAGCTTGGACCTGCCTGAGCGGCTCGTGGCCGGGGAAGAAGTGTTACTTGTCCTTCTTGTCGCCGCGATGCTCGCCCTTGATCCAGCGCACAGTGCCGGAGGAAGCGCGCATCACCACGCTGTCGGTGGTCATCAGGCCGCCGGGCATGCGCTTGACGCCGCGCAGCAGCGAGCCGTCCGTCACGCCGGTCGCTGCGAAGATGCAGTCGCCCTTCGCCAGCTCCTTGAGGTCATAGATCTTGTCGAGATCGGCAATGCCCCACTTGCGGGCGCGCGCCTTTTCGTCGTCGTTGCGGAAAAGCAGGCGGCCCTTGAACTGGCCACCGACGCAGCGCAGCGCAGCGCAGGCCAGCACGCCCTCCGGCGCGCCGCCCGATCCCATATACATGTCGATCGTTGTTTCCGGGTTGGTCGTGGCGATCACGCCCGCGACATCGCCATCGGGGATCAGCATGATGCCACAACCGATGGAGCGCAGCTCGGCGATCAGCTTTTCGTGGCGCGGACGATCCAGCACGCAGACGATGATCTCATCGGGCTTCACGCCCTTTGCCTTTGCGAGGGCAAACACATTTTCGCTGGGCGATTTGGCAAGGTCGATGATGCCTTCGGGATAGCCTGGTCCGATCGCCAGCTTGTCCATATAGACGTCCGGCGCATTGAGCAGGCCGCCCTCTTCCGCCGCGGCAAGCACCGCCAGCGCGTTGGGACCCGCCTTGGCGGTGATGGTCGTGCCTTCGAGCGGATCGAGCGCGATGTCGATTCTGGGGCCTTTGCCGATGGCGCCGCCGACCTTCTCACCGATATAGAGCATGGGCGCTTCGTCGCGCTCGCCTTCGCCGATGACGACGGTGCCGTCCATGTAAAGATCGTTGAAGGCCATGCGCATCGCCTCGACGGCGGCCGCATCCGCTGCCTTTTCGTCGCCCCGGCCAACAAGGCGCGATGCGGCGATGGCGGCCGCTTCGGTCACGCGAACCATTTCCAGAACGAGAACGCGATCTAGAACCGAACTAGCCTGCACTGCCATTCCATTTGTCCTTCCGATGAACTTTATGCCCGCCCCGATACTGGCAGGCGGCTTCCTTGTCGAGAGCCGCACTTGCGCTTTCAGGGTTAATGGTCCTCGCGTCAGTCGAGAATGTGCATGACCATGGGTTTGGCCAGCATGGAGTCCGAACCGCTCAGCCGGTCCAGCGTCTGGTTGATCGCGCTTTCCGCCGTATCATGCGTAACCACCACGACCATGACGGACCCGTCCTCATTGGCTCCACGCTGGATCACGCTTTCGATGGAAACGCCGGCATCCCGCATCGCCGCCGCGATTTCGGCCAGCACGCCCAGGCGGTCGCGCACGATGAAGCGCATGTAGATGCGGCCCGATCGCGTGCCTGCATCCGCCTTCGGCTGGCAGGAAAGATGGCCGATCTGCATGGCGAAGGGGTCGCCATATTCGTCTCGCGCGATATCTATGAGGTCCGCCACCACGGCCGAAGCGGTCGGGCCTTCGCCCGCGCCCGCGCCCTGAAAGAACAGGCTGCCGACGAAATTTCCTTCGGCCATCACGGCATTGAGCGACCCTTCCACATGAGCGAGCGGGTGGGCCAGCGGCACGAGGGTGGGGTGAACCCGCTGGAACAGGCCTCCCTCTCCATTTTCGGCTAGTCCGATCAGGCGGACGCGATATCCAAGAGCGCCCGCCTCGTTTATGTCCGCCGCGCTCACATGGCGGATGCCGTCGACATCGACCGCACCGAAGTCGATCTGGGTGCCGAAGGCGAGGCTGGCGAGAATCGAAAGCTTGTGCGCGGCATCTATGCCGTCAATGTCGAAGCTGGGATCGGCTTCGGCATAGCCAAGCTGCTGCGCTTCTTTCAGCACGTCGTCGAATCCGCGGCCTTCTCTCTCCATCGTCGTCAGGATATAGTTGCAGGTGCCGTTCAATATGCCGCACACCCGGCTGATCTCGTTGGCGGCGGCGCCTTCGCGCAGCCCTTTGATGACCGGGATGCCGCCCGCGACCGCCGCTTCATATTTGAGCGGGATCCCCGCCTGCTCGGCCAGTTCGGCCAAGGCAAGCCCGTGGTGCGCGAGCATCGCCTTGTTGGCCGTGACCAGCGGCTTGCCCGCGCCCAGCGCCGCCCGCGCGAGCGCAAGGGCGGGGCCGTCCGACCCGCCGATCAGTTCCACCACCACATCGATATCGTCGCGATGCGCCAGATCCCTCATGTCATCGACCCAGAGAAAGCGATCCAGGTCGAAACCGCGATCCTTGCTCCGCTCCCGCGCGGAAACGGCCCTTATCTCTATCGGCCGGCCGGCGCGGCGCGCGATCAGCTCCCGGTTGGCGTCCAGCAGACGGATCACGCCCGTGCCTACCGTTCCCAAACCGACGATTGCCACGCGCATCGGAAGCTGATCTTCCATCTTCATTCCCTGTAGGTTCGTTATGACGGACTGCGCAGACCCGCTACAATGTGCGGCCGCACCTGCCAAGGCTTTCCAGCACGAATCGGTAATCGCGCGCCGCGGCTTCCGCGTCGTTCAGCGCGAGCGAGCGCGTAGACGCCGGGGGAAGGGCGGGGGGAAGAGCACAGGCCAGCCGATACCAGAGCAGCGTTCCCCGCGCAGGGGAAACCGCTGTGTCGTCTACGATTTCCCCCAGCGCTACGCCCCAGCGCGGAGCCTCTCCCGGCCGGTGGAGGACAGAGAGGGAGACGGGAGCGCCAGTTGCGGTTTTCAGGAAGATCTGGGTTTCTCCCTCACCCGCGACCGTGCCTGCTATATGAAAGGCATCGCCCACGGCAATGACGGCCGGCGGCGCATCCGCCGTCAAAAGCTCTCCGACCAACGAGCGCGTCGTCGCCTCAAGCTCTCCGGTCCAGGGCTGCAACGCATTGCGGGAAACGAGCCGGATATGTCCCGGCTTTCCGCCCGGAAGCGCGAAAAGGAGGACGGACTGCTTGCGTTTGAGCTTCACGGCAGGCGGGAAAATGAGAAATTCGACTTTGGGCGAAATTCCCGTGTCGCCGCGAATCAGCGACAGGACTTCCGCCCGGACCAATATATAATTTTCCGCTAGGGAATCGGTGTCGCTTGCCGGGAGACGGACCGTCTTGAGCGAAACTATGCGGGCCTTGGCAACAAGAGGCGCGGCATCGGCCAGGTCCGCCACATCAGCATAAGCGAGAACGGCGCGTGGCTGCGATTCGGATGGGGCCGCAATTGCCGGTCCACCCCAAATCATTGCCAAATTGAAAATAAATATGTTTAATATCAGTATCTTAAAACTCATAATTGAGGGGCGAAGCCGCTTTATATCCGTCCTCATTTCGCTCTCTTCCCATGTGTAACATGATTGTCACATGCAAGCTTTCTCACGAAATCTCGTATGATCTCCATTCATTCTCTCATAAAGCGTTTGCGTCCTTTGGCACAGCGCGATAGGAAGGCCGAGAAAATAAACACACAGAGTTAAACGGGGCCTGAAGCGCGTGACCATCGTCATGTGTTTTCTGGCCCCAAAAAACGGTAGTCGCTTTTTATAAGAAGTTTGAGTTTTAAGGAGTGTCGTTGCTGAATGGCCTACGCTGACCACTCGGAAGCATCGAGTCGTACGATCTCGATCATTATCGTTGCCCTGATTCACGTCGTTTTGGGTTATGCTTTTGTGTCCGGCCTCGGCATGAAATATGTCAAGAAGGCGGCAGAACAGCTCAACGTTATCGATGTAAAGGAAGAACCGCCGCCACCGGATGAGCCGCCGCCGCCGCCGCCCAAGCCCGCCGATGTGCCGCCGCCGCCGGTTGTCGCGCCGCCGCCCATCGTCAAAACGACGGTCGTTGCTCCCGTGGTCGAGACGGCGCCGCGCCCTGTTCCGGTTGCAGTCCCGATCCCCACTCCGGCGCCGCCGCCGCCACGTCCCGCCACCAAGGCATCGCCGCGTGGCAATCCGGGTAGCTGGGTTACGTCGGACGACTATCCGAGCCGCGCTCTGCGCGAAGAGCGTTCGGGCACCGTTGGTGTGCGTATCGACATCGGTACGGATGGAAAGGCAACCAATTGCACCGTCACCTCGTCGAGCGGGCATGGCGATCTGGATGCGGAAGCTTGCCGTCTGTTAATGCGTCGTGCGAGATTCAAGCCCGCGGTTGGCACGGATGGCAATCCGATGACGGATACATTCTCCAGTCGTTTCGTCTGGCGTATCCCTGAGTGATTTTTGGTCTGGCAAGGACGCTAATTCGGCATCCTGACCCGGCTTGATTTTAGTGACATTCTGTTTTGAGAGGGAAGTAATACAATGTTGATCTCTATCGCAGCGGCTGCCGCGCCCAAAGTTGAGGAAAACCCCTACGGCCTCAAGGCCGCGCTTGAAGAGGGCGGCATCATTTCGCAGTCCGTTTTCGCCATCCTCGTTCTGATGTCGGTGGTTTCTTTCTACATCCTCTTCACCAAGCTGATCGAGCAGCAGAAGATCATCAGCCAGGGCAAGAAGGTGAAGGCCTCTTTCTGGCGTGCGCCTTCGCTCAAGGAAGCGGGCGCGAAGCTCGAAAAGAACACCGCCTATAAGCAGCTCGTCGATGACGGCCTTGCCGCGCAGGAACAGCATGGCAAGCTGACCGATCCGGTCGAAGCGCATGACTGGATGCACGGCTCGCTCGCCCGTTCGGAAGCATCGATCAACTCGAAGCTCAACGGCGGCCTGGCGTTCCTCGCGACCGTCGGCGCGACCGCACCGTTCATCGGTCTGTTCGGCACGGTTATCGGCATCTATCGCGCGCTCATCAAGATCGGCGCGTCCGGTCAGGCATCGATCGACACCGTCGCCGGTCCCGTCGGTGAAGCGCTCATCATGACCGCGCTCGGCCTCGTCGTCGCGGTCCCCGCGGTGCTTGCCTATAACTGGCTGCAGCGTCGCAACAAGTCGATCTCCGAAGACCTGAACGGCTTCTCGGTCGATCTGCTCGGCTATATGGTTTCGGGTGGCCAGGTTCGCCCGTCCGCCGCTGCCGCGCCGACTGCGGCTGCGCGTCCTGCTGCGGCTCCCGCCAAGGCCTGATGGCGGATAAACGGTGGCGCCGCGACTAGCGCGCCACCGCTGACCGCGAATGAACATCATAGAATTTAGGAATTAATCGATGGCAATGAGCGTTGGATCAGAGGGCGGCGATGAAAAGCCGATGTCCGATATCAACACGACTCCGCTGGTCGATGTCATGCTGGTGCTTCTCATCATCTTCCTGATCGCGGTTCCGGTCGTGGTTCAGACGATTGATCTGAAGTTGCCCAAGGTGGCGTTCGAACCGACCACGACGAAGCCGGAAAATGTTTCCCTCTCCATTACGAACGATGCAAAGGGCGCGTGCGAGGTTTACTGGAATATGACCAAGGTCAATTCGAGCGAACTCCTCGACAAGGCGGTCGCGAAGCTGAAGAAGGATATTGAGAAGGCGGGCGGCGTCAATAACCTGACGCTGGAGGATCTGCCGGAAGTGCATATCCGCGGCGATATCAACACGCCCTATCGCTGCATCGGCGGCACAATCTACATCATGCAGATGGCTGGTTTCCCGAAGGTTGGCTTTATTTCGCAGCCGGATCCGGGTGACATCAAAGTCCAGCGTCTGTAATCGCGTTTCGTAGGAGTTTTAGACCATGGCCATGAGCGGCGGTAACGACGATGGTGAGCCGATGATGGAAATGAACACGACGCCGTTGATCGACGTCATGCTCGTTCTCCTCATCATGTTCATCATCACCATTCCGATCCAGACCCACGCGGTGAAGATCGATCTGCCCAACAATGCGAACAATCCTCCGCCCGACGCGGTGGACCCGGTGAAGAATAAGGTGGCGATCGACGCCGCGGGCATTGTGACCTGGAATGGCATTCCGATCGACAAGCTGACCTTGCGCCAGTATCTCAAGGCGTCGATGGCGCTGCCCGTAGAGCCGGAATTGCAGTTCCAGCCGGACCGGCAGACGAGATATGTCACTGTTGACGAGGTGCTTGCTATCATCAAGCAGTCAAAAGTCACCAAGCTGGGCTTTGTCGGCAACGAGAACTACGCTAATTTCTGATATAGGGCGGAGCGGCGTCGTTTCGCTGCCCGCTCGTCGAACGGTTTGAGAAAAGGGGGCTTCGGCCCCCTTTTTTGATATGCTACGGCCATTCGGTTTTTCTCTTTTTATTTCAATGAAATGAACGCCGTTAACCGCCGCCATGCACGACAAGGCAATACGCTGGCGCGATCTCCGGGCGCCCGGCTTAACCAATTCATTACGATGCTTTGCTACGCGGGTGAGATCGAGAGGTATGCGATCTGTTATGACATTCGTGCAAAAGCCGCCCATCGTAGAGGAGACCGCGCGCGGTGCTGCGCGGCATACCGTTCTGATCGGCGTCAAGCTGCGTCGTCCCGGCGAGACGTGGTTCACGAGTCGTGTCTCGGATCTGTCGGAAACCGGCTTCCGGCTTCAGAGCTTTGTCAGCCTCAAACCCGGAATGACGGTATGGATCATGTTCTCCGGTTTCGAGGGGCGCCGTGCCAAAGTGGTATGGACCAAATCGCATGAGGCGGGTTGCGTATTCGAAAGCCCGCTGCACAGGGCGATTTACGATCATATCATGCGCATGAGCGAATAGACGAAGCGACGCAAAGCCAGTCAGGCTTCGCCGATTACCGCTAAGGCGTTCCCCCGGGCACCTCATCGAGAACGCCACCGGCGTCGCCCTGCACCCCGGCCAGTTTTGCATAAAGGCCCGATTGGGCGATTAGCGCCGAATGCGCGCCTTCTTCCGCTATCCGCCCCTTGTCCATCACGATGATGCGATCCGCCGCGCGGATGGTCGACAGGCGATGCGCGATGACGATGGTGGTTCGCCCTTCCATCAGCCGGTCCAGCGCCTGCTGCACAAGGCGTTCGGATTCGGTATCGAGCGCGGATGTTGCTTCGTCGAGAAGGAGGATGGGGGCATCGCGCAACAGCGCGCGCGCAATCGCAATGCGTTGCCGCTGTCCGCCTGACAGGCGGGCGCCATTTTCGCCCAGGAACGTGTCCAGCCCCTGTGGCAGATCGCGCAGAAACTGCTCGGCATTGGCGGCCTTTGCCGCTTCCCATATCTGCGCGTCGCTGGCGTCCCATCTGCCATAGCGGAGATTGTCACGCGCCGAAGCTGCGAATATCACCGTTTCCTGAGGTACCAGCGCCATCAGGCTGCGCATTTGCGCCGGGTCGGCCTCCGGCAAGGCGACGCCGTTGAGGCGGATGGCTCCGCGCTGCGGGTCATAAAAGCGCAGGACGAGCTGGAGCACGGTCGATTTACCCGCGCCGGACGGGCCGACCAGCGCCAGCCTCTCTCCGGGTTTTATATCAAGGCAGAAATCGTCCAGCGCTGCCGTTTCCGGTCGCGAAGGATAGCGAAATGCGACATGATCGAACTCGACGCGGACGCCCTTGTCCGTATCGCCTATGCTGGTGCAGTTTGCTATGGGCGCGATGGCAGGTTCCACGCGAAGCAGCTCTTCGAGGCGGCTCGCCGCGCCCGCACCGCGCAGCAGGTCGCCCCAGCTTTCGGACAATGCGCCGAACGCACCCGCTACAAGGCCGCCAGTAAGGACGAACGCTGCGATGCTGCCGCCGCTGATCTTACCCGTGGAAACATCGACCGCGCCCTGCCACATCACCAGCGTGATCGAGCCGAAGATCAGGAAGATGGCGATTGCCGTCATGAACGAGCGCAGGGATATGCGGTGTATCGCGGTCTTGAACCCCCGATCCACCGTGTCGGCGAAGCGCATGGCTTCGCGCGCTTCCTGTCCGAATGCCTGGACTATGCGCATCGCGCCGAGCACTTCGGCGGTGTTGCTGCCGACATCGGCCAGCCGGTCCTGACTCTGGCGCGACAATTTTCTCAGGCGGCGTCCGAGAAAGAGGATCGGCAATAATATCAATGGGATGCCGAGAAGCAGGAAGGCCGTCAGCTTGGGTGCGATGGTGAAGAGATAGAGGACGCCGCCTACCCCGGTGAGCAGGTTGCGCAGCGCCACCGAAACGGTCGTTCCCACGATCTGCTCGATGATCGCGGTGTCCGCCGTCATCCGCGCGGCGATTTCGGAGGGACGGTTTTCCTCGAAGAAGCTCGGCGGCTGACGGAGCAGATTTTGCTGCACTGCAATCCGCATATCCGCGACGACGCGCTCGCCCAGCCAGGACACGAAAAAGAAACGCAGGGCGCTGGCGACCGCAAGGATGACGACGATCATCAGCAGATATTCAAACCAGTGACCAATGTCAGCCGGATCGCCGCCCGCGCTGAAGCCCTTGTCTATGACCAGCTTGAAGCCGCTGGGAATGGCGAGCGTCGCCGCCGACGCGCAAACGAGGGAAAGGGCTGCCGCCAGTAGGCGAAAAGGATATTTTCTGGCCATGGCGGCAATGGTTTTCAGGCTCGCCAGGGATGTCCTGCTCTTGCCGTCGTTTGCGTGGGGGGCTGACATGACTGGCGCTTAGCAGGCGCAGGCGATCGGCTCAATGCAGACTGTGCCGGGGCAGCGCATAATATGAAGGGATATATGTGTGTTCCGTGAAAATTGTGCACTGCGATAATAACCTGACAAGATATTGTCGCTATGCTATCCGTTGATTCTAAAGTCCGAGGGTCAACCATAATGCTATACAGCGCATATGAACTTCAGCGGAGCCTGCTGGCCGGTGCCAGCGCTATGGCTAATGCGGGCGCGCAGATGCTTACAAACCCGGCCAATCCGCTTGCCTATTTCGGTGGCGGACCGATTTTGGCATCGGCGCTCGAAGTGTTCGCGCATGCGTCCGCCACGAGGGGAAAGCCGAAATTCGGTCTCGATACGACCGTTGTGGACGGCAAGGAGCTTCCGGTTCGCGAGGTTATCGAGGCGCGCAAGGATTTCGGTCAGCTCAAGCATTTCATCGTCGATGCCGCGCCCAAGGGCAGGCCGAAGCTGCTGATCGGTGCGCCGATGTCCGGCCATTATGCGACATTGCTGCGCGG
>CAYOZY010000060.1:8854-12620 GCA_964408525.1 uncultured Sphingobium sp. | reverse complement strand
TGGAGCGGGCGAAGGGATTCGAACCCTCGACCCCAACCTTGGCAAGGTTGTGCTCTACCCCTGAGCTACGCCCGCTCTGGCGGCCGGGAAAGGGGCAACTCGTACTCCTTCCGGCGGGTGAGCGGGGCACCTAGCATCGGCGCGGGCAGCGGGCAAGTCCCTTTTGCGATAATGCGCAAACATTGGTTGCAGACGGTTGCGCCCCGCGCCAACACGCCCCAAATAGGAGCTTTGCAGGCTCCGCCTTCGCACGAGGATGGCGGGGTGTAGGTCACTGGGAGAGCAGGTTGTGGCAACCCTTGGGTTAAGCGAAGCGGACAGGCAGGCGGTGGAGGACTTCAAGCGCGACGTGGTCGATCCCTCGCGCAACTCCGTCGTCGTCGTCGATTTCTGGGCGGAGTGGTGCGGCCCGTGCAAGCAACTCGCGCCGGTCATCGAAAAAGTGTGCGCCGATTATGCGGCGAAGGGCGTGAAGCTCGTCAAGGTCAATGTCGATGAGAACCGCTTTATTGCGGCACAATTCCGGGTTCAGTCGATTCCGACCGTCTATGCGGTGTTTCAGGGCCAGCCGGTCGCCGATCTCAGCCAGGCGCGGACCGAAAGCCAGCTTAAGCAGATGCTCGACCAGATCTTGGCGCAGCTTCCCGTCGAGTCCGATGAAAAGGCGCAGGCCGCCGAAATCGCGCCGTTGGTAGCGATGGGCGAGCAGGTTCTGGAGGAGGGCGATGCCGAGCGCGCTCTTTCCGTCTTCACCCAGATAGCCGATATGGCGCCGGGCAATGCGGCGGTCATTGCGGGGCAGGCGAGGGCGCTGGTGGCGCTTGGGCGTCTGGATGAGGCGCAGGCGGTGCTGGAGGGCGCGCTGGAGGATCAGGCGAAGGATGCCGGGCTGGAGCGGGCGAGGGCAGCGCTGGCTCTTGCGCGGGAAGCCGGGCCGGTGCAAGATCTCTCCGCGATAGAGGCGCGTGTGGCGGCCAATCCCGATGATCAGGAGGCGCGTTTCGAGCTGGCCAACGGGCTGATCGCCAATGGAGAGCGAGACAAGGCCGCCGATGTGCTGCTGGACATGATCGCGCTCGACCGTGGGTGGAACGAAGGCGCGGCGCGCGCGCGATTGCTTCAGTTGTTCGAAGCGGTCGGTCTGGAAGACCAGTGGGTTTCGGCCCAGCGGCGGCGGCTTTCCGCGATATTGTTCACCTGAGGCTGGGAAGGGGATGAGCATGACCGGGCAACGCATATCGCTCTTTCCCCTTGCCGGGGCGCTGCTGTTTCCCGGCGGGCAACTGCCGCTGCATATATTCGAGCCGCGCTATCGGGCGCTGGTGAGCGATGCGCTGGCGCGCGACCAGATGATCGGAATGATCCAGCCCTGCGAAAACGGGATCAATCCGAAGCTATATGATATGGGGTGTCTGGGACGGATCACACAGTGCGAGGCGCTGGACGATGGCTGTTACAACATCGTGCTCGAAGGGGTTGCCCGCTTTCATATTCTGCGCGAACTGGATGTCGCTACCCCGTTCCGGCAGGTTGAGGCGGAGCTGGAAACGCACGATCATCTGGCGGATGGGACAGCGCTCGCCCCGGCGGCGCGGGCTGCGCTTGAGATAGAGGCGCGGCGCTTTGCCGATCATCTCGGCTATGTCGTGGACTGGTCGGCGGTTTCCCGGCTCGACGACATCGCGCTGCTCAACGGCATCGCGCAGGTCGCGCCGTTCGATGTTGCTTCCAAGCAATCGCTTCTGGAAGCGAATAGCGTCGACGAGCGCCTCGAACGCACGATCCAGCTCATGCAATTCTTCACGCTCGCCGCGCGCGATGGCAGCGCGACCTTACAATAAGAGTCTATAGCCTCACGCGAGTTTGAACGCCGCCATCAACACATTCCCCGCCAATATGGCGAGAATCACGGTCGAAACCAGAAACAGCGGAAAGCGCACGGCGACCGTATTGATCTTGATCTGCCACAGGCTGTGGGCGATGCGGAAGCCGACATAGGCCCATGCGAGCGCCACGTTCAATGCTGTCCCTTGTCCCAGCAATGCCAGCATGACGATCGTCGGATAGAAGATCGTCGGCTGCTCCATCAGATGCGCATAATTGTGTGCGGGCCAGTTCACCGGATCGGGCAGCACGCCTTCGAGATTCTGCCCGCGACCGCCCGGAGGCACTTTCGACAGCGAAATGCCCGCGACCTTGAATGCGCCGAAACGCGTGGCGGCCATCCAGATCAGCACGATCAGCGACCAGACCACCAGCGCCGCTGCGGGCGCGAGCATATTATAGGATATAGCCATGTCTACCCCCTCCTGTGAGCAGGGGGAGACTGGCTTGCATTGCGGTAAGTGTCAATCCGCCCCCGCGAAAGTGCGGAGTTGAGCGCCGGCTGACGTTTACTGGCCGATTTTCACGACATTGCCGCCGGCATGGACGCGCATGGGGACGACTATGCTCTCGTCATACATGCTTGCCATCGGCGCATCGTCGACCGCAACCAGCGTTTCCGCCGTGAAGCCATTAAATGCGGTGCGCATCGCGCAGCCATAGGCGCCGAGCATGCCGATCTCGATATAATCGCCAGCCTCTATGTCGGCGGGCAACAGTCGGGCCGTAGAAGCTGAAAGGAGTCAATTCCGCCTTGCTCGGATCCTTGCGCAGCAGTTCGACCGGAAAGCGCCAGCCGATATGCGCGGCATCGAACAGCGCGCCATAGGCGCCGTCGTTGATATAGAGTTCGTCGCCGCGACGGCGCTCGACACGCACGACCAGCGAGCTGTATTCGGCGGCAAGCGCGCGCCCCGGCTCGCACCACAGCTCGGACGAGTAGCTGACCGGCAGGCTTTCAACCGCCCGGTGGATTGCGTCGAAATACAGCTCCAGCGCTGGAGGCTCCATGCCGGGATAGACCGAGGGAAAGCCACCGCCAACATCGATGATGTCGACCGTGACCGAGGCATCGACAATGGCGGCGCGGACACGCTCGATCGCCTGGGTATAGGCATGGGGCGACATCGCCTGGCTGCCGACATGAAAGCAGATGCCCAGCGCATCGGCGGCCTGACGGGTCGCCATCAGCAGTTCGCGCACTTCGCCCAGTTCCGCTCCGAATTTGGACGCAAGGCTCAGCTCGCTATGTTCGGAGGAAACGCGCAGGCGCACGCACAGCTCAAGGTCGGTCGCATTGCCGGTCACGCGCATGATCTTGGCCAGCTCGTCCATGGTGTCGAGCGAGAAGGTGCGCACGCCATGGATATGATAGGCCTCGACGATCGCTTCCTCGGCCTTCACCGGGTGCATGAAGCACAGCTTCGCTTCGGGCAATATTTCCGCAACCATGCGCACTTCAGCAATGGAGGCGACATCATAATGGGTGATGCCGGCGTCCCACAGGGTGCGGAGCAGGTCGGGCGAAGGGTTCGCCTTGACGGCATAGAGCGAGCGCCCCGGAAACTTCTCGACGAAGAACCGGGCGGCGCGGCGGGCTGCCTGCGGACGAATGAGCGTTACCGGTGCTGCCGGTTTGAGGGACGAAGCTACCCCCAGCGCGCTATGGTGCTTGTGCAATTCAAGGGACCTCCATGGGTATTAGCCAAAACAAGCTGCCTTGCGGTGGAAGTCCCATGGGGCAGCGGAACGCCGATATATGGCTTGAGGCCGGGGGTGTAAAGCGGTTCGCTTAAAAAAACATGTAGCGCGGTTTCAGGACAAGCGGCGCTTGAATTCGTCATAGCTGAACGTCCGACTGGCCCGTAATTCGTCGGTTTTG
>CAYOZY010000060.1:0-8844 GCA_964408525.1 uncultured Sphingobium sp. | reverse complement strand
ATAGGTCAGGGAAGGGCGGCGCGGGCCGCCCTTTTTCTTTGCGATCAGGACAGGCGGTCGCGGTAGGCCGAATAGTCGAACGCGCGCACCGTTCTCAGCGCATCCGTCTGGGAGTTCCACAGCACGATGGACGGCAGCGGGACGCCGTTGAAGGTGTTGGTCTTGACCATCGAATAATGGGCCTGATCGAGAAAGGCGATGCGCTGGCCGGGGCGTGGGGAAGGACCGATTCGGTAATCGCCGATAATATCTCCCGCAAGGCAGGAAGGGCCACCGAGCCGAGTCGCGGGGCCATCCGCCTGTTCGCCGAGCATGGCGGGGCGATAGGGCGCCTCGATTACATCGGGCATATGGCAGGTGGCCGAGATGTCCGTGATGGCGACGGGCATGCCATTGTCGATCACGTCGAGGATTTCGCCGACGAGAATACCCGCATCGAGCGCCACCGCCTCTCCGGGTTCGAGATAAAGCTGGCAGCGGGTGTGCTCTTTCACCCGGCGCAGAAATTCGATCAGTTCCTCGCGCTGATAATCGGCGCGGGTGATGTGATGTCCGCCACCAAAATTCAGCCATTTCATATGTTTGAAGAAAGGGTTTAAGATTGGTTCTAGACTATTCCACGTCCGCTCCAGCGGCGCGAAATCCTGTTCGCACAGCGTGTGAAAATGCAGGCCGTCCACGCCTGCAAGGTGCTCTTCGCGAAGCTGGTCGACCGGAAAGCCGAGGCGGCTGTGCGGCTGGCAGGGGTCGTATTTCGCCACTTCGCCTTCCGCATGCAGCGGGTTGATGCGCAGGCCCACATCGAACTCGTGCCCTTCGGCTCGCGCCTGATCCAATATCGGCCTGAACCGCGCATGCTGGCCGGGGGAATTGAAGATGATATGATCCGATAGCGCGCAAATGTCCGGCAGATCGCCCGCCTTGTAACCCGCGCAATAGGTGGCGACTTCATTGTCGCCATATTCGCCGGAATATTCCTCGCGTCCCAGCCGCGCTTCATACAGCCCGGAGGCGCATACGCCATCAAGATATTCGGCCACCAGCGGCCCCAGCGACCACATGGAAAAGGCCTTGAGGGCGGCGAGAACCTTCACTTCGGCGCGATTGCCGACATCGGCCAATATCGAAAGATTCCGCCGCACCGCCACTTCGTCTATCACGAATGAAGGCGAGGGCACGCGACCGAGGCCGAAATGGGAAAAAGCTCCAGGGTCTCCGGCGCGTGTTTCCATCAGAAGTCCAGCGGCCTCGCCAGTTCCTTCACCTGCCATGGCAGGCCATGCTTGTTCAGCATGTCCATGAACGGATCGGGGTCCATCTGCTCCATGTTGAACACGCCGCTGCCTGCCCATGCTCCGGTGAGGATCATCGCGGCGCCGATCATCGCGGGAACGCCGGTGGTATAGCTCACGGCCTGATTGCCCGTTTCGGCATAACAGTCTTCATGGTCGCAAATATTATAAATATAATAAGTGTGTTGCTGTCCATTCTTAAGACCAGTTGCAATATCGCCGATATTGGTCTTGCCCTTCGTGGTCGATCCCAGGGTTGAGGGTTCGGGCAGAACGGCTTTCAGGAACTGGAGCGGAATGATTTCCTGGCCATTATAGATGACCGGATCGATCCGGGTCATGCCGACATTCTGTAAAACTTCGAGATGCTTGAGATAGGCGTCGCCGAACGTCATCCAGAAGCGGATGCGGCGCATTTCCGGGAAGAACTTCGCGAGGCTCTCCAGCTCCTCATGATACATGAGATACATGTTCTTTGGGCCGACAGCCTCGAAATCGAAGCTCTGCTTGTGGGAGAGGGCAGGGGTCGTCACCCATTCGCCATTCTCCCAGTGCCGCGCGGGAGCGGTCACCTCGCGGATGTTGATTTCCGGATTGAAATTGGTGGCGAAATGCTGGCCATGGTCGCCGCCGTTGCAATCGAGAATGTCGAGCGTTTCGATGGAGTCGAGATAATGCTTCTTCAGATAGGCGGCAAAAACGCTGGTGACGCCGGGATCGAAGCCGGAGCCGAGCAGCGCCATTAAGCCGGCCTTCTCGAAGCGGTCCTGATAGGCCCATTGCCAGCTATATTCGAAATGCGCGTCATCACGCGGCTCATAGTTCGCCGTGTCCATATAATGCACGCCCGCCGCGAGGCAGGCGTCCATGATGGCCAGATCCTGATAGGGCAGGGCGAGGTTGACGACCAGTTTCGGGCCGATTTCGCGTATCAGCGTGGTGGTGGCGGCAATATCGTCGGCGTCGATTTGCGCGGTCCTGATGGAAACGCCCGTGCGCTGCTTCACCGAGGCGGCGATGGCATCGCATTTGGAAAGCGTGCGGCTGGCCAGCGTGATGTCCGCAAAAATGTCGCTGTTCATCGCCATCTTGTGAACGGCCACAGAACCGACGCCGCCGGCGCCAATCACCAAAACCTTGCTCAAATGCGTGCTCCTGCCACATCAAGGGAAAGGCCGCGATATAATGACCCTGTGTGACAGTGCAATGGCGGCGTTTGGAAGTCAGCTCACTCCCGCAGCGCGCTGTCGCCGATGCGGATGAAGGGGCCGAGGATATAGTCCATGATCGACTGCTTGCCCGAACGGATGTTCACTTCCGCCGTCATGCCGGGGATGACCGGTTTGCCCTTGCCGAAATCGGTCGTATCGGCGCGCAGGCGCACACGGTAGAAAACCTCGCCCTTCTGGTCCTGAATGACGTCGGGTGAGACATCGACGACCGTGCCTTCGAGGCCTCCGTATATTGCAGAATCATAAGCAGAAATCTTGATCGTCGCGGGCAGGCCCGGGGAGATGTTGCCGCGATCCTTGGGCGCGATGCGCGCCTCGACCATCACCACCTTGTCGACCGGCACGATCTCGACCAGCGGATCGCCGCCGCGAATGACGCCGCCCACCGTCTGCACGAACAGCTTGTTGACGATGCCGTCCATCGGCGCGCGGATTTCCTCGCGCCTGGCCTTGTCACGAAAAGCACCGAGCGATTCTCCGGCCTTGGAAAGCTCAAGGCGAAGCTCGGCGGCCTTTTCCTTGGTGTCCTGCACCGTCTTGGTCCACACTTCACCATGGCGGGCGGAGGTTTCTGCCAACTGTGCGCGGGTCGCGGGAATCTGGTTCTGCACATCGGCGATGCGCGTGCGCAGGGACAGCAGCGATGCGCGCTTGTCGAGCACTTCGCGCTCCGAAATGGCTTCGGCCTCATAGGCGCGTTCCAGCTTATCGAGCTGGACCATCATCAGTTTTTCCTCGTTGCGCAGATTGCCCAGCCGCGCATTGAGCGACGCCAGTTCGGCGCGCTTGGCGCTTGCCTGTTCGGAGATGATGCCTGATTCCTGTCCCCGCTGGGCGATGCGCGAATAGAAGAGCGCCTCTTCGGATGCGGCAATATCGGGCGCCTGTCTGGCCAGATCCTCCGGCACATGAAACTCCCGCGCGCCCGCCACTTCGGCATCCATGCGCGCGAGCGTGATACGCTTGGCGACGACATCGGTGCGGGCATTTTCGAACTCGGCGGAGGTGAACTGGTTGGTGACGTTCATGAGCACCTGTCCCTTGCGGACGCGCTCGCCTTCCTGAACGAGAAGCTTCTCGACGATGCCGCCTTCGAGATGCTGAACCACCTGATTTTGCACGGAAGGCAGCACCCGGCCGCCGCCGCGCGTCACCTTGTCGACATGGAAAAGGGTCGCCCAGGCGACAAAGATCAGCAGAACGCCACCAAGAATCTTTAGGATATTCGTGGATTTATCGGTACGGATGCGCGCGCTCCACGGGCGGATGCCCTCGATCGCGGTGCTTTCCAGCTTCACCTGTCCGGCAAAGGCGGCGGCCATTTCGCGGCTCGAAACCCCTTCATACAGGCTCGCGCCGCCCATGGCGCGGATGATGCGATCTCGAAGTTCGACAAAGTGCATATGCGCTGGTCCCCGTGAATTCCGGACCGACGTTTACGATTCATTATCCTTATAAATGTTTAATGCCTTAACCATGTTGTTGAGGACCGGTTTAATATGACGACGCACCGTGAAGAGGCTGGACGCAGCCTGCTGGATCGTCTGGTGGGGCATTTTTCGCACAAGCTGTTGAAATCGCGCGATGCAGCCGAAAATGCCTGGGATGGCATCATAGATCCGCTGCCGATGGTGATGGCGCTTGAGGCGATGAGCGGCAAATGCGGCAAACAGACGACCCGTGACTTGCTGACAGCATCCCTGCCGGTAGGCGATGGCGATCTCGACCCTCGCTTCGCGCCCATAGCGCTTGCCCGCGCAGGGTTGGAAGCGCGCTGGGAACATGTTCCGCTCGCCCGCCTGCTCGATGGCGACCTGCCCATGTTGGCGCCCCTGATCGATGGTGGCGCTGTCATCATCACCGCATTGCCGGACCGGGACACGGTTCTGGTGCTGGATTCTCATGGCGAGAAACAGCTTCCGCGCGCCGTGCTGCAACAGATGCTCGTCGGCGACCTCCTCGTCTGCGGCCATGTCGACCCGGAAAACGGCATGGGTTTCGAGGAAGAGCGCGATTTTGTGCGCCGCAACCCGCGTCTGTGGGTGCTCGGCGTGTTCCTGTCGGAACGCAAGCGCCTGACGCAGTTGCTCGTCGCCGCCGCCTTCATGAACCTGTGCGCGCTGGCGATCCCGCTTTATATGCGCGCCATCTATGACCGGGTGGTGCCCAATCTGGCGATGGAATCGCTCTGGGCGCTGTCGGCCGGCGTAGTGCTGGTGCTGTGCTTCGAGTTCATCTTCAAGCATGTGCGCGGCAGCTATGTCGATGCGGTGGGCGTGCGCGTGGGTCAGGCGATCCAGCACCGGGCGATGACCAGCTTTCTTCAGGGCAGACTCGGCAAGCGTGACGCCAATGTCGGTTCGCTCATGACGGCGCTGCGCGATGTCGAGGGGCTGGCGCTGCTGGTGCCACAGATGATCGTTACCTTCCTCGTCGATGTGCCCTATTTCTTTGCCTTTGTGGCGCTGATCGCGATGATCGGCGGCTGGACGATGCTGGGGCCGGTTCTGGGCGCGGCAGGCATGGTGTTTGTCGGCGCGATCGCCGCCTATGCCAGCAAGCTTTCCGGCAAGCGCGCGGCGAAGTTGATGCAGGCGCGTAATAATCTCGTCGTCGATGTCGCCGAGGGGCTGACGACGATCAAGGCCAATCAGGCCGAAGGCCGTTTCATGCGCCAGTGGGACATCGTATCCGACCATATCGGCCTTTCGACGCGAACCGCGCGCAAATGGAACGATCTGCCCGGTTCGCTCTCCGGCTTTCTGGTGCAGCTTGTGACCGTGATGGTCATCATCATTGGCGTGTTCCAGATCAAGGCCGGGGCGATGACGACCGGCGCGCTGATCGCCGTGACGCTGCTCACCGGGCGCGCGATGGTGCCGGTTTCAGCAGCCATTTCCATGATTTCAAAGGGCTATCAGAGCCTCGCGCAATTTGCGGGCCTTGCCACTCTGCTGGCGACCGAGCCGGAGCGCGAGCTTTCCGATCCTTCGATTCAACGTAAAGCGGTTCAGGGCGATATCCGCCTACGCGGCGTGAGCTTCACTTATGAGCAGGCGAGCGAGGCCAGCCTGCGCGATATTTCCATTGCCATCAAACCGGGCGAGAAGATCGCGCTGATCGGGCGTTCGGGGTCGGGCAAATCGACGATGCTCCAGCTTCTTTCGGGCATGGTCGCGCCCAGCGAGGGCGCAGTCACGGTCGATGGCCACGCCATGGACCAATATGCCGCCGCGCATCTGCGCCGGAGCATCGTCTATTCCGGGCAGGACGCGGTGCTGTTCGACAGCACGATCTGGGACAATATCCTGCTCGGCCTTGCCGAACCGGACCCGCAGGTGGTGGAAAAGGCCATCCGCGCGGCAGGGCTGGACCGCTTCGTCGATCGCAGCGTGGAGGGCTATGGCCGCAAGGTCGGCCCGCGCGGTATGAAGCTCTCCGGTGGCCAGCGGCAATCGCTGGTGCTGGCGCGGGCGCTGGTGCGCGATCCGTCGATCCTGCTGCTCGACGAACCCACCGCCTCGATGGACATCAACAGCGAGCAGGCGGTGATCGCCGGTCTGCGTGAGGCCGCGCGCGACAGGACGCTGATCGTCGCGACGCATCGCATGGCGCTGCTCGATCTTGTCGACAGGGTGATCTGGCTGGAGGAAGGCAAGGTTGTGGCCGACAAGCCGCGCCTCGAAATCCTCAACATGCTGCGCGCCCAACAGCAGGCAAGAGCCGCATGACCGCAAAGATCTTCCGAAAACAGCCCTGTTAGGGGTTGGTTAGGAGAATTGGTTTAAGCGGAATTTACCAAATTGACCGGGCGGCATGTGCACACCGCCCATCGGGAGATTAAAGTGGCCGGCGCATCATCGGAAGGCGAAGTCAATCATTGGCCTGCGTTCGTGGACGTGCTCACGACCGTCATCATGGTCGTGACCTTTCTGCTCGTCATCATGAGCGCGGCGGTGATGGTGCTTTCCCAGCGTGCCATGGAACAGTTCAAGAAGGCCTATATCGCCGAACAGACGGCCAAATCTGCGGCTGACGATGAACAGGGCGCTGGAGGCTCTCCCGGCCAATCCCTTAACCCCATTCATTCTCCCAAGGATGCCGACACTGGCACCTCGATTGCGGAACTGGGGTCGATCCTGAAATCCGAGATGATCGTCGACGGCTCCGAAAAATTGACCATTCGCACCCGCCAGACGCCCGACACGATGAAGCTGAAAGTCCGCGCGCTCGAAAAGCCGGACGATAGCAAGGGAGCGGAGGTCAAGACCGCGGACATGCTGCTGCGTGTCGATTTCGAACCGACCGCAGTGCGCTACAGCGATGACAATGAGAAAGCCGTAGTCGCCTTCCTCAAGAGCCGCATCAAATCCGGCATGAAATTCGAGATATGGGCGCTGACGCCGCAGGAAAGCTCGATTTCGGAATCACAGCGCATCGGTTTCTATCGCGCGGCGATGACCCGCAACATCCTGATCCGCGCGGGCGTCAGCCCCGCCGACATCACCACGCAGGTGCGCGTGACTGATCCTTCGTCGAAAGACGGGCATAATGTCCGTGTCGTCCTGAAACCCTGAGCAGCCAAGAGAAGAGCGAACAAGAGTAGAGCGATGGAACAGAAAATCCGCTCAGACCTGATGAAGATGACGGCGATGATGCTCGTGCTGGCCGGGCTGGGCATCTATGCGCATGATTTCGTGATCGCCGGCATCAAGGCCAAGGCGGCGCTCAACTTGTCGATCTTCGCCCTGTTTGGGCTGGCGGCCTTTCTGGCGTTTCGTCATGTCATCAAGCTGAAGAACGAGGTTGTCGCGCTTAAGGCGCTTCAGGTTGATTATGGCGCGAAGGAACGCCGCCCGCTCGACCCGTATAAGCATCCCGCCATCGTGTTCGACGAACCGGAGCTGCTTGGCCATGGCTATCGCATGATCGTGGAGGAAATGGGCAAGCAGGAGCATGTCCAGATTTCCAACGCCACCGTGCAGCTGATCCTTCATGACGTCGACCAGCGCATCAACGATCGCAAGTCGACGATCATGTATTTCTCCGGCCTCATGGTGTTTCTGGGCCTGCTCGGCGCGTTCATGGGCCTAATGAAAACGGTCGGATCGGTGGGCGATCTCATCGGTGGCATGGATGTTTCGGGCGCGGGCGGGACCGACAGCTTCGGCAAACTGATCGAAGGCATGAAGGGGCCGCTCAATGGCATGTCCGTGGGCTTCTCCTCGTCGCTCTTCGGTCTCATGACATCGATGGTGCTTGGCGCGCTCGAACGATTCATGACAAGCGCAATGAAGGCGCTTCGCAATGAATTCGAACACTGGCTGGCCAATGTCTCCGCGCTCGAAGCACCACAAACCGAGGCCGCGCAGCGCGATACGGTAGATCTCAGCAATGTGATCCGTGCACTTGAGCTGGGCGGCAAGCATCTGCGCGACATGCGGGAAACCATGCTGGACGGCGCGCTTGCGCAGGAGCAGACGCAACTCGCCGTCGCGGAAATGACCGGCGCGATCGCCAGTCTCGGCAAAAGCGTAGAGAAGGTGAGCGATCCCACGCCGTTGTTGCAACCCATTTCGGATTGCGTCGCGGAGCTGGCGCGGAACCAGTCTATGATGGTGGCGCAGTTCAATGGCCTCATTCACGAGGCGCAGCGCGACCGGGACAATATTAGGCTGGCGCTGGAAGAAATGCGCCGGATGACCGAGCACCAGACCATGCTCAACGGCTCGCAGCTCCATATGCAGCTTGACCGCATGGCCAATCTTCAGGCCGAATTGCTGGCGAAGGAGCCGGCCACGGTGACGCTCGCGACTTATGGCGCGGGCGGGCGTGGTGGTTTGTTCTCGCGCATAGGCGCGCTGTTCACTCGTGGCTCCGTGGAGGGCGCCGGAGAGACTCGCCGCGAGCGTCGTCGTCTGCGCTGGGAAGTGCGGCGCATGGTCGCGAATCAGCGGCGCATGGTCCGCAAGGTAGAGCGCTCGCTCGGCGCGTCGATCGAAACGCTCGAATCGGGCAGGGCGCAGGACAATCAGCTTGTCGCGCGGCTCGTGGCCCAGAATGAAGCGAATAATGCGCGGCTCGCGGTGTTGATGGACCGGCTTCAGATGCTTGACGAATCGAGCGCCGGGGCTGGTCGCGACCTACACCTGATGGGCGGCATGCATGGCGCGCGGCTGGAGATGGAAGTGCTCAAGCGGCGGCTGGATCTGCTGCAGGAAGCGGAGTCCGCCACGCAGGAAAACCCTGTGCCACAGCAACCCGGTCGCGCCACCGGCACCACCGGCAACACGGCGAAGTGAGCGGGGAGGCAGGATCAT
>CAYOZY010000059.1:0-12715 GCA_964408525.1 uncultured Sphingobium sp. | reverse complement strand
TTCTCGCGGCTGGTGAAAATGATTGGCTGGGTCGCGGTGCCGACGGCGTTGATCTTGTTGCCGCGATTGACAGCAAGCCACGAAACGCCTGTGCCGCCATAGATGATGACGCCCGGATCGATGTTGAGAGTGACCGGCGCAATGGTGCAACCCGTGGGCACATGCGCCTCGTCGGGACCACGATCGCAGCCGACATCGACACGACCGGGAAGCTGATAGAGAAGCCCCGCGACCTTTGGCAGCGTGATGCTCGCCTTGATGACCGCCGGCAGGTTGCAGACGAGCCATGTGCCGGTCGGGCCGGTGATCGTGCCGGCATTGACCAGCGGATCGGGTCCGGCAACGGCCGGGCAGGCAGAAGCGGGGGTCACGCCGGTCGGAGTCGGTGTCGGGGTCGGCGTCGGGGTCGGAGTCGGATTAATGACGACGTTGCCGCCATTACCCGGCGATGCGATGTCGTTGGCGCCGCAAGCGCTCAGCGCCGCAGTGGCGCAGGTCGCCAGCAATATTCTGGAAATGTGCGATTTCGTGATCATTTGTTTCTCCGCTCCGGCTGGGCCGGTCTGTGGTCAGGAAGCGGAGCGCAGCAGAGAAAGTTAACATCCCCCTTACGCCCTCGAAGCGAGGCCAATAGGGATGAGTCGTGACTCGAAGATTGCAGTAGCGTTGCAGTTTTGTGAAAATGCGAAAAGGGCGCCACTCAGGGACAGGCCGCGCCCTGTATGAATTATGTAATTAACATCAATATGTTATTCGAAATTCGCAGAATAGTGTTACTTTTTATCTCACGTTATCGCACCGCGTAATCGGTTCCGAGGCGCTGCATCGCGGTGGTTGCCACCTCCCGCACGGTGCGCACGGACCCATCCGCCATGTCCAGCTCCACATTCGGGTCGGCCTTTATCGCGGCGCGATAGGCAAGCTGCGCATCGGCGCGGCGCCCCATGCCGGCATAGGCGTTGCCGAGGTTGATAAGCGCCACGGGATCGCTGCTTGCGCCGGCACCCTGTTGGGCGATCTGCGTTTCGGCACTGACGAAATCGCCAGAAAGCAGCGCCTTCGCAACCGCCGGCGTCTGCTCATCGGAACTGGCGGCGAAAGCAGGATCTGCTATCATGCCCACCGACAAGGCGGCGCAGGAAAGGGCAAGAATCAGCTTTGACATCTCATCATCTCCAAAAAAATCTTTCTAATATAAAAGGCATTATTTCACTTTTATGACATTTGCGCAAGTTTATGGCAGCGACGAGAATAAAATTTTTAAGTGTTTAAATTCAATGCATTATGATGATGATGCGGCGATAATGACCGATATCCTGTTAAGGATTTGGGTCACACCATTGTCACAAAAGCTTTGATATTCGCGCGAGTTATGGCGCGGACACGCCGCGTCGCCCGCCTGTAATGACGACGGAGACTTGCACACGCTCTTTTGTGAGGAAAGTGCCGGGGTTCTGTTGCCCGGCCCCCGCCCGAACGAAGTGGGTGGCTTCTGTTGCCCGGTGCCACCCAAACCGCTGGAATCCATTCTGTTGCCCGGCTGGCCCAGCCGCGTTCTGTTAGGGTAATGTCAGGGCTTGCGCCCCTCGATTACGCTGCGAGAGCAAGTGCTTCGTTATCGTTGGCACTTATAGGTTTTGAGCCTTGAACGGGTTACTCAGCCCGGGCGAAAACACCGTCTTTCAACACACGTCGATCCTGGTTCGGCCCCATCAGCGCGGGCGGTAGACTATTCGCCGCCGTCCTCTCTGGTGGAGCCGCCGGGTACTGCCCCCGGGTCCGCTGTGCCTATTACACGGCATCGTTTATCGCCATAGCCGGTCGAAACCGGCAATTCCTTTATAAGCAGGCAATCCGGAATAGAAAAGGGCGCGGAGAGAATATCACCGCGCCCTCCCTCATGCTTGGGAGCATAATCTCTCAATTAGCGGCTTCCACCTTCTCTTCTGCCGCTTCGCCAGCGTCGCGCACTGCATCGGCCTTGTCCTCAAGCTTGTCCGCAGCATTTTCAACGGCAGCCGAGACCGCGCCCGTCATGTTGTCAGCCTTTTCCTCAAGCTTGTCTGCCTGATCCTCCAGAGCGTCGGCCTTGTTCTCGTATGCGTTTTCAACGGCGTTCTCTTCTTTGGAATCGCATGCTGCAACGCCCATGAGCGTCGCGGCTCCGGCAATGACGAATAATGACTTCATCTTCAATCTCCTGTTATCCCCTGTTGAAAAATCGAGGGCGCTTGGGTGCGTTTTCGGTCGCGCCTGAACGCACGACTGACGGCATTAACGGAATTTTAGCCATCTGGTTCCGCACCGTATAACAGGTGATCGCAAATTTACTTGCGCAGGCTGTCCCTGATCTCGCGCAGCAGGGCGATATCTTCCGGGGTTTCCACCGCTGCTGCGGGCGGCGGTGCCATCATCCTGTTCACGGACCGGATCATCAGGAAGATGATGAAGGCGAGAATGAGGAAATTGATAATGACGGTGAGAAACTGCCCCCAACCGATCATCGCGACGCCTGCCGCCTTCAGGTCGGCATAGCTTTCGGCCGACCCCTTGAAACCGGCCGGAATCTCGCCCAGCCGGATGAAATGCTGAGAGAAATCCGCGCCGCCGAACAACCAGCTCACCACCGGCATGATGACATCCTCGGTCAATGAGGTCGTAATCGTCGCGAAAGCGCCACCGATAATTACACCGACCGCCAGATCCATCACATTGCCGCGCGCGACAAATTCCTTGAACTCAGAAAACATCGACATTTCCGTTCCTCTCCCCACGGTAAAAAATCGGTCAGCCATGTCTCGCATGGAACGGTAAAGCTGTCCAGTTGTTGCATAGCGCGGGGGGCTGCTTTAGCTATCCCTTCATCCTGCCATAAACACAGGGATTCACCGATGAACCATTTCGCCCTCCCCCGCCTTCGTTCCGTGCTCGTTGCCGGGGCGCTGCTCATGCTCGCGGCATGCGGAATCAACAGTGTGCCGACCGCCGAAGAGGCCGCCAAGGCGCGCTGGGCCGATGTTCAGGCGCAATATCAGCGGCGAGCCGACCTCGTGCCCAATCTGGTGGCGACAGTGAAAGGCGCGGCCAAGGCCGAACAGGATACGCTGACAGCCGTGGTGGAAGCGCGCGCCAAGGCGACGTCGATTCAGGTTTCGACCGACGATCTGGGCGACCCCGCGAAGGTGGCGCAGTTCGCGGCGGCGCAGGGCGCGCTCAGCCAGTCGCTCGGCCGCCTGCTTGCCACGGTCGAGGCCTATCCCGACATCAAGTTCAACCAGAATTTCCAGGATCTTCAGGTCCAGCTCGAAGGAACCGAAAATCGCATTTCGACCGCGATCATCAAATATAACGAGGCGGTGCAGGACTATAACACCCGCGTGCGCACGTTCCCGGAGATGATCGGCGCCTCCATCCGCGGCGCCAAGCCCCTGGCGCCCTATGCCGCGACCGCGCCCAATGCGGACACCGCGCCGAAGGTCGATTTCGGCGGCTGACGCGGGTGACGTGACTCGCGAACCGCGCCTCATCGCCCCGATCCACCGGCTGTTGCTCTGGCTGGCGCTGCTGCTGAGCGCGGCGAGCGCTCCGGCGTGGGCGCAAAATTTTCCGGCGCTGAGCGGGCGGGTGGTCGACGAAGCAAACCTGCTCAGCCCGGCGCAGGAGATTTCGCTCGACGCGAAGCTCGAAAGCCTCGAAAAGCGCAGCCAGCGCCAGCTTGTCGTTGTCACCGTCGCCACTCTGCAAGGCTATGACATCGCCGATTATGGCTTCCGCCTCGGCGATCATTGGGGCATCGGCGACAAGCAGCGGGATGACGGCGCGCTGCTGATCGTCGCGCCGAATGAACGCAAGGTGCGCATCGAGGTCGGCTATGGCCTTGAGGGCGTGCTCACCGACGCGCTCTCGGGCCGCATCATCCGCAACGCCATCGTCCCGCGCTTCAAGGCAGGCGATTTCCCCGGCGGCATCATGGCGGGCGCCGATGAGATCGTGGCCGTGCTTGCGCTGCCGCCCGAAGAAGCGAAAAAGCTCGCCGCCCAAGCCGAGCAGGAGCAGGGCGAAAGCGTCGACGGCGGCACCGTTATCTTCATCGTGTTCATCTTCCTGTTTTTCGTGCTGCCCATGATCATGCGCGGTTTAGGACGGCGACGTGGCCTCTTGCCCGTCATCCTCTGGGGTCCGAACATTTCCAGCGGCGGCGGATCGCGCTGGAGTGGTGGCGGCGGAGGCGGATGGTCCTCCGGCGGTGGCGGCGGATTTTCGGGCGGAGGCGGCAGCTTCGGCGGCGGCGGCGCATCGGGGGGATGGTGATGGCAAGGCTCAACTTCAGCGAGGCCGATCATGACCGGATCAGCGCTGCGGTCCATACGGCAGAGGCGCAGACCGACGGCGAGATCGTGACCGTTATCGCGCCCCGGTCAGACGCTTATCATGATGTCGGCCTGCATTATGCCGTGGCGGCGATGCTGGTCCTGCTGGCGCTGGTGGCGTCCTTTCCCGAACGTTTTTCCGGTTTCGCGGTGCGACTGGCCGGCGGCTGGGACCATGTCGTGCCCGTCACCCTCGAACTCACCATGCTGCTGGGCGCGCAGATCGCGATCTTCCTTCTCGTCCGTTATGCGCTGGCGTGGATGCCGCTGCGCATGGCGCTCACCCCGCCCGCGACACAGGCAAGGCGAGTGCGGCGTCGTGCGGTTACGCTGTTCCGCGCATGCGCTCAGGGGCGCACTGCGGGGCGCACGGCGATATTGCTCTATCTTTCGGTGGCGGAACGCCGCGCCGAAATCGTTGCCGACGAAACGATCGCCGCGCGTGTCGCTCCCGAACGCTGGGGCGACGCGATGAAAGCACTGATCGAAAAGCTGCATGACGGCGATCCCGCGGGCGGCATGACGCAGGCCATCGCCATGATCGGCGCGATCCTCTCCGAGGAAGTTCCGAGAAGCGAACGCAACCCCAATGAACTGCCGGACCGGCTGATCGAACTATAAGCAGGAAATCACGGAATGAGCGAGCAGTCTGCGCCCGAAATCATGTGGGCCGGGAAATATATCACGGCCAAGCGTGAAGGGCGCTGGGAATATGTCTCGCGCAGCCGGGGTATCCGCGCCGCCGTCGTCCTTGCCATAGACGAGAGTGTGGGCGGGCCGCACATCATCCTCGTCGAGCAATATCGGGTGCCGCTCGGTCGCCCCTGCCTTGAGCTGCCCGCTGGCCTTGTGGGCGATGATGATGGCAGCGAGAACGAGGATGCCGCGCTCGCCGCGATCCGCGAGCTTGAGGAGGAAACGGGCTATCGCGCGGCGCATATGCACGATCTGGGCGAATATTTCAGCTCGCCCGGCATGGTCTCGGAGAGTTTCAGCCTGTTCCGCGCAGAAGGGCTGGAGCGCGTTCATGACGGCGGCGGGTTGGAGGGAGAGGACATCATCGTCCATCGCGTGCCCCTGTCCGCCCTTGCGGATTATGTCGCCGCATGCCGCGTCGAGGGCATGGCTATCGACGTAAAGCTGCTGGTGGCGCTGGGCACCGGGATGTTGGGCGCCACCACCGCGTAAGTCCGTGACAGATCGCGTTCCGGCGATCAGCCTTCCTTGATCTGCTGGTGGTGGCGGATCACCTCATCGATGATGAAGCGGAGGAATTTCTCAGCGAACACCGGGTCGAGATTGGCATCGGCGGCGAGCTGGCGCAGACGCCCGATCTGGCGCTCCTCGCGGCCTGGGTCGGAGGGCGGAAGCGCATGTTCGGCCTTGTAGCGACCGACCGCCTGCGTGATCTTGAAACGCTCCGCCAGCATATAGACGATCGCCGCGTCGATATTGTCGATGCTCTGCCGATATTGTTCCAGCGATTCGCTCAAGCCCGCCTCCCTTTGTTACGAGCGTCTTTTTGCCGCTCATGGAGGGCAGCGCAAGCCATGGAGCGGTCTTTATCGTGAATGGAATCGAATCCACTGCTCCATGGTTCTGTTTCATCGCGATTTCTGAACCATCAAACGGTCCCTTTTGACTGGAAATTGCTCTAACGCTTGCCTTTGCCGCGCAGCGCCCTAAATCGGCGGCGTCATGACTGCCACCATCCATCGCATAGGGCGCGACAGCCCACCTTCGCTCGATCCCATGATGACTCTCGTGGCGGACGACATGAACAGCGTAAACGCAGTCATCCTCGACAGGATGCAGTCGCGCATACCGCTCATCCCGGAACTTGCCGGTCATCTCATCGCCGGGGGCGGCAAGCGCATGCGCCCGATGCTCACCCTCGCCTGCGCGAAGCTGCTCGAATATTCTGGCGTTCGCCATCACAAGCTTTCGGCGGCGGTAGAGTTCATCCACACCGCGACCCTGCTCCATGACGATGTCGTCGATGGGTCCGGCATGCGCCGGGGCCGCAAGACCGCCAACATCATCTGGGGCAACAGCGCCAGTGTGCTGGTGGGTGATTTCCTGTTCAGCCGCAGCTTCGAGCTGATGGTCGAGGACGGATCGCTCAAGGTGCTCAAAATCCTGTCCAGCGCTTCCGCCATCATTGCAGAGGGCGAGGTCAACCAGCTTTCCGCCCAGCGCCGCATCGACACTGACGAAGAGCAATATCTCGACATCATCGGCGCAAAGACCGCCGCGCTTTTCGCCGCCGCCTGCCGCATCGCCGCCGTGGTGGCGGAGCGCGACGACAAGCAGGAGCAGGCGCTCGACACCTATGGCCGCAATCTCGGCATCGCCTTTCAGCTTGTCGACGACGCCATCGACTATGCCTCGAATGGCGAAACCATGGGCAAGGACGCGGGCGACGATTTCCGCGACGGCAAGGTGACGCTGCCCGTCATCCTAGCCTATGCGCGTGGCAACGAAGAGGACCGCTCCTTCTGGAAGGCTGCGATTGCCGGCCACCGCGTTTCGGACGAGGATCTCGCTCATGCCACCGCGCTGATGCAGCAGACAGGCGCTTTGGCCGACACGCTTGCCCGCGCCCGCCACTATGGCCAACGGGCGATCGACGCGCTCGCGCCATTCGCGAACGGCAAGGCGAAGGATGCGCTGGTCGAGGCGGTGGAGTTCGCCATCGCCCGCGCTTATTGACGACGGCAATCGACGCTATCAGGAAGGAGCCGTGAGCGACCTTCCTATCCAACTCGTGCTTCCCGATCTTCTGGGCGCCCTGCGCTCCGGCAACAGCGCAGTGCTGGTCGCGCCGCCCGGAGCGGGCAAAACCACGGCGGTCGCGCCCGCCCTTCTTTCGCAACACTGGTGCGCCGGACAAGTGCTTCTGCTTTCGCCCCGGCGGCTGGCCGCACGCGCGGCGGCGGAGCGCATGGCGGAACTGGCGGGAGAGAGGGTCGGCGGGACCATCGGCTATGCGACGCGGATGGACAGCCGCGTTTCAGCGCAAACCCGCGTTGTGGTCCTCACCGAAGGCATATTCCGCAACAGGATTCAGGATGACCCGGAACTGAGCAGCGTTTCCGCCGTGCTGTTCGACGAGGTCCACGAGCGTAGTCTCGACAGCGATTTCGGCCTCGCGCTCGCGCTCGATGTGCAGTCGGGCCTGCGCCCGGACCTGCGCCTCCTAGCCATGTCCGCCACCCTCGATGGCGCGCGTTTTTCGGCGCTGATAGGCGATTGCCCGGTCATCGAGAGCGAAGGAAAGAGCCATCCGCTTGACCTGCGCCATATTGGGCGGCGGGCGGAGCTGCGTATCGAGGACGATATGGCCGATGCCGTCCGCCGCGCCTTGGCGGAGGAAAGCGAGGGGGATGTGCTGGTCTTTCTCCCCGGCGTGGCCGAGATCAGCCGCACGGCTGAGCGGCTGGAGAGACTCGCCGAGTTGGCGATCTGCCCTCTCCACGGCACGCTCGACCCCAGCGAGCAGCGCCGCGCTCTGGCGCCCGATCCCGCTGGGCGCCGGAAGGTCATTCTCGCCACCACTATCGCCGAAACCAGCCTCACTGTGCCGGGTGTGCGCGTCGTCATCGACAGCGGGCTGACGCGGCGGGCGCGCTATGACCGGGCGGCAGGCGTAACCCGCCTCGCTACCGAAAAGGCGAGCCGCGCGGCTACCACCCAGCGCGCGGGTCGCGCCGCGCGACAGGGGCCGGGGGTTGCCTACCGGTTGTGGGAGGAAGCCGCGAGCGGCGGCCTTGCTCCGTTCGATCCGCCGGAAATACTGGAAAGCGATCTCTCTTCGCTGTTACTCGAATGTCTGATCTGGGGTGTGACCGATCCTGCGAGCCTGAGCTGGCTGGATCCTCCACCCATTGCCGCGCTGGCCGAAGCGCGGGCGCGACTTGCAGCGCTCGGCGCGCTCGATGACGAAGGCGCGATAACCCGGCATGGACGGGATATAGCCCGCCTGCCGCTCGAACCGCGCATAGCGCATATGCTGCTGCGCGCCCGCGCTCTGGGTCTGGCCAGTGTCGCAGCGCAGGTCGCGGTACTGCTGGGGGAGCGGGGGCTAGGCGGCACATCGGCGGACATGAGCGAGCGTCTGCGCCGATGGCAGGGCGAAAAAGGTGCGCGGGCGCAAGCTGGCGCAAAACTCGCGACTCGCTGGGCGAGGATGGTGGGCACGAGCGATAGCGGCGCTCCGCCCTTCGATAAGGATTACCCTGTCGGCATCTGTCTTGCGCTCGCCTTTCCCGACCGCGTCTCGAAGCGTCGTTCAGCGGACGGCGCGGACTGGATCAGCGTGGGCGGACGCGGCTTCCGCCTCGACCCGGCCTCGCCATTGGCGCGCGAGGAATGGCTTGCGGTGGGCGAGGTGCAGGGCACTGCGGCGGGCGCGCGCATCCTTTCCGCCGCGCCGTTAGACCGCATGGCGATCGACGCCTTGTTCGCCGACCGCATCGAGGAACGTCGCAGCGTGCGGTTCCGGGCCGAAACTGGCGGTATAGAGGCAGTTCGAGAGCGCAGGCTCGGCGCCATTACCCTCTCCAGCGGCGGAGACGATGCACCCGACCCGGCGATGATAGCCGATGCGTTGATGCGCGGCGCGCGCGATGGCGGGGTTGATCTGCTCCCCTGGCCCAAGCGCTCTCTCGCCCTGCGCAAACGCGCCCAGTTCGCAGGCGTGGAGCCACTATCCGATGCCGCGCTGCTTAACACCCTCGATGACTGGCTGCCGCCGATGCTCGAAGGCAGGCGCAGGCTGGGAGATATCGATCCATCCGCTCTCGCCGCGCTGCTCGATCTGCGCCTCGGCTGGGACGGGCGCAAGGCGCTGGACCGGCTCGCGCCGGAGAGTTTCCAGACGCCCGAAGGCAGCGAATTCGCCATCGACTATGACGCGCCGGGCGGGCCGGAGGTGCAGGTGCGGGTGCAGGCGCTGTTCGGCCTCACCGAGCATCCGGCTATTGGGCCGGAGCGCATCCCCCTGCGCCTCAGCCTCACCTCGCCTGCCGGACGCCCGATCCAGACGACCGGCGACCTTCCCGGCTTCTGGTCTGGGAGCTGGGCCGATGTGGCGAAGGAGATGCGCGGGAGATACCCGAAGCATCACTGGCCGGACAATCCGGCCGCCGCCACCGCGACGCTGCGGACAAAACGCGCATCGGCCTCCACAAAATCTTGACCTTTCCGTGCGAAGTGTCGCAAGGGAAGCCGTCGGTCATCAAGGAGCAGGGCGTTGAGCGCGCATATCTATCAGACACCCAAGAACGCGATGCAATCCGGCAAGGCGCGCATGCAGACATGGGTGCTCGAACATGACGCAGCCGAGGCAAAGAAGGCCGATCCGCTGATGGGCTGGGCCGGGTCCGGCGATACGCGCCAGCAGTTGCGCCTCAGCTTCCCCTCGCTCGACGCCGCCAAGGCCTATGCCGAGCGGGCGGGAATTTCCTATCATGTCACGATGCCGGCGCCCAAGAGCCTGAAAATTCAGGCCTATGCGGATAATTTTCGCTAGAACCCGGACTTAGATCAGACCGGCGAGCGGGCTTGAGGGGTCGGCATACATCCGCTTGCCCATGCGCCCGGCAAGATAGGCCATGCGCCCCGCCTCCACACCCGCCTTCATCGCGCGCGCCATGAGGATAGGGTCTTTCGCTTCGGCAATCGCGGTGTTCATCAGCACTCCGGCGCAGCCCAGCTCCATCGCCACGGCGGCCTCCGAGGCGGTGCCGACGCCGGCATCGACCAGAACGGGAAGCGACGTGCCCTCTACGATCAGGCGGATCGTCACCTTGTTCTGGATGCCCAGCCCGGAACCGATGGGCGCGCCCAAGGGCATGATCGCCACCGCGCCAGCATGTTCCAGACGTTTCGCCGCGATGGGGTCGTCAACGCAATAGACCATCGGCTTGAAACCCTCTTTCGCCAGCACTTCGGTCGCCCGCAGCGTCTCGACCATATCGGGGTAGAGTGTGCGCGCCTCGCCCAGCACTTCGAGCTTCACCAGATCCCAGCCGCCCGCCTCGCGCGCAAGGCGCAGCGTGCGGATAGCCTCCTCGCCGGTGAAGCACCCGGCGGTGTTGGGCAGATAGGTGATCGTCTTCGGGTCGATATAGTCCGTGAGCATAGGCGCGTTGGGATCGGAAACGTTCACCCGCCGCACCGCGACCGTGACAATCTCCGCGCCCGACGCCTCGACCGCCGCCGCATTTTGCGCGAAGCTCTTGTATTTCCCGGTGCCCACGATGAGCCGCGAACGGAAAGTCTTGCCCGCCACGCTCCAGCTGTCGTGTGCGCCCGCCAAATGGTCGCCACCGCCCACGAAATGCACGATCTCCAGCTCGTCGCCATCCTCGACCAACACGTCCTTCAGAGTGGAACGCGGTACCACCTCAAGATTACGTTCGACGGCGATCTTCTCCGGCGCAAAGCCCAGTTCGCCCGCAAGCCCGGCAAGGCTCAGGCCAGCGCGCACCCGGCGCGGCTCGCCATTCAGCCGGATCGAAATCATGTCACCGCCACTCACGCTGGACCTTCCATCAAAACCGCCATATCAAGGCGGTGCATATAGGGATATGGAGTGCGCCACCGCAACCGTTACTGGCGCGCATGGGGAATTTATGGCCGACGATCGGAAAATTTGGGTTCTTAATGGCCCTAATCTCAATCTTCTGGGAGAACGCGAGCCGGAAATATACGGTTATGACACGCTCGACGACATTGCCGAGCGCATGGAAGATGTCGCCACCCGCGCGCATGTCGCCATCGAATTTCGCCAGTCGAACCATGAAGGGCATCTGATCGACTGGCTGCATGAGGCCAGCCAGACCGGCGCGCATGCCGTCATCCTCAATCCCGGCGGCCTGACACATACGTCGGTGGCGCTGCTCGACGCGATTAAGTCGATCAAGGTGCCGGTGATCGAAGTCCACCTTTCCAATCCGCATGCACGCGAGAGCTTCCGCCATAAAAGCTATGTCGGCATGGGCGCGAAGGGCACCATCGCCGGCTTCGGGGTGCTTTCCTATATGTTGGCGCTGGAAGCGGCTTTAGAGCTTTAACCGGTTGCGCTCGCGTCCAAAGGGCAATAGGCGCATAGGCGATTTGCTTAATATATTGAGGCGATATGACCGACAAGACAGACAAGGGCGCAATGCAGATCGATGTCAATCTAGTGCGCGAGCTGGCGGAAATGCTGGACTCCACCCATCTGACCGAAATCGAGGTGGAAGACGGCGATCGCAAGATCCGCGTCGCGCGCAAGGTGAGGGAGGCCGCCGCGCCCATGGCGGCTCCGGCGTATGCGGCACCGGCCATACCCCTGCCCGTGGCGAGCGCTCCCGAAGCTGAAGTCAGCATTTCGGCTGCTCCCCCTGGCAACGCGGTCAAATCGCCGATGGTCGGCACCGCCTATCTCGCCGCGGAACCGGGCGCTGCGCCCTTCATTCATGTCGGCAATCAGGTGAAGGCTGGAGAGACCCTGCTCATCGTCGAGGCGATGAAGGTTATGAACCCCATCACCGCGCCTACGGGCGGCACGGTGAAGGCCATTCTCGTCGACAATGGCCAGCCGGTGGAATTCGATCAGCCGCTGGTCGTCATCGAGTAAGGCGCGCGGATGTCTATCGAGAAACTGCTGATCGCCAATCGCGGCGAGATCGCGCTGCGAATCCACCGGGCGTGTCATGAAATGGGCATCAGGACCGTGGCGGTTCATTCCACGGCCGATGCCGACGCCATGCATGTGCGGCTCGCGGACGAAGCCATATGTATCGGCCCGCCGGCAGCGAAGGACAGCTATCTCAACATCGCCAACATCATTTCCGCCGCCGAAATCTCTGGCGCGGATGCGATCCACCCCGGCTATGGCTTTCTCTCGGAAAACGCACAGTTCGCGGAAATCGTCGAGGCGCACGGGCTGATCTTCGTTGGCCCCAAGCCCGAACATATCCGCATCATGGGTGACAAGGTGGAGGCGAAGCGCACAGCGGGCGCGCTCGGCCTGCCGCTCGTTCCAGGGTCCGACGGCGCAATCACCGACGTTGCCGAAGCGAAAAAGCTCGCGAAGGAAATCGGCTATCCGGTGCTCATCAAGGCGGCATCGGGCGGCGGCGGGCGCGGAATGAAGGTCGTGCCGGAGGAAAGCCAGCTCGAAACGCTGATGAAGCAGGCGGGCAGCGAGGCCAAGGCGGCGTTCGGCGACGACACAGTCTATATGGAGAAATATCTCGGCAATCCGCGCCACATTGAATTTCAGATTTTTGGAGATGGCGAAGGCAACGCCATCCATCTGGGCGAACGCGACTGCTCGATCCAGCGCCGCCACC
>CAYOZY010000058.1:0-12806 GCA_964408525.1 uncultured Sphingobium sp. | reverse complement strand
GAGAAGGAGAGGAAATGCGGGTCGAACTGCTGTCCTTTGCCGATATTGACCGGGAACACCTTGTGTTCCAGCCCGGCTTCCTCAAGGAAGATGGAAACTTTGAGGCCATTGGGCGTGGGCCAGCTATGCAGTTCGATCATGTGATTCTCCTCCCGGACTTGCCGCATATTTAGGAAGGCCGTTCGCCTTGCGCCAGTGCGCCGCCTTCAAAACAGCCGCAATTGCTTCCCTTCGGGCGGCCGGAACAGATCGGTCCGAAGATCGGCGCTCTTCTTCTCCATCCCCAGCCGCGCCAGCGCCTTTTTGTATCGCGCGGCAAACAGCGTCGCCCACGGTCCCTCTCCGCGCATCCGCGCAAAGAAATCCGGGCTGTTGTCGCGCCCGCCACGGATGGAGCGGATGATGTTCATCACCTTGCCCGCCCGGTCGGGATAATGCGCGTCCAGCCATGCCCGGAACAGCGGCGCGACTTCATGCGGCAGGCGCACGATCATGTAAAAAGCGCCGCTCGCCCCCGCCTGCGCCGCGCGCTCCAATATGGCTTCCAGCTCATGATCGGTGATGGCGGGCACGACCGGCGCGATGTTGACGAAGGTCGGCACCCCCGCCTCGCGCAGCGCGCGCACGGCGGCGAGGCGCTTTTCCGGGTGCGGCGCGCGCGGCTCCAGCGTGCGGGCGATGGCGGGATCGAGGCTGGTGACGGAAACCGCCACCGCGACCAGACCATCGGCGGCCATGGCTCCAAGCAGGTCGAGATCGCGCGTCACCCGGTCGGACTTGGTGGTGATGAGCAGCGGATGGTGCGTTTCCGCCAATATCTCGATGCATTGCCGAGTGATGCGCCATTGCCCCTCGATCGGCTGATAGGGGTCGGTGTTGGTGCCCATGGCGATGGGCGCGACCCGGTACCCCGGCTTCGCCAGCTCCGCGCGCAGCAGATCGGCGGCACCGGGCTTGGCGAACAGCTTTGTCTCGAAATCGAGGCCGGGGGAGAGATCGTGATAGGCGTGGCTGGGGCGCGCAAAGCAATAGATGCAGCCATGCTCGCACCCGCGATAGGCGTTGATCGAGCGGTCGAAACCGATGTCTGGCGAGGCGTTGCTGGTGATGATCGTGCGGGGATGCTCGATGGTGACGCTGGTGCGCGGGCGCGGCGCTTGCCCGTCTATATCGGGCATGGCGTCGAGCCAGTCGCCATCTTCCTCGCGCTGGGGCAGGTTGAACCGGGTGCTGCTCTGGTTGAGCGGCGCGCCCCGCCCCTTGATGATGGCCATTGCGAACTAGAACATAAGTAGAACAAATTTGCAAGGGCGATTCGGCGATGTGGGCCAATGCTCCTGTCAGCCGCCCCCGGTCAGCGCGTCGATGCCCGCCCAGCCACAGGCGCCCAGCGCCCTTGCCCGGCGGAAGCGCGCGGCGTTCATTCCGCCCAGCGCCACCACAGGCATGGTCGCCCTGCGGGCCAGCGCGGCGAAACGGAGCGGGCCGAGCGCCCGCCCGCCGGGGTGAGAGCGTGTCTCGAACAGCGGCGAGAGAAAGATCAGGTCCACCGTGCCCCGGTTTTCCGCGATAACGTCGCGCAGCTTGTGGGCGGAAGCGGTGCGGATCAATCGGGCGCTGCCCAGCCCCTCGCTGCGCCGCATTGCGCCGGAGATGTGCAGGCCATCTGCCCCCCATGCCCGCGCGCGTCGCGCCGGTCCCGCCAGAAGCAGCAGCAGCCGCCGGCGCCGGGTTATCGCGCGAACCCGCTCATAAAGCGCCCGCCTTTCCGGCATCGGCACGTCATAATGGCGGAAAACCACGCCCGATCCGCGCGGCAGGGCGGCGACGGCGGCGAGCGTTGCATCATCCGCTATTCTGGCGTCGGTGAACAGCCAGAGCCGGGGCAGGCGGGGCTTGCTGGCGGAGCATTTGCGGTGGAAAACGGCCATGCCTCCCTCTATAGCGGCGCGCATGGACAGCACCAGCACAGAGAGCGATGAAGGCCCGTCGGGCGCGGCGGCAAGACTGGCCGATGTGCGGGCGCATATTGCGCGGGCGGCGGATCTGGCCGGTCGCGCGCCTTCCGATGTGACGCTGATCGCCTGCGCCTGCTGATCGCCGTGTCCAAGACGCACGGGCCAGAGGAGATCGTGCCATTGCTCGATGCGGGCCAGCGGCATTTCGGCGAAAATCGGGTGCAGGAAGCGCAAGGCAAATGGCCGGAGCTGCGGGCCGAATATACCGATGTCGTGCTGCATCTCGTCGGCCAGCTCCAGAGCAACAAGGCCGAAGACGCCGTGCGGCTGTTCGACGTCATACACTCGCTAGACCGGCCCTCGCTGGTTACGGCGCTGGCGAAGGCGATGGAGCGCACGGGGCGGCGCATCCCCTGCTTCCTGCAGGTGAACATCGGCGAAGAGCCGCAAAAGGGCGGATGCGTCATTGCCGATGTGCCGGAGCTGATCGCGCAGGCGCGCGCGGAGGGCATCGAGCTGGCAGGGCTGATGTGCGTGCCGCCGGTTGCGCGGCCAGCCATGGCGCAGGGGCGCTCCGGGTCCGGTATTCCTGCCGCTTCGGTTCAGCCGAGGCAGACCGTGCTGCATCCCGGTCGCATGGCCGCCGATGCCCCCGCCGAACCGGCTCCCTATTTCGCGCTGCTCGCCAAAATTGCGCGGGAGCAGGGGCTTGCGGGCCTCTCGATGGGCATGTCCGGCGATTATGAAACGGCGGTGATGCTGGGCGCGACGCATGTGCGGGTCGGCACCGCGCTGTTCGGCGAACGCGAATATATGTAATGCCTGATATAAAAACCGCCCCGGTTCCCCAGGGCGGTTTCAACCGTCGGTTACAACGTCTGCTTGCGGCTCAGAACTTGCCGCGCAGCGTTATCCCATAGGTGCGCGGCTCCGCCAGATAAGAGGAGAAGAGCTGGGTGGCGTTGGCCGCCCCCGCCTGCACCGAAGCTGCCGTGCCGCTGCCCTGAAGCGGGGAGTTGAACGTCACCTGGGTATATTTTGTGTTGAAGATATTCTGCCCCCAGAATTCCACGGCCCAGCGTTCCTCCGGCCCGCGTATGCCCACGCGCGCATTCCACACGCTATAGCCATCCTGAGCCTTTTCGGGGAACAGGTCGGAACCGGTGTTATAGTCGCTGGTCATGCGCCCGTCGAAATAGACGAGACCGGAAAGCCCGTTCGAGCCGATGTCCGGGGTCCATGCGAAACTCATCGTGGTGACGAACTCCGGCGCGTTGCTGTTTCTGGCGCCGTTCAGCAGCACCAGCGCCGAGTCGAGAGGGACTTGCCCGTCGCCGCTGCCGACCAGAACCTTGCGGAATTTCGTGTCCGCATAGGTGAGGCCACCGCTCAGCCGGACATTGCGGACAGGCGACGCAGTCAGTTCGAGCTCGACGCCCTGACTAATGAGGCCTGCCTCGACATCGTCCTTGGCACAGCGGCCACCGCCCGCGTTGATGGAGCCGGTTGTTAGCGCGCCGCCGCAGCCGTTGATATTCTGCACCACGAAGCTGAAGCCGTTGAAGGTGTTGAGCTGGAAGTTGCTGAACTCCTGCCGGAAGGCGGCGATGTTAACACCCCAGTGGCGCTGGTTGTATTTCATGCCGATCTCGAACGCGTCGACCTTTTCCGCGGCAAAGCGCAGCGCGGCGGCATCGCCATTGGCGCGCGGCTGGAAATAGGTGGAAGGTGCCGAATTCGCGCTGGAAGTTCCGTAATTGCCCAGCTCGAAACGGTCGAGATTATAGCCGCCCGCCTTGTAGCCCTTGGAATAGCTGGCGTAGAACATCAGATCCCGGCTGGGCCTGAAGGAAAGCACGCCCGTGCCTGAGAACTCGCCGTCGCTCATGCTGTCCTGCAAGTTCAGGGTGTTGAGGCCGGTGCTGGCATTGCCGAGGCAGGCGAAGGTTAGCACGCCGCCAACCGCGCTGAAGGCTGGATGTGTCGGCCCTGCGGCCAGAATGGCGCCAAGGGTCGGGTTGGTCTGTAGCGCGGAGCAGGTTGCGTTGTTGTTGTTGAGGTCGGCTGAGAAATCCTTGCTTTCATGCGTGTAGCGCAGGCCGAGCGTCAGATCGAGCTTATCGGTAATGTGCACGATATTGTGGGTGAACAGCGCCCAGTTTTCGCTCTTCTGATGATAGCGGGAATCGGTGTCGCCCGCGCCCGCCGGGATATTGGCGAGAGCGGTGAACGCCGGTTGCAAGGCGACCGGAACGGCTGCCGCGATCAGGCCCGCTACGCCCGCTTGCGAACCGCAGGCCGCATAGGGGAAGCCGCTTGGCGGGGCGCCATTGGGCGGCGAGATCGGGAAGCTGTTCGTCAGCAGGCGGCATGTGGCGAACTTGCCGTAATCCGCGCCGAAAACGATATTGTCGCGCAGGGTCAGCTTCTCGTTCGCATAATAGCCGCCGACCAGCCAGTCGAGCTTGCTGTCAAATGCTTCGCCTTGCAGGCGCAATTCCTGAGTGAAGGTCTTGAACTGGCGATAGGTGCCGGAATCGCGGTAGAGGATGTCCGCGGCGGTATAGTCATAATCGCCGAAGTCGCGGGATTTATAATCGCGATAGGCGGTGATGCTGGTCAGCTTGGTCCCGCCGAAATCATAGTCGATCTGCGCGGAAATGCCCCAGTCCTTGAGCTTGCTCGTATAGCCCTGCCCCGGCGTGATATAGGCTTCCCGCGCGAAAGGCGTGGGCGAAGTCGGGACCGAACCCGGCCGGATGCCGTTCAATATCTGGACGATGCGATTGGTCGTCGGGCTGGCGGCCGTGCTGCCCGGAGTCGCGCCGGGGATCACTTCGCGCGTCGAGGTGTAGACAGCGCCGCAGCAGCTCTCGTCGCGGTTGGTATAATCGCCGATCAGCCGGATGGAGAGGTCGTCATTCGGCTCGATCAGCGTCTGCCCGCGGAGGAAATAGCGGTCGCGGTCGTTGGTCTCGCCGACCTTGCTGCCGGTGGCGTCGACCAGATCGATGAAGCCGTCGCGTTTCGACCATACACCGTCAAGCCGCAGCGCGATCTGCTCGCTCACCGGGCCGGTGATGCTGGCCGCCGCGCGCCAGAAATCATAATTGCCATAGGTCAGCTCGCCCTTGGCGCCAAAGGTGAACTCCGGCGCCCTGGAGACGATGTTGATGAGGCCCGCCGATGCATTGCGACCGAACAATGTGCCCTGCGGACCACGCAGAACCTCGATGCGTTCGATCTCGCCAAGGTCGGAAAGGCCCGCGCCGGTGCGCGAGCGATATACGCCGTCTATGAACACGGCGACAGAGCTTTCGAGGCCGGGATTGTCGCCCACGGTGCCGACGCCGCGGATACGCGCCGCCGCGTTCGCATCGGTGCCGGTCGAGGACACGAGCAGCGAAGGCGCGAGCTGGTTGAGCTGCCTGATGTCGTTGGCGCCGCTGTTTTGCAGGCTGGCGCCGGTCACGGCGGAAACCGCAATTGGTACGGTGGAAAGGGGACTGGCGCGCCGGGTCGCAGTGACGATGATGACATTGTCTGCAACTTCGGCTTCGGCCGGGGGGGCGCTGTCAGCAGCCGCTTCCTGGGCATGGCCCGCTATGCTGAAAGCAATAGCGGCGATGGCGGAACCGCCTGCACAAAGGCGTAAAACCTGTTTCATAGCTGCACCCTTTCCTAACGCATGGCCTGTTTCCGTGGCCATGTCTGTGTTGTTCACAATATTATCAGTGACATTATTTGTGAAGCAAGGAAAACCACCTGTCCTCGATTTCCCGGTTACAGTATTTTACTTCTGCGATGCACAAAGGCCACAGTGGCCCCGCGTCCTATCTTTCGTTAATGTGCCTCTGGCGCTATAGGCCGCGGCCATGATGAGCAGCCCCGATGACCAGATGCGCGAAATCACCGTGGCGGCGCTATACAGGTTCGCGCGTTTCGACGACCCCGCCGGACTGAAGGCGAAGGTCGCGCGCTGGTGCGCCGATCTCGATATTCGCGGCACATTGCTGCTTGCGACCGAAGGGATTAACGGAACGGTTTCAGGTTTGGCGGGGGCTATCGAAGCACTGGTGGGGCATCTGCGCGGCCTTCCCGGATGCGCCGACCTTGAGGTCAAATATTCCCATGCCGCGGCTCATCCCTTCGCGCGCATGAAGGTGAAGGTGAAGCGCGAGATCGTCACCATGGGTGTCGAAGGAGTCGATCCCGTCCTGCATGCGGGCATCTATGTCGATCCCAAAGACTGGAATGCGCTGATTTCCGACCCTGCAACCATCGTCATCGACACCCGCAATGATTATGAAGTTGCGATCGGCACCTTTGCGGGGGCGATGGACCCCGGCATCGCCAGCTTTCGGGAATTTCCGGCCTGGTTCGCCAGCCAGCGCGCGCAATGGGAGGAAACTCGCGGCGGTGCACCACGGATTGCGATGTTCTGCACCGGCGGCATAAGGTGCGAGAAATCGACGGCGCTGGCGCGGCACATGGGATGCGACAAGGTTTATCACCTGAAGGGTGGCATCCTCAAATATCTTGAGGAAACACCCGAAGAACAAAGCCTGTGGCGCGGCAATTGCTTCGTTTTTGACGAAAGAGTGTCGGTTTCGGGCGGTCTTGCACTGACGTCCGATGCACTATGCCGCCTATGTGGACGGCCTTATCATCGGGATTCGGCGCACGAATGTTCGGCCAAGGATTGAAACTGGCGAAAAAAAGCCGCCCCGGAGGGCGGCGGAAAGTTTTAGGAGAGGATGCCTGAAAGGCAGGTTCTATTTGCACTCGCAGCATAAATGTTGCAAGTGCGAAAAAAGCGATGACGATTGCGTTTTTTGCAACCGCAGGAAAGCTCGCACAGTCTTCGGCGTCCTCCATCCGCTCAAACCGAATTGAAATCTTAACCTCGCCCGCCTATCCCTTGCAGCCTGAACAGCATGGCACAACGAGGGTTGAAGTGGGTCTGGAAACGATTGTAGATCGCCTGCTTGTCAGCCTGTGTCGCGATCAGAACGAGAGCCGCATGCTGAGAAAGCGCTTCAAGCAGCGTCACGATATCGAAGTCGGCATGCATACATTCGGCGCGTTCGATCGCTGGCGGATGTCGCGCGGCACGAAAATCGGGCGCTATTGCTCTATCGCCAACACCGCGCGCATCGTCGATGCCAATCATCCGCTCGATGCGCTTTCAACGCATCCGTCTTTCTACCTGAAGGGCAGGGGACTCATGGTGGAGGATCAGCTTCACATAGAACCGACCGTGCTTGAGGACGATGTGTGGATGAGTCATTTCTCCATCCTGACGCCCGGATGCAAGCGGGTGGGCCGAGGCGCGATCATCGGCGCGGGCGCGGTCGTTACAAAGGATGTGCCGCCCTATGCGGTGATGGTGGGCGCTCCGGCGAAGGCTGTGCGCTTTCGTTTTCCTCCGGATATCATCGAGGCGATCGAAGCGACGCGCTGGTGGGAACTTGAGCCGGGGGATCTGGCCGCCGCGACCAGGGACAATCCGGGCTTCCTGAAGTCGCCGAGCGTGAAAGGGGCGCAAGCCTTCCTGAAGGCGCTGGGCAGGCCGCCTTTCATCCCCGGTGCTGCTCCCGCTCATAAACCCTGATACCGGCAGAGAAATTCCTGCGTTCGGCTGCAACATCGTTCAAATTGCTTGACCCTGTGGGCGCCCTGTTGAAACTATGGCCGCGCAACCGGAAAAGGGGACAGGGCCGATGCAGGATGACAGCCAGACTATAGCGAATCGCCAGCTCGGTGCGTTTGCGAACGTCGACAATACGGACGCGAATGATTTCATCGAGCGGCTGGACGAAATGCATTCGCTCGATGTGTTCCGCGCCTACAAGCGCCGGACGTTCGAAGAGATGCGCCTTTCCCCCGGCGCGCATATCGCCGATGTCGGCTGCGGCACCGGCGAGGACATCAGCATATTGGCGGGGCTCGTCGGCGCTTCCGGTTCGGCGGTCGGCATCGACCTCAGCGAGGCGATGGTCGCCGAGGCCCGCAAGCGTCATTCGGGGGTTCCCGGCCTGAGTTTCGCTCAGGCGCCGTCCGACCGGCTGGGGCTGGCGGATGACAGCCTGGATGCGATCCGTGCGGACAGGGTGCTCATCCATGTGCCTGAGCCGGAGGCGACGCTGGCGGAGTTCATTCGGGTGACGAAGCCGGGCGGCAGGATCGTCATCAGCGAACCCGACATGCACGGCTTCTGGCTCGCCAGCGACGATTATGGCGCGACCCGGATATTGATGACCGAGATCGCGAACTCCTGCATCACGCCATATCTGCCGCGCGACCTGTGGACCATGTTCCGTGATGCGGGCCTGAAAGATGTGCAGTGCACGGTGCAGACGCTCACGTCGTCAGATATTGCGGCGGTGGCGAAGGTGCTCGATTTCTCGATCGTCCTGAAAATGGCTGTCGCGCGCGAGCTGCTTACCGAGGAACGGGCGGCGCGATGGATGGAGGATATGCAGCGGCGCAGCGCGAGCGATCGTTTCGCCGCGGGCCTCAGCATCATGATTGTATCGGGAACCAAGGCTTAACCATTTTTCCGCTAGATTGGCGCCATGGCGCGCAAATCCGGCCCTATGGAATATTCTCCAGATATAGGATGGACAACCCTCCTCCTATATGAGCGGGCGTTGCGCGCTTTCATGAAGGCGGGCAAGCCCGAACTGCCCTTCTCTGCCTTCGCGCGCATTTCCGCCATGGATGTGCGCACCCTGCCGAAGCCGCGCTTTCTAGATCTGGGGAACGATATGCGCCTCGGCTATCGTTGCTATGAGGCGGATGCCGACGTTCAGCTCGTCCTGGTTCATGGGTCTGGCTGTTTCGGCGACCAGTTGCACGAGATGGCGCTGCGGATTTCCCGCGCGGGCAAGGCGCAGGTCTATACCCTCAACATGCGCGGCCATGGTCTGTCCGATGGCGAGCGCGGACATGCGGTTTCGTCTGCTGACGAGATCGTTGCCGATGTAGGGCAATTTCTCGCACATATCCGCGCCACGCGGCCCGACGACCGGATCATATTGGGAGGGCACAGCGCAGGGGGCGGCGTGATATTGGGCGTTTCGCGCACCGATGCGAACGATCTGGTATCCGGCTATATATTTCTCTCGCCTTATCTGGGCATTGGCTCTCCTACATTGCGGCCCTATTTCGGCGGCTGGGTGGGATTGCGCACCATGACGCTGCGGGCGCTGGCGGCGCTCAACCTGTTCGGCATAAAACGCTTCAACAACCGGACGGTAGTCGACTTCAACGTCGAAGCATGTATCCATGACCCCCGGTTTGTGCGGAGCTGGTCGTTCAACACCATGCTTGCATTCGGCGCTGGCCCCTGGCTCAAAAATGCCACACCGATTCCCGCCGACAAGCCTGTCCTTATGCTCGCCGGGGATAAGGACGAATGTTTCGTCCAGCCGCTTTTCCCCGAAGCCTTCGACACAATCGCGCCCCATGCCGAAATGCCGCCGGTCGGCCCCAGCGGCCACTGGGATCTTCTGGTCGATCCGCTTGCGATCTCGGCGATGACCGGCTGGCTTGACTGCAACTTTCCCGCAACATCCTTTTCAACGCTCAACCAGGAGAAACACAATGAAGTCGCAGCCTGAAATGAAGCTTGTCCTGTCCGCCATGGCGCTGTTCGCCCTGCCGGTCATGATCCCTGCCGCGCAGGCCGAGGACTACCGTCCCAATGCCGGCGATGTCACCCTGCGCGCCGGTCCCGCTGGAATATTTTTCGACTCATCGGCCAAATTCAAGATGCTGGGCGTCGATCTGCCGGGAGCGGACCTGAAAGCCAGCAACGGCTTCACCGCTTCGCTGGAGGCGGAAGTCTATGTCATTCCCGAAGTTTCGCTGTCCCTGACTGTCGGCATACCGCCCAAATCGAAGGTGGACGGCAAGGGCATACTCGCGCCCGCAGGCCGCCTTGGCAGCGTGCGCTACGGGCTGGGTTCGGCCTTCGCGAAATATCATATGAACCAGTCCAGCCCGCTCCAGCCCTTTGTGGCCGTGGGCGCCGCGCATTTCGTCAGCTTCAAGGAACATGACGCCGCCGTTACCGGGCTGAAGGTTGATGGAAGCTGGGGTCTGGCCCTGCAGGCGGGCGCGGACTATATGCTCACGCCCCATGTCGGCATTTACGGTAGTGTGGCTCACGCTTTCCTGAAAACCGACGGCAGCGGCACATTCGGCGGCGCTCCGGTGACGGCCGATGTCAAACTCAACCCGACGGTTCTGCAAGGCGGCGTATTGTTCCGCTTCTGATGAAAGCCGTGGGCCGGGGAAAATCATTCCGGCCCACGGGCTGTGCTCATTCGCATAATTCGTCAGCCGCCGACCGAAAATCCGACAAGACCCGGAAGTGCAATTATGTCTTCCCCCGAACGAAATCCTGCACGCCTTACTAAAATAGGGGAATGCAGTTTTCATATTTTCGGGAGGTTTTATGCATTTCATCACGGCTATAGCGGCGGGCACATCTTTGGCGTTCGCCTCGACTGCGGCGCATGCGCCCCACTGGGGCTACGAAGGCGTCGGCGGCCCGGATCATTGGGCGGATATTTCACCTGAATTTATAGCCTGTCGCATCGGCAAGGTCCAGTCGCCGGTTGATCTGGGCGGTTTCGATCCCGGTCATGCCGTGCCGGTTGTTGCGGACTATCATCCGGGGTCGCTCTCGATTCTACACAACGGGCATACGGTGCAGGCGAATTTCGCGCCCGGATCGATGCTGACCAGTGGCGGGCAGGGATATGCGCTGGCGCAGGTGCATTTCCACACACCTTCCGAAGAAGCGTTCAACGGCAAGCATTATCCGATGGTTGCGCATTTCGTGCATAAGGACGCGAGCGGAAAACTCGCTGTTCTGGGCGTGATGTTCGAAGAAGGCGCACCGAACGCCGAGTTAACGAAGCTGATAGCCCACGCACCGAAAACCGAGACGCCCGCCCATGAAATCGCCGGCGTGCAGTTCAACCCGTCCGCCCTGTTGCCACATGACCTCAAGGTCTATCGCTTCGCCGGTTCGCTCACTACGCCGCCATGCAGCGAGGGAGTCAACTGGCACGTTGCGGTTCAACCAGTGACGGCCAGCAAGGAGCAGATTGCTGCGCTGCATGTGATCATGGGCAACAATGCACGACCGATTCAGCCTCTGAACGGGCGCCAGCTCGTCAGAGATTGATGTGAGCTTCCGGGGCGCGCCGGGCGGGGCGGCGTGTTTACGCCGCCTCGGCCACCCGCTTGGCCTTCTTGCGCTCATGCGGATCGAGGTGGCGCTTGCGCAGCCGGATGGACTTGGGTGTCACCTCTACCATCTCGTCATCGTCGATATAGGCGATCGCCTGTTCCAGCGTCATGCGACGCGGTGGGGTGAGGCGGATCGCATCGTCCTTGCCGCTGGCGCGGAAGTTGGTGAGCTGCTTCGACTTCATCGGGTTGACTTCCAGATCATCGGGCTTGGCATTCTCGCCGATGATCATGCCCTCATAGATCGGTTCGCCGGGTGACACGAACAGCACGCCGCGTTCCTCGAGCGCATTGAGCGCGTAGCCCACCGCCTCGCCGGAACCGTTGGAGATCAAGACGCCATTAGGGCGGCCTTCGATGGCGCCCTTATAGGGGCCGTATTTCTCGAACAGCCGGTTCATGATGCCGGTGCCGCGGGTGTCGGACAGGAACTCGCCATGATAGCCGATCAGGCCGCGCGACGGCGCGGAAAAGGTGATGCGCGTCTTGCCGCCGCCCGACGGGCGCATGTCGGTCATCTCCGCCTTGCGCAACGCCATCTTGTCGATGACCGTGCCGGAAAATTCCTCGTCCACGTCGATCACGACCGTCTCATAGGGTTCCTCGCGGCCATTGCCTTCATCGCGGAACAACACGCGAGGGCGGGAAATGCCTAGCTCGAACCCTTCGCGCCGCATCGTCTCGATCAGCACGCCAAGCTGCAGTTCGCCGCGCCCCGCGACCTCAAAGCTGTCCTTGTCCGCGCTTTCGGTCACGCGGATCGCGACATTGCTCTCTGCCTCGCGGAACAGGCGGTCGCGGATCATGCGGCTCGTCACCTTGTCGCCCTCGCGCCCCGCCATCGGGCTGTCGTTGACGGCAAAGCGCATCGAAAGCGTCGGGGGATCGATCGGCTGCGCGGTGATCGGCGTCGAGACGCTGAGGTCGGCGATGGTGTTGGCGACTGTTGCGGTGGTGAGACCCGCGAGGCTGATGATGTCGCCTGCCCGCGCGCTTTCCACCGGCACGCGCTCCAGCCCGCGGAACGCCATGATCTTGGTCGCGCGACCCTGTTCCACGACCTTGCCGTCCTGATCCAGCGCATGGATCGGTTGATTGAGTTTCAACACGCCGGTCTGCACGCGCCCTGTCAAAATACGTCCGAGGAAATTGTCGCGGTCGAGCAGTGTCGCGAGGAAGGTAAAGGGCGCGTCCTCCTCTACCTCATGCGGCGGGGGAACATGCGACACGATCGTGTCGAACAGAATCGCCAGGTCGCCTTCGCGCACATCTTCGGTCGTCCCGGCATAGCCCGCGCGGCCCGACGCATAGAGCGTCGGGAAATCGAGCTGCTCGTCATGGGCATCGAGGCTGACGAACAGGTCGAACACCTCGTCCAGCACCTCCTGCGGGCGGCCATCGGGACGGTCGATTTTGTTGACGACGACGATGGGCTTCAATCCCAGCGCCAGCGCCTTGCCGGTGACGAACTTGGTCTGCGGCATCGCGCCCTCGCTGCTGTCGACCAGCAGGATCACGCCGTCGACCATGCTGAGGATACGCTCCACCTCGCCACCGAAATCGGCGTGGCCGGGCGTGTCG
>CAYOZY010000057.1:0-13039 GCA_964408525.1 uncultured Sphingobium sp. | reverse complement strand
CGCGCTGCACGCGGTGGCCGGACTGGGCTGGGCCCGCCTGGATGAAGGAATTTACACGATCAGCAGCGATGGGACCAGGATCATTCGCAGCTGCCACATTGCCTACACGCGCATGTTGGGAAGCGGCGTCATTCACCTCGATGACGCAGCTGCCCGAAGCTGCGCAGCAGAGTTTGAAAGGTCCTGATCATGATCCTGCGTCCCCGAACTTCGCTCACGGCGCTGGCCGCACTTCTGGCCGCACCCAGCACTTTGGCGCTTGCGGCTGACCCGCACGGCGACGGTGTCGAAGTCGAGCAGCAGGAAGACGTGCTCTACTGCAAGGAGCGCAGGCTCGGGACCTGGTTCTACTGCGAGCGGCCCAAAGAAGCGCCGCGAGCGGCAGCAGGTCCTGCTGCCTCGGCGCGCAGCCAGCTCGCGGCGATCTCGGCCAATCTCGAGGAGCTGAAGGCGCGCGCCATCCTAGATCCGAGCGCCGAGAACGTCACCGCCTATGTCCGCTTCCAGCGTGAGCAGCTCGACCGTTCCTCGCTGTTCGCCGATGTCTGGCAGCGCGCCCTGTGGCAGGATCCGGGGCTCGACTATACGCTGCAGCGCCCGGTCTCGACGCTCGGCAAGCGTGCCTGGATCGACCAGCGCAAGACCGACCGCGACCTTGCCATGGCGAAGCTTTCCGGGCGCTACGGGGTGTTCTATTTCTACGCCTCGAGCTGCGGTGCCTGCGATATCTTCGCCCCGATCCTCAAAGCCGTCAGCGACAGGTACGGGCTCGCCGTCCTCGCGGTGTCGATGGACGGCGGCCCGACCGCGACTTTCCCGAACTATGTCGTCGATGCCGGGCAATACGAACGGCTCGGGCTCGGCACCGATCGCCAGGTGCCCGCGCTGGTCCTGTTCGACTCTGTCACCAAGCAACCGATGCCGATCGGTTACGGCATCCTCAGCCAGGACGAGATCATGGACCGCGTGTTCCAGCTGACCCAGGTTCAGCCCGGGAGCGACTTCTGATGGGCGGCCCGCTCACCCGCCGCCTCGCCGGCGCCTCGCGCAAGGCCTTGACCGCCGTGCTCGCTGCTGCGGTCGTGCTCGCTGCCCCCACGCCCGCCCTCGCGGGCGTCGAGGGCGAGATGCAGAACTTCATGTCTGACATGGGCGCGCAGGCCAATGTCACCGGCCCTTCGGCCTACCAGGGACAGTCGGCGGGCTACTACTCGGGCGGCGCCATGTGGTCGCGTTTCCCGCAGAAGAACATCCAGCCCTTCAACATCCAGCTGCCGCACGCGCGCGCCGGCTGCGGCGGCATCGACCTCTTCGCCGGCTCGTTCTCGTTCATCAACACCGCCGAGCTGGTGGCGATGCTCAAAGCCACGGCGAACAATGCGCTCGGCTTCGCCTTCAAGCTCGCAATCGACACGATCTCGCCGGAGATCGGCAAGGTCATGGATGAGCTTGCCCAGAAGGTGCAGCAGATGAACCAGATGAACATCTCGTCCTGCGAGACCGCACAGGCGCTGGTCGGCGGCTTGTGGCCGACATCCGACACAGCCTCCTCGGTCATCTGCGAGGCGATCGCCAACAGCCAGGGCGCGGTCGCCGACTGGGCCAAGGCGCGCCAGCAGTGCAACAATGGCGGGCAGCGCGAGGCCCTGAAAGGCGCGAATTCCGACCCCGACATGAAGGAACAGGCCGGGATGCCCAACAATTACACCTGGGAAGCGCTCGGCAAGAAGTATGGCGGCTTCGACACCCAGTTCCGCGAGTTCCTGATGACGCTGGTGGGAACAGTGATCTATGATCCGAATGGCACCGGCGGCAAACCGCGCGTGCAGTTCATCGGCCCGGCCGATTCGGCGCTGATCAGCGCCATGCTCGATGGCACCTCGGCCGCGCCGCACAAGGTCTGGTCCTGCGGATCGGACACGGCCAAATGCATGGCACCAGTCGAAACCTCGCTGGTGATCGGCCCCAATGTGGCGCTGAAGGCCAAGGTCCGCGCGCTGATCGAAAGCATGGCCCTCAAGGTCCGCGATCCCGGTGCATCGCTCACCCCGGCCGAGGTCCAGCTCCTCGGCATGGCGAGCGTACCGGTCTACAAGATCATCACGGTGAGCGCGGCGGCCGAGTTCGGCATCTCCGCGCAGGAGATCAACGACCTTTCCGAAATCGTCGCGGTCGACCTCGTCACCACCATGACCATGCGCTTCATCGACATGGCAGTGAACGCGCGCTCGGACTTCAACGGGGCGGACGCGGATTCCTTACGCGAATGGCGCGAGGGACTTTACGAGACCCGGCGCAACTTCCTGGGGCTTGCCGCGCGCACCTCGCAGCGCTTCGACCAGACCTTTGCGCTCATTCAGCGCACGCAGATGCTCGAAAAGACGTTGCGCACGCAATTGAGCCCGCAGATGTCGGCGGCGCTGCGCTTCTCGCGCACGCTCAACAGCCAAGTCCAGTAGGGGCGGGAACCGCACGATGCTCGAGGTCTTCACGGTCGGCGGCGGCGAATATCTCGTCAACACCTTCAACGCCATCGCCGCCTGGACCGGCTCGGGCGGATTCAAGTCGCTGATCCGCGTCGTCATGGTGATGGGGCTGATTTACGCGCTGCTCGTCACCGCGATGGATCTCGACTGGCGCGCGTGGCTTCGCTGGTTCATCCAGTCGACGCTGATCTACCTCGTGCTCATGGTGCCGACGGTCACCGTCAAGGTCACCGACCGCGTCAATCCCGGCCTTGCCCCCGCCACGGTCGCCAACGTGCCGATCGGGCTCGGTGTGATGGCCTCGTTCACCAGCCAGGTGAGCGACTATTTCACCCGCACCGCCGAGACGGTCTTCGTCATGCCCGCCGCGCTCAACTACTCGAACGGCGGCTTCGTCTACGGCGCGCGGATGTGGGACAAGGTGCGCGGCTTCGAGATCCGCAATCCCGTCTTCAAGGCGAACCTCGACGGGTACCTCAAGCAATGCGCCTATTACGACATCCTCTTGGGCACCAAGAGTCTGAAGCTGCTCAGCGAATCCACCGATCTCTGGGCCGACCTTGGGGCGGGTGCCGCGACCAACCGCGGCATGAAGTACCTGACCGATACCGGCACCGGTTCGGTCGATATCGAGGGCAAGACCTGTGCCGAGGCCTGGGCGCTGATCGACGCGCAGTGGGACGCCGAGATCAATGCCTATGCACTGCCCTTTGCGCACACCATGTACCCCAAGCTCAGCCAGGTCGCCGCCGGGGCGAAGCTCGCCGCCGACGTGCCGGTGATTTCGCAGCTGCTCACCGGCACCGCCATGGGCCGGAACCAGTTCCTCAAGCAGAAGAGCGTGGTCGATGCCTTCGAGGCCGCCCAGCTCGACTTCGGCAATGCCGACAGCGATTCCTTCGCACTCCAGCGCGCCGATGCCCAGACCCGCAACGCCATGACCACCACGGCCGAGCAGGGGCTGATCTGGATTCCGGTGCTGAACGTCGTGCTGACGGTCGTGTTCTACGCGCTCTTCCCGATCGTCTTCCCGCTCCTGCTGTTCCCGAAAAGCGGCATCGCGACGCTCAAGGGCTACTTCGCCGGCTTCTTCTACCTCGCCGCCTGGGGACCGATCTACGTCCTCATCCACATGTTCATCATGGACCGGCTGACCGCACAGACCAATGCGGCGGCGGCGGGCGGGATTGCGCTCGCCAACTGGGCGGGGATCGACGCGGTCAACCAGGACGTCGCGACGATGACCGGGTTCCTGATGATGTCGGTGCCCGTGCTCGCGCTCATGGTCATGCGCGGCACCATGTCGGTCGCCTCGAACATGGGCTCGATGCTCAGCGCGCCGCAAGGGGCAGCCGATGCTGCCGCGCTCGAGCGGACCACCGGCAACTACACATTCGGCGATGTCAGCCATGGTAACTTCAACGCCAACAACCGCCAGATGGCGCAGTGGAACCAGGCCCCCAATCTGGCCTTGGGTGCAAGCCACATGGGCCTCAGAAGCGACGATGGCGCCATGACCCATGCCTATGGCAGCGGCGCGCGGGTGTTCGACACCAGCGGGGCAATCTCGCAGTTGCCGTTCAAGGCTTCGATGACGCGCGGCTATGCCAGCGATTTGCGCAATCAGGGCCAGTGGTATCTCAATGAGGCCGACCGGATCGAGAACGGCACCTCGGCGAGCTGGAGCAGCACGCGCGGGACCTTCGGCAGCGCGGTCAGCGCCAGCAGCCAGGTGACCGGAAGCCGCAGCGAACGCGGGTCACGCGCGTCCGACACCCACAATGTCGGCGGCAATGTCATGGTCGAAAGCTCGGCCGGCAAGTCGACGCGCGAGGTGACCAACGACGATCTGATCCTCCGGCAGGGGAACAGTCGTTCGAGCGGGAATTTCTCGACGAGGACCTTTGGTACGAGCGCCTCTCTGACGGGCACCGGGACAATCGGGACCGCGAGATCGGCAGCCGGATGATGAACGAAGCGAGCTATGCCCAAAGCCACGGGTTCCAGGTCTCGAGCGACATGTCGAACCTGATCCAGGATCGATACGAGGCGCTGCAGCGTGAACACCCCGAGTGGCACTTGCCCGACATTGCCAATCCCCGGCTCGATTACCGCGACATGGCACGGCGCGATCAGGCAATCAGCTACATCATGGATGACCTGCTGAGTGACCTCAGGAACCGCCGGATTGACGAACTGGGCGACGTCGCGGCGATCGCCGGGCAGGGCAAGCTTGGCAGCCATACCGATCTCGGCATGCCGCAAGGCGCATCGCTCCCGCCCGCCGATAGCTCGCCGTCGCTAGTCGTTTCGCCGCTCGAAGGTGGCACGCTGCTCGCGGCACCCAATGGCCCGGTCGACGGTGCCAGATTGGCGCGCGAGCTAGGTATGGGCGTCAAATCCGGGGCACGCCTCGGTCGAATGGATGGCGATCTCGTCCCTGCCATGGGGGTGGTGGCAGAAGAGGCGAGGGCGCTCGGGCTGCCGCGCCCGGTGGTAACTTCGGGGAATGACAGCAACCAGCATGCGTCCGGCTCTGCGCACTACGACAATCGCGCGCTCGACTTCCGCGGCAACAACATCTCAGACCAACAGGGAGAACAGTGGGCGGAGCGCGTGCGCGAGCGCCTGGGCCCGAATTATGCCGTCGACTTCGAAAGGTTTCCGGATAACCCTGCTCGCGATCACCTGCACGTTGCCAGGCGGCGTGGATAGCTTCAGCCGAACATATTCGACATATAAGCCAGGAAAGCTCCCAGCGCGGCCATGATCACCGCCAAGGGAAGAGCCAATGGGTAGTTCCCCGAACGACCCCCTCCCCGAAAAGTCGGGAGCGGTTGGCCGGTTACATGATCGAAGTGACCCGGGCGGGGATACAAGGGTTGGCCATCGAGTCCGTAACGATTGTGGTCCATGGCGGGGCTCCTTGCGCTGGCAGGATCATATCCGGTTCTCGCCGGATTTTCAATGATCTGCCAGGAAAAGGGAAAGCCCTCCGCACCCATTTCGAACCTCCGCACTCCTCGCCGCGAAGCGCCGATCAACTCGACCGGATCGGCGGAAATGCGGAGAATAGAGCGGCTATTCTCCGCAACATGTGAGGTGCAAAAATACAGAGAGTCCGGTCGAACCAAGGTGGGAACCTTGACAATGTAAGAATTATTCCTTACCTTAATCCCCGACATGGAGAGCATCATGGCGATCTCACTCGAAGAAATCAGCACCATCACCGCCAAGGGTCAAACGACGATCCCCAAGGCTGTGCGTCAGGCGCTTGGCGTCGACTATGGCGGCCGCATTGCCTTTCGCGTGAGCGATGGGGGGGTTACCGTCTGCCGGGCCGACGACAACGAAGATCCGGCAATCGACAGCTTCCTGAACTTTCTGGCGGCCGATCTGAAGCGTCATCCCGAGGCCGTGAAGGCGCTTGGCCCCGAATTGGCAGCGCGCATCACGGCGCTCACCGCCGATGTTCCGGTCGATCTCGATGACGCGATCGATGGCGACGTCGCCCTTTGAAGAAGAAACCCATTCCTGAAGGGCTGACGGTCAACGGTTGGACGCTTTACGCTCATCCGCTTTTTCTCGAACAGCTTGAGAAGTTGACGCTCGCGGTTGAACGCGCCCGCGAGAAGGATCCGGGTGGATACGCGTCGACTGCCAATGCCAAACTTCTGGCAGCGCTCCGCAAACTGATGTTCGAGGTGATCCCCATCGATCCCGCTCGCCCAGAGTTCCGCCAGGGCGGGACGCTGGGTCCGGGGCGCAAGCACTGGTTTCGGGCAAAGTTCGGAAATGGCCGCTTCCGCCTGTTCTTCCGCTATTCGACCGCAGCGAAGATCATCATCTTCGCGTGGGTCAACGACAGCGACACGCTTCGCACCTATGGTGCGAAGACCGATGCCTATGCCGTGTTCAAGTCCATGCTCGAGAAGGGCAACCCGCCCGAGGATTGGGAGGCTCTGCTGTGGGCAAGCCGGACACTTACGGAAAGCTGATCTGAGTGCCTCAGGCGCCGTCCTGTATCTCGACGTATTCGACCTCGATCCGGTCGACCTCGACGATGCGCCCGCGCACGCGGACGCGCCCCTTCAGCCCATTGGCAGTGGTTTCATCGACAAATCCGAGCCGCCAGCACATCCCGTCATCGTCGCGCAGGATCGGCCCGCGCGCACCGGGTTCAATAGTGCCGTCGTGGAACCTGGAGGCGTGGGAGCGGGATGACATCATGGGCCTTGGCGCGTGCAGTCTTGCTGGAGGATACCGTCCGGAGCACGGACGGTGCCTGCCGCTGATAGCCGATCGAGCAAATATTGCCCAGTGCCGGCTTGCGTGAACAATTGGCGCGGACCGGTGGGAGGCGGCCCGGACCGCGCCTTCTGGTCAGGCCAGGATCGCTTCCTCGACGCAGTCGATGCAGTCGTGGTTGCGGGCCTGGCTGGCAGAACTGGGGCGAGGCTCTGTGACCTTTTCAGGACAATCCTCGCAAGGCGGCGGCGCATCGGATGGGACAGGGCGCTTCATCGCCTTGACCCGCGCCTTCAGCACTTCCACCGGTTCGCGCGTGGTCGCGCCAGCCTTCGTGCCCATTTCGGCCGACAGGGCATCAGCGACGCGCTGCACTCCCTGTGCGCGCACCGAGGCGATGGAGATGCCGGGATCGGCCGCAGCCTGGGCATTGCTCGAAACAGGCGAGGAAGCGAGGGCAGGTTGAGCGCCAAGGGCAAACAGCGCGAGCGACAGGTAAATCTTCATGGGTGATCTCCTCATTGGTTAGAAAAAGCCGGTCCGGCGACCGTAGGAGAGGTCGCTGGTTGCAGAATCCCCGAGCGCCGACCGGCGCACGCTCAAGGTCACGCCGCGCCCGCGCACCGCGCGCAGATGCAGGTCGCGAACATCGATGCCATTGCGCTCGGCCCAGTCCTGAGCGTCGCGTTCGTTGGCAAAGTCGCCGATTTCCTGATGGTCATAGGACATGGGTCTCGTCCTCCCTGGTCATGGGTGAAGCATCTCGCGGGCGCGGGGCTGGGGCCACGGGGCAAAGCGCAACGAAGGCCGCGGCGAGCGCCACGGCCGCGATGGCGGCAAGCGCCAGACTCTCGACCTCGCGGTCGGCAACGACACTGGCGAGCACCGCCAGCCAGACAAGTGCCGCCTGGCAGCCATCGAACAGGCGCATGCGCCGCTCGCGCGAAAGCAAGGACAGGGGCCTCACAGGTCCAGTCCCAGCGATTTTTCCGGGACGGGGAGCTGGCGCACCGTCGGCGCTGCGACCGGGCCAAGGACAGCATCGAGCTTCGCCTTCAGTTCCGGGCTCATCCTGAGTTCGGGGAGCTGGCGAGGCTCGATCGGGTTCGCGGGCCGCGCGTCAACCTCGAGCCTGCCGACCGTCTCGAGCGCCGAGGTCTTGTTGCCCGGCGTCCGGTCGAGCTGAAACTTGAGCGCCTCGAGGTCGTTGGTCACGACCCGCATGTCGTCCGTCGCGCGGGTATTGAGCACGTTTTGGGTACGCTGGGTGGCGAGGTTGCGCTGCCTTGAAGAGATCACCTCGATTGCCTGGGCCTGGGTCATGCCCTGCGCCATGTGCGCATTGAGCGCATAGCCCAGGTCAAGCCGCCGCAGCATGGGATCGCTGGAGGCGAGAGTCATCTGCCGCTTGTCGGCAAGCTCAAGCGTCACGGCTTGCCCAGTTGCCGAGACGACCGTCGCATAGGTCGACTTGGCGATGTCACGGGCGGCATCCTTTTCGCGCCAGAACACCGTCTCGCCGCGATGGAGGATAATGTCCTTGCGGTCGTAGAGCCCGATCCGGTCGAAACGGTGCTGCGGATCGATTCGGTCCGGATCTATGACCTTGCGCTTGCCCTCGCGCTCCAGCGTCACCTTGCCATCGCGGCCGATCGCCACCACGTCATATTCGCCGCGCCTCAGCCCCAGCTCGCGCACGTCCATCCGCGCTTCGAGCACCTGGCCGGGCCGGTAGGTCGAGGCAAAGCGCATCTCCTCGCGGGTGGCGTTGGCGCTTTGCAGGGTCGAGAAGGGGATGCCGGGGCCGGTGAGGCTGCCCTCCTTGAGCAGGCCCTGCTGCACGAGGCCGTTGATCCGGGTGCGGTCGTCGCGGCCCGCCGTGAATATCGCTGTGCGCGCGCGCTCTTCTGGGGCAAGCGACAACCAGAGGTCGGCGGCGGCCGCAATATGGTCGGCCTTGTCCTCGATCACCCGGCCGTGCGCCGCCAGGAGATCGAGCGCCAGGCCGGCATGGCCTTCGTTCGACAGGCCGGCCACCGCGAGCAGCAGCGGCGAGCCCTTCTGGCGGATGTTCTCGTCCATCCTGACTGTCGCCTGCCCGGCGGCCTGGGATACCGCGAACATCTTGCCCTGCTCGATCGCCGAGAGCTGCTGGCGGTCGCCCATGAACGGTGCCTTGGCGAGCTCTAGCCGCTCGGCGATCATGGTCAGGCTCGCCATGTCGCGCGAGGAGACCATCGAACTTTCGTCGGTGATGATGACCGTGTTCTGGAGTGCGGTGCGCGCGGTCTCGAACCGTTCGCCCTCGCCTTGCGCGGCGGGCCCGGCATAGCGGTTGACGAAGCTGGCGATGGTCCAGGCTTCGATCCCGGCCTCGCGCATCTGCTCGGCAGTCATCGCGCCCGAGCCTCCGCCGCGCAGGTCAGCAACCATCTTGTTCTGGAAGGCGAGGCCAACAAGCTTGACCCCTTCGGCGGCCAGCACCTTGTCGAGCGCTCCCAGAAGCGTCGACTTGCCCGCGCCCGCCACGCCCTGAATGTTGAGGAAGCGGTCCTTGCCCGACAGCACGGCCACGCCCGCGGCAAGCTGTCCGGCATTGAGCTGCCAGCCATCGCTAGCCGCGCGCTCGATCCCGAGTTCGCGTGCCGCCGCCTGAAGTCGCGCCATGGCGATGTCGGGCGCCATGAACACCCGGCCCTTGCCGGTTCCGGCATCAATCCGGTCCAGTATCTGCTGCTCTCGCCCGAGCGCTGCGGGCGTGGTCACGAGATCGTAGTGCCCATCGAGCCGGTCGGACTTGCCGGGGATCAGATGCCCCTCGCGTACCAGTTCGCCGATCCGCAGGGCGACAGCGCCCCCTTCGAGCCCCTTGATCTGGAAGCCGAGCGCGGCGCTCAGGATCGCCTGCGGGCTGAAGGCGGCCTCGCGCTCCGAAAGGTGCCGGATCGCCGAGGCAGTGGCATGCTGGGCCTTGATCGTCTCGGCGGAAAGGAAGAGCGCGGCCGGGCCGCTGACCGCGAGCGCACTTGGCGGCCGCATGGCAGCGCTGATCCGTTCCGCGACTTCAGCAAAGGCCTGGCTCGCCGTTTCGCGCAAGGAAGGGCGGACCTGATGGGCGGTTCGCGCCACGGCCTCGGCGATGAGGGGTTTGCCGTCAAAGCCCAGTTCGGCGGCGCTGGTCTTCCAGCCTTCGACCAGCGCCGCCCGATCCTCGACTGCGAGCTTGGGGTCGCGGGTGTAGAGGGTGATCTGCTTCTTGGTGGCGAGGCGGGTCGCTCCGGTCTCGGCGATCTTCGCCTCAATCTCGTTTGCCCGGGTCGAAAACGCCTTGATGACAGCCGTAGGTACGCCCTTGATCTCGAAGGCGCCATGCTTGCCGGATGCCTCGGTCTCATAACCGAGCTTCTGGAGCTGGGCGCGGAAAGCGGCGTGATAGAACTGGCCGATTGTCGTGTTGTTCTTCCAGATCTCGCCGTTCCACAGCGCCTTCCAGTTGCCCTTGAGGTCGCGGGTAAGATTGGCGACGACGGCGTGAATGTGCCCCTGGGGATCGAGCGCGCGGCTCGTGTCGTGGGCGAACAGGGCATAGACGAGGTTGCCGGTCTTCTCAGGCTCGCCGCTGCGACTGCGCTCGTAATTGCGGCCTTCGGCATACTGCTTCTCGACGAGCTGCGACATGGTCGAACGCACCGCCGCCATATGGGCATCCATGATCCGCCGGTCGCCTGAGACCAGAGCCAGAATCGAGGCGGATTTGGGCATGGAAAAGGTGAGGTCGAGACCCAGCCTGCGCCCCTCGACCTGCCCCACCTTCTCGCCATCGGGCAGATGGCCGTTGAGAATGGCTTCAAACGCATCGCGCCCGACCGTTCCCTCGAGCCCGAGTGCGCGCGCACCCTCGCCAGCCCAGACCCCCGCTTCCGCGTTCTCTTCTGCCGTGTAGTAGTTGTCGTTCGCGAAATAGTCGGCAGCACCGCCGGACGAACGAACCGCTGCGATCGAGTGCATGGCCTACATCTCCATGCCGTCATCAGGCGCGATCTCGGGTTCATCGGTGCCTTTTGGCCCGCCCGCGGATCGCTCGATCCGGGTCTCCGGTTCAAGCGCTTCACCCAGCTCGCGCGCGTTCTGGTTCGCGCGCTGTCCTGCCGCTTTGGCAGCTGACTGTGTGATTGCTTTCGCCTCGCTTGGCGCATGGCGGGAATGGGTGTCGGCGACAGGCGAGGCGCTGCCCGCACGGAACGCCATTGTCGCTGCGATACGGACCGCTGGCGCGCCGCTCTCGGCGACAACCTGCGGCGGTTGAGGCTCTGCCTCATCATGCCCCGGCACCGCCGCAGCGGGCCTTGCCTGTTTCTCATCGGGCAGAATCAGATTTGCAGGTTGGAGCTCATCCCTGGTCTCCCGGCCACCCTTGTCTTCCGCACCGTCAGCCTCACCGCCAGCGGCATTCGAGAACTCGATCGGCTCGACATTCTCGCGCAGGACATAGCCATCGGCAACCTTGGGATAGTCCTTCCAGGCGAGTTTGATCCGAGCGGCGTCGAAGCCTTCGGGGAACACCACGAAGCCGCGCAGCGAGGGCAGCTTCATGATGTCGTCGGGGAGCACCAGAGGCTGGACTTCGGAGCGCGGAGTGATTGTCGCGGCGTCGCGGATGTTGGAATAACCGTAGCTGTAGGCTTCATCCATCATTCGCACTTCGCGGTGGCCAATATAGTCCGAGCAATGCTCGGCGGTGTCACGGTCGGCCGCGGCCAGGATGAGCTTGGTGCGCGCCAGCGAGGCGAGGTTCTGCGCGCCCTCCTTGCCGTAAGTCTCCGAGAGCTTGGCGAACGAATGGATGCCGAGCACGAAGGCGCCGCCGAAACCTCGTGCGGTCTGCAAACCGTCCTCGATTGCCGGCAGGCGGTGGAGCGCATGCACCTCGTCGAAGAAGAACCAGGTGCGCAGGTCCCGCGTGCGCGGCAGGCGCATCAGGGTATGGACCGCGAGGTTCATCCACAGCGACAGCAGCGCCCGGTTGAGCACCAGTTCGTTGTGCGAGGAGGTAATGAACAGGATCGAACCCGGCTTGTCCTCGACGCGAATCCAGTCACAGATCGAAAACGGCTCCTTGCCCTCAGGGAGGAAGCGCAGGGCCTGCGCGTTGGTGTTGAACACAGCCCGGATCGATTCCGCCATCTTGGCCGCCTCGGGCGCGGTCAGCGGATCGGCGACGGTGTTCTCGAGCATGTTGTGGACCGCCTTGAGGTCGGCCATCATGAGGCGGTTCGCGAGTGCCTGGTTGGTCGCCTGACCTTCCTTGATGAGCTTGATGCAGGATTCCACGAACAGCGTGCGCGCAGCGAGCATCCAGAAGGGTTCTGCGCCGCCGCCATCTGCGGGCAGCAGCGCCGCGGCGATGCCGGTAAAATCGGCGTGGTTTTTCGCTTCGCCGAACACCGACCAGGACGGACAACGCTCGTCCATCGGGTTGAGGATGATGTCGGTTTCCGGGTTGTAGAAGGTCTCGACGTAGGCGCCAGTGAGGTCGAAAACGACAGCCCGGTCGCGCCGCACCCGCATCTGCGCGATAAGTGCGCGCATCTGGGTTGTCTTGCCGGTACCGGTCGAGCCGATCATCATCGTGTGCGACTGTTCGGTGCGCCAGGGGAAGGGGATACCTGCCATCGAATAGACATGATGTATTCCCGCCGCCTTGCGGTCTTCGAGGCTCATTGCCATCACCTGATCGAAGCTCTTGCCGGGCAGTTTCTCGGCGATCTCCTGGTCCAAAAGCGCGCGGTTGTGGGCGTTGATGACACTGGCGAGCTCTGCCCCATCGACCAGCATCGCGCCGCGTTGATGTCGCTCCTCGAGGATCGACTTTCCGCGCCGCTTCGAGAAGTCGACGAACCAGACCGCGAGCGGGACGGCGACGAACAGCGAGATGAACAGCGAACCCCAAATGGCGTGCATGAGCTTGTTCCAGGCGATCACCACATCGGGGTGCGAGGCCACCATCGAAATCGGTGCCGGGATCACTTCGCCCGATGGCACGGTAAGGTTGATCACCTTGCTCGGCGAGAACTCCATAAAGGCCCAACCGGCGGCATAGGTCCGCATCAGGATCATCTCGATTTCGTGTTCGTGAAGCCGCAGCGCGAGGACCACCGAGAGCACGAACAGGAAGGTGAAGAACCAGACCAGGAAGGGCAGCCGGGCAGAGGCAAACCACATCAGGAATTCATGAGTGATGAGCTGCGAGCCGCGGGTGAAATCACCGGCATTGCGCGGCATGGTTCCGCGCGCCGAATGGTGCT
>CAYOZY010000056.1:0-13101 GCA_964408525.1 uncultured Sphingobium sp. | reverse complement strand
GCCATCAGCACGGCCATGCGCATCAGCGAACGACTCCCGCAGGCATGTCGGACAGGTCGAACGCGCTTTTCCACTTTTTGACCGGAGGCTTGATCGCCGGAGCCGCCACAATCCACGCAGCAGGCAATATGGCGAAGATCAGGAAATCGGCCATCAGCGGCCCGTCATTATGATAGAAGATGTGAACGGCATAAGCGGCGAAGGGCATAAGCAGCATGAGGTGCCGCCGGTCCCTGGGAATGAGGACGAGGGGAAGCAGGAGAATGAACACGCCATAGCGCGCGATCATGTTGAGGTAATAATTGTGAAGCGCCCATTGGCGGATCGAGAGAGGGTTGGGCCTGTAGCGCGCCTGGCTCATATAGCTTTGCCAATGCTCGGTGCTGTCGAATTTCATGCCATAACCCCAGGGCTGCTGCCAGATCAGGAACAGCCCATAGGAACGAAGGGTTCCGCGGTTTTCCGATGAACTGTCGGATCGCGCGACGCGGATGCCCGAATTCTCCACCATCGAGCTGAGCTGCACGGCGCCCAGCCCCGCCAGAAAGGCGAGAGGCAGCATCGGCGCGACAAGGCGCGGCTTCATCAGACAGCTATAGATGAAGAGGAAAAGCGCAATGCCGATCAGCGGCGAGCGGTTGCCCGTGGCGATACACCCGATCGCAATCACCAAAGCACCGGCAATTATCACCGGATCGAGCATGGCGAGCCTGCGCGCCTGCTGGCCCCAGCGCAGATAACTGAGCGCGACAATGGCGAGGCAGGATTGGGTAGCGAAATGCACCGGAGTGAAGGAAATGCCGGTCGCGCGTTCGCGCTTGAGATACCATTGCTGCGTTTCGGGCGGATCGTGCTGGATCGCGCCCAGTGTCGCGCGGATCGACCAGCCGAGGTCTAGTTGCAGGAATTGCGCCACTGCGACAACAAAGCTGAGAGCGTAGACAAAGAGATAGGCATAAAGAACCGGCGCCACACCAAAACGCAGCATCAGCGCGACCGCCACCACGAAATTGATCGCGGACTGGATATGCACTTCGGCGATCTGCCGCGTCCATTCCGTCAGCGGAGACGCGGCGAGCAGACTGGCCGTCGCGCCGAGCAGGGCAACCGCGCCAATGACTCCCAACACCACCCGGCCGCGCCGGAGCGCTTCGCCCAACAGACCGGGATAGGCCAGGAAAAGCGCCGCCGCGCTCAGCAACAGAAACAGGCTCCTGACCGGTAACGGCCCGATCGCCAGTTTCACCATCGCGACATTGAGCCATGTCGACACCCAGAACAGGCCGAGAGCAACCCGGTCCGGCATCGCAGGAGCCTCCGGAACGCTGTCCAGTGCTCCGGCTCTTTCGACAGAGCGAAAAGAGTGGCTCCCAAAGGCCATCGATTCGGTCCGCTCGGTCTGTGGAGGTGGGGCCATGGCGATCCAATTTGACACAGTAGGCGTCGACCCACGCTGGCTAACCGCTGGATCGGAAAAGCGCAAGGCGGCGCAACGAACGGCAAAAGGCAGTTCGCCCTTCATATCAACTCGGTTCATCGCGCTTTGGCAAATCGGCTCTATGAAGCAACCGCCAGTCGAAATATACCGAAAGGCATAGAGTGACGGTCGGCAAGGACCGGAACAGGGAAGAAATCGGTGCCATTCAAAAGCGGGGCGCGCGCAAGCTTTTGCCGCGAGACAAAAGTTCGGCAAGTGATCCCGCTGTTTCGAGGGAAGATATGAGCAACCGGATTTTTGTGGTCGGCGCGCGGGGCATCCCTGACGTGGAAGGCGGGGCGGAGAAGAACGCCGAACGGCTGTTCCCTGCTCTGGTGACGCGCGGCTGGGACATCACGCTCGCGGGCATCAACAGCAATCTTTCCGGCGAGGAATATCGCGGCGTCAAGCTGGTCGGCGCGCCATCCTCGCACCTGTTCCGCACAGACAAGATCGCCTATTATCTGACGGCGGTTTTCATGGCATTGAGGCACAAGCCCGCCATCGTTCATATGCAGGGGCTGGGTTCCGCCATCATGCTTTGGGCCTATCGCCTGATGGGCGCCCGTGTCGTCGTGCGCTATGGGTCAGCGGACTATCTGCTGCCCAAATGGGGATGGCTGGGCAAGGCCGGGTTTCTCTTCAGCGAATATCAGCTCCGCTTCGCCCATGCCGTGATCGCCGTCACGCCAGCGCTCGCCGAACGCCTTGAGCGCCGGGGGATCAAGGATAATGTCTATGTCATTCCCAACGCGCTGGACGGCCTGACCGATTTTGACGGCGCGGAGCCTCCGTCCATATCGACACCCTATTTCCTCGTGGTAGGGCGCGTGACCGAGCAGAAGAATGTCCACAGGCTGATGCAGGCCTTCAACATCTTCTCGCGCGATCACCCCGGCGTGAGCCTGGTGATAGCGGGCGGGCTGGACAACAAGGCCTATTACGACTCCCTGCGCCCGCATCTTTCAGACAATATCCACCTGCTGGGCCGCCTCCCGCGCTCGACGCTGGGCGGCCTTTATGCCCATGCGCTCGCCTATGTGAACGCCTCGATCCATGAGGGTCATTCCAACGCGATCCTCGAAGCCCTGAGCTGGCAAACGCCGATCATCCTCAGTGACATCCCGGAAAACCGGGACTTTCAGCTCAGGCACCAGCATTATTTCGACCCTACGGACATCGACGAGATGGTGCTGGCGTTCAAGCGAGCGGTGCACGATCGCGCGTCCCTGATCGTCGATCGGTCGCGCTTTCTTTCGTGGAACGATGTTGCGGAACGGACAGACGGGCTATACCGTTCCCTTGGGGCGCAACCTCAGCTCATTTGATATTGGAGCCAAATGGCCGTTCTCACGCTGTTTCTGTCCGGCGGCAAGTCGCTCGGCTCGTGGCAACGCGACGGGGTGCTGAGCCGGGAAATGCAATTATACCGCTCGCTCCTGCGGCGCGGCGTGTTCGAACGCATACAGATATTCTCCTATGACGCGGCCGACCGGCAATTTGTGCGGGAGCTTGCGCAGAGCGACCCGCTCTATGCGCGCGTTGACATTCTGGCGCCGCAACGAGGTAAAGGAAGTGCGCTCTGGGGTATTGCCGGCGCCTTTGCCTGCCGCAAGGCGCTGTCGCAAAGCGATGCGCTCAAGACCAACCAGACGAGCGGCGGCTGGGCCGCGCTGCTGGCAAGCTGGCTGGCGAGAAAGCCGCTCATTTACCGCATGGGCTATATATTGTCGCGCCGCTTCGCGCTGAACGGGCAGCGGTTAAAGGCCGGCGTTGCCCGGATGCTCGAAAGCGCGCTGGCGGCGCGGGCCAGCCGCATCGTCGTCAGTTCCGCCGACGCCGCCAGTTATTTTCGCGCACGCCCGGCGGCCCATGCGGCCAAGGTGGTGCACCTGCCCAGCTATGTCGATACCTCGGCCTTCACCGGCAAGAGTGATTATGATTTCGCGGCCCCGGCAATAACGGTCGCGCGCCTGCGCCCCCAGAAAAACCTGATCGAGCTGTTGAAAGGATGCGCCGAGGCCGGGTGCGACCTGGTTCTGGTCGGACAGGGCGATCAGGAAAGCGAACTGCGCGCGCTGGCGCAAACGCTACCCATCAAGGTGGAATTCGTGCCGCTGCTCGAAAACAGCGAGCTTGCGGCGCGCCTGCGCGAGCATACGCTCTTTCTTCTCCCCAGCCTGCACGAAGGCCTGCCCAAGGCACTGATCGAGGCGATGGCGGTCGGCCTGATCTGCATCGGCACCCCCATTCCCGGCATAACAGACCTTATTGCCGATGGCGAAACCGGCTATTTGACCGAAGGCATGGACGCTGCGGCCGTCACAAGGGCAATCGAACGTGCCCGGCGGGAAGCAAGCCCGGAACTCGGCAGGCGCGCGCGCGCACTGGCCGAGGAACGCTATGGTCTCGAACGCTATGTCGATGCCGAAGCCTCGCTTTATCGCGAGCTGATGGCATGAACGACAAGGCTGCCAAAGGCCGCAAGGCCATCGCGCTCGATTGGCTGGCCAAGGGACCCTTCGCCATCATCGCGGCCTCGCTTCAGGGCGGCGTAAACTACGCGATCACCCTGTACCTCAGCTTCGGCGTGAGCATGGCGGCTACGGGTGAATATCGCACGCTCTTCTCCTATTACATGCTGCTGGCGCTAGCCGCGATGCCGGAAAGCAACAAGGTGTTCATCCGGTCTGTCGTGGAAGAGGACAGGCAAGCGACGACCGCGCTTTTCATCAACCGGCTTATCTGCGGCCTCGTGGTATTCCTGTGCATCGCGGGATTGTGGTCAGTGGGCAAGATATGGGGCGTCGCGCTCGTGCCGGACATGCTGATGGCGATCGCCGCCATTTCGGCTATCGCCTATCCGTTCGACAATTATATCGCCCTACTTCAGGCGCGACGCAGGTTCCGCATGCTGGTTTTGGTCGAATGCATCAAATATGGCGGCGCCGCGGCCTGCTTCGTCGGAATGATCATGATGGGGCGCGGAGTCGCCGTAGCGGTGCTCGCGCAGTTGCTCTTCATGGGCGCGGCGATGGTAGTGTTTTACATGGTTTTCGCCCGGTCCTGGTTTCTGCCCGGCCATGTGCGCGCACGCGGCCCAAGCCTGATGCGCAGCGAACCGGCAAGGCAGGCGCGCACGCTGAGCTTCGCCAATTTCCTGCCCTCCTCGCTGGACAGCCTCGACAAGCTCGCGGTGGGAGCAGTGTTCGGCATGCACAGGCTGGGCATATACACGCTCGCCTATTCGACCGGACGGTTTCTCTATAACATCCTGAAACCGGCCATGTATGTCTATTACCGCAAATTCGTGGACGCGATGCCGGGATGGCCGCTGCTGATGCGGGTGGGCGGCATTTTCTCGGCGCTGGGCGCAGCGACATCGCTGCTGTTCCTCGTGGGGATCGAAACCGTTCCCGCGATGGCCCGATTCGACGACGGGAAATGGACGACCGTCATCCTGTTCCTGTCCTATGGCGTGGGGATAGTGAGCGCGGTCTACACCCAGGCGTTCGCGCTCAACAGGGAGTCGGTCGCGCATCATGTGCTGGTCGGCAATATGCTGGGAACGATTGCGGCTTTCGCGCTGATGGGGTTGGCGCTGCTTGTAAGCTGGCCGCTCGCACTGATACTGCTGGCGCTGCAATATCCACTGCGCGATGGGCTTTCCGTCCTCATTATGAACCATATGAGGATAAATAACATGAAGTAATTTTTCCAAATGGGTTATTTTATTCTGTCCTACAGCCTCCCTGCCTGCCTATAGGGCTTGGCGTTCGCGCGGCCCATCCGCGCCTGAAATGGGAGATTTGTCATGGCCGACCCCTTTAACGCCAATATCGATTCCATGCTGGCGCCCTCGCGCGCGCCCTATGCCATCACGCCGCATGACAGCAACGCCCTCGCTACCACGCCCAAGGCGCTCTATGTCGGCACGGGAGGCACGGTGGTGTTGCGCGGCATCGATTCCGCCGCCGATGTCACGCTCAAGAATGTCGCCAACGGTCAGGTTCTCGATATTCGCGCGCAATTTGTCCGCGCCACAGGCACCACCGCAGCCGACATCGTGGCGCTCGCGTGATGCCGGGCTTCGGCTTCAGGGCCGGCGCTTCGGCCCACCGCAAACGCGGGAGCGCCGGCAGTGGCGGAGGCGGTGGCTCGTCTGCCCCTACCATCTTCGGCCCGGACATGCCTATCGTGTATCAGGGCGACAGCATCACCGCGCTGAACGACGATAGCGGCTGGATACACTGGCTTTCATATTACAGCTATGGCCGCTTTGCGCTCGGTGCAGGGGCGCGCCAGTGCATATCGGGCAGCGAGATTGCGGAGAACAACGACTATAAGGACATCATGCGCACCGACCGCTACACACAGTGGAAGGATTGCGTCTCATCCGGGCAGGCCGCGCTTCACGCCATCGGTACCAATACGCTCGGTGCGGCAACGCCCACGGCGCAGCTCGCCGCGCTCGACACCATATGGGCGGACATGCGCGCCAAGGGTGCGGCGATTATCGCGTCCACCGTGCTGCCATCGGCCAGCAACACAGGCCAAGCGGGCGTCGATACGTTCAACGACTATATCACCGCGCGCGCCAGTGACGCCGATATACTTGTGGTCGATGCGCGCTCGGCATGGGGCAACACCTATGTCGGCAACACCGACACCGGCAATCTTCACCCCACCACGACGGGCGCGCAGAAATATGGCAAGGCGGGGGCCGACGCGCTCGTGGCCAAGGGCTATGAACTTGGCGCATCCTATGGCGCGGGCGGGTCCAGCCCCGGCGACAATCTGGTCCTGAACTGGTCGTTTACCGGAACAGGCGGCACCAAGGCGGGGAGCAACAGCGCAGGGATCAGCGGCAGCGTGCCGAACAACATGACGCTCACTAACAACAGCGCGGGCGTCTCGATGAGCGTCAGCGTTATTTCGGTGAGCGTTCCGGTTCTTACTCAACAGGGCGACGGAAGCTGGACGGCTTCCAACGTCTCGGTTCCCGCGATCCAGATCGATTGCACCGGCACGGCGAGCGCGCAGGCGACCAACAGCCTTAAGATCGACGCCAACATCTCGCCCGGAGAGGCCGCGGGATCACTTTATGAGATGATGCACTGGCTGGCCTGCACGGCGACGGACGGCAGTAGCGTTCCTTCGGGCGTGACGGTCGGCATGTTGTCCAACAGCGCGACGCTCGGCCTGTGGGCGGGCGCGAACACGGCGGCGGGAGCCGGGACGCTGGGCCTTGCGCTGACGGGCGGCATAGCGCGGACGCAGGCGACAGGCGCGGTGCAGGCGACCGGCACGAACGGCATCCTCTTTCAGTGGCGGCAAAATGCAGGAGCGGCAGATTGCCGCATTGTCATCGCCATGCCCTATTTCCACAAGTCGGAACGCACGGCCTATTCGGTGCCGGTGGCCGCGCACACGAACCGGAGCGACTGGCTCGGCCCGACCAATGGCCCGCGCACTTCGACAGCGACGGGCAACCCTGCCGTGTTTTCGATCAGCAACGGCGTTGCGCTGACCGGGCGGCCTTGCGACCACTGGCGCGGCGGCGGGATAACCTTGACCTATCAGTGGGAAAAGTCGCCGGACAAGGTGAGCGTGAGCAACATCTCCGGCGCGACCAGCCTCAACTACACGCCCGCGACCGGAGACGGCTATGTTCGCCGCAAGGAGACGGCGACCAACAGCATGGGAACGACGGTGGCCTACACCGAATGGTCGAGCAACAGCATATGAGGTGGGGGCGATGGGATGGCCGCCGCTCAGCGTGGCGCCATCCTGATCGCGCCATCGAGACGGATGCCTTCGCCGTTGAGATAGGCATTGCGGCAGATTTCGAGCACGAGGCTGGCGAACTCCTCTGGCCTGCCCAGCCGCTTGGGGAAAGGCACGCTGGCGGCAAGCGCGGCATGCACATTTTCCGGCATGCCCGCCATCATCGGCGTTTCCATGATGCCGGGCAGGATCGCATTGATGCGGACACCCTCTGACGACAAATCGCGCGCCACGGGCAAGGTCAGTCCCATGATCCCCGCCTTGGACGCCGAGTAAGCCGCCTGCCCGATCTGGCCGTCCGTCGCGGCGACCGAAGCGGTGTTGATTATGACGCCGCGCTCGCCCGCTTCTGTGGGTTCAAGCCCCGCCATGCCCGCTGCGCTTTGCGAAACGCAGCGGAAAGCGCCGACGAGGTTGATGGCGATCACCTGCTCGAACTTGTCCATCGGGAAGGATTTCAGCGCGCCACTTTCCCTGTCGCGCGATACGGTCTTGGCGCCGATCACGATCCCCGCGCAATTGACGAGGATGCGCTCCTGCCCATTGGCCGCGCGCGCGGCGGCAAAGCCCGAAGCAACGCTTTCCTCTGAGGTCACATCGACCTTGTGAAAGCTTCCGCCGATCTCCGACGCAACCTGCTGCCCGCGCTCTTCGTTCACATCGAAGATGCCGACCTTCACCCCCTGCGCCGCCAGTGCCCGCGCGCTCGCCTCGCCAAGTCCGGACGCGCCGCCGGTAACGACCGCCGAAATGCCTGCTTCCAGCCTCATCACATGATCTCCAGTGCCATTGCCGTCGCCTCGCCGCCGCCGATGCACAGGCTGGCGATCCCGCGTTTGAGTTTGCGGTTTTGCAACGCCGCGAGCAGCGTCGCCATGATCCGTGCTCCGCTGGCGCCGATAGGATGACCGAGCGCGCAGGCCCCGCCGTTCACATTGATGCGATCATCCTCGATGCCCATGTCACGCTGCGCGATGAGGGCCACGACCGCGAACGCCTCGTTGACCTCGAACAGGTCGACATCGCCCATACCCCAGCCGATCCTTTGCATCAGCTTCTTCATCGCGAACACTGGCGCGGTGGTGAACAGCGCGGGCGCATGGGCATGCGCGGCATGGCCCACCACCCGCGCCACGGGGCTGAGGCCGAACTTTTCCGCCACACTCGCCCGCGTCATCACCAGCGCGGCCGCGCCATCGGATATGGACGATGCATTGGCGGCCGTGACCGTGCCGTCTTTCGCGAAAGCCGGTTTCAGGGTCGGGATTTTGGCGATGTCGGCCTTGCCGGGTTGCTCGTCCTCAGCGACAGTGACTGTCCCCTTTCGTCCCGCCACCTCGACAGGCACAATCTCGCGGCCAAACGCGCCGCTCGCTTGAGCCTCCTTCGCGCGGGTGAGCGAGCGGATCGCATAGTCGTCCTGCTCCTCGCGGCTGAACTGATAATCGCGCGCACTGTCCTCGGCAAAGGCGCCCATCAGCTTGCCCGGAGTATAGGCATCTTCCAGCCCGTCGAGGAACATCGAGTCCTTCACCACATCATGGCCGATGCGCGCGCCGCCGCGATGTTTTGGCAACAGATAGGGCGCGCCGGTCATGCTCTCCATGCCGCCCGCGACGATGACATCGGCCGATCCCGCAAGCAGCGCGTCATGCGCCATGATCGCCGCCTGCATACCCGATCCGCACATCTTGTTGACGGTGGTCGCCTCGACATTCTCGCCCAACCCAGCCCCCAGCGCCGCCTGACGCGCGGGCGCCTGCCCCAGCCCGGCGGGCAGGACGCAGCCCATGAAGATCTTCTCGACCAGCACACCATCAACGCCCGCCCGCTCCACCGCAGCACGCACTGCCGCCGCGCCGAGACTGGTCGCCTTCACATCGCCGAATACGCCCTGCATCCCGCCCATCGGCGTGCGCGCATAGGAGGCGATGACTATGGGATCGTGGGTCATGGAAACTCCTTTCAAAGCGCGCGAGCGATGACCATTTTCTGGATATCGGACGTGCCTTCGTAAATCTGGCACACCCGCACATCGCGATAGATTTTGGCGAGGCCATATTCTTCGAGATAGCCATAGCCGCCCAATGTCTGGATCGCGCCCGATATGACGGCTTCGGCCGTTTCCGAAGCAAACAGCTTGGCCATCGACGCCTCAGTGAGGCAAGGCAGGGCCGCATCCTTGGTCGCGGCGGCATGCAGCACCATCTGCCGCGCGGCTTCAAGCCGGGTCGCGAGGTCCGCAAGGCGGAACCCCACAGCCTGATGCTCGATGATCGGTCTCCCGAAGCTCCCGCGCTCTTTCGCATAGTCGACCGCGATCTCCAGCGCGGCCTGCGCCATGCCGACGCTCTGCGCCGCGATGCCGATGCGCCCTGCCTCCAGATTCGAAAGCGCGATCCTGTATCCCGCGCCGATGTCGCCCAGCACCAGATCGTCCTCGATGAACAGATCCTCGAAGCGAATGGCGCAAGTGTCGGAGGCATGCTGCCCCAGTTTGTGCTCCACCTTGTCGACGCCATAGCCCTCGCGGTCTGTAGGCACGAGGAAGGCGGAGATGCCCTTCTTGCCAGCATCCGGGTCAGACACGGCAAAGACGATGGCGAGGCCCGCGATCTTGCCGGACGTAATGAACTGCTTGGCGCCGTTGAGCTTCCAGCCCCCCTCGACCCTTTGCGCGCGGGTGCGCAGCGCCGACGCGTCCGAACCGGCATCGGCTTCGGTAAGAGCAAAGGCGCCGATCAGCCTGCCCGCGATCAGATCGGGCAGGAAGCGCTCCTTCTGGGTCTCGCTGCCGAGCTTGAGCAGGCCGCCGACGATCAAGCTGTTCTGGATACTTACGACGGTGGAGAGCGCTCCGTCACCTGCCGCAATCTCCATCAACGCGAGCGCATAGCTGACGGTATCGAGCGCCGCGCCGCCAAATTCTTCCGGCGCGGTCATGCCCAGCAGGCCAAGGCCGGCCAGTTCCTCGAACAACCCGGCGGGATAGCCCTTGGCTGCTTCGAACTCCGCTGCACGCGGGCGCAACTGCTCCCGCGCAAAGGAGCGCACAGCATCGCGCACGGCGGACTGGGTTTCATCCAGAATCATCGGAGCATCTCTGCGTTGTTTACTCATGAGTATATTGCGTTCTCCCAGGTTCAGTGTCAAGCTGTTCCGCATGACATCGCCCGCCCCCGAAATCATCGACACAACCTCTCCCTTCCGCACGCCCCGCCAGCGGGAGAGCGACCGCGCCGCCAAGCGGCAGGCGGTCTTGCGGGCCGCCGTTCGCATGTTCAACGAGCGCGGATTTCACGCCACATCGCTGGAGGAAGTCGCCGCCAGTCTCGGCATCACCAAGCCGACCATCTATCATTATCTCGGCAACAAGGAGAATGTGCTGATCGAGTGCATGACGATCGGCCTTGTCCAGCTTCAGGAAGCGGCGGCAACAGCCCGCGCCGAACCCGGAACCGCGATGGACCGGCTGCGCAGCTTTCTGAAACGCTATGCGGAGGTCAATATAGCCGAATTCGGCCAGTGCGTCATCCGCACCGGCGACGAGCTGCTTTCGACGGAGGGACTGGAAAAGCTGCGATCCCTGAAGCGCCCGATAGACGAAGCCATGCGCGCTTTCATCAGCGAAGGAATAGCCGAAGGCAGCATCGCGCCGCATGACCCGAAGATGCTCGCCTTCGCTCTGGCCGGAGCACTGAACTGGCCCGCGCGTTGGTATGACAAGGATGGCCAGCTCAGCTCGGCGGAAATTTCCGAACAGCTTGTGAATATTCTCGCATCCGGCTTCGCGCCAAGACAACAGGCATGACGGCATCCTCTCTCCGCCCGGATGTCGCCGCCTATCTGGAGCAGGTCAACGCCGCCAGCCCGCGCCTGCATGAGATGCCGCTAAAAACCGCGCGGAGGGTCGTGCGGCAGCTTGCGGCAAAGGCGGACCTGCCGACGGGACCGATCGCCATCGATCGGCGCATACCCATCCCCACTCATGAAGGCGCAAGCATCGAAGCGCGCCTGTTCGACAACAGGGAGAGCCGGGCGCCGGGGCCGGTGGTCGTCTATTTCCACGGAGGCGGATGGGTGTTGGGCGACACGGATATATACGCGCCTGCCTGCGCGGAAATCGCGCGTCAGCTCGATCTGCCCGTCCTGTCCATCGATTACCGGCGCGCGCCGGAATATCCGTTGCCCGTTGGGCAGATGGACTGCGAAGCCGCCGCGCGGTGGGTTGCCGGAAACCCTGATACGCTGCCGGTAAAGGCCACTTCCTTGGTGCTGGCAGGCGACAGTTGCGGCGGCGCCTATGCGATCAGCACCGCGATGAGCCTGCGCGATACACCGGCGGCCTTGCCCGTCACCGCGCATCTGGCCTTCTACCCCTCCGCCGACCTCGCCACGCGCTATGCGTCATTCAAGGAATTCGCCACCGGCCATGCGCTCGACAAGCATCTCATGCGCTGGTTCGCCGAACATTCCCGGCCGGACGACAGCGACTATCGCGCCTCCCCCATGGCGGGCGCGCTCGTCGGCCTCTCCCCCGCAGTCGTGATAACGGCAAGCCACGACCCCCTGCGCGATCAGGGCCGCGCCTATGCCGAGGCGCTCGCGGCGGCGGGTGTGCCGGTGGAACATATCGAGTCGCACGGCATGATCCATGCCTTCCTGACCATGCGCCGCGCCATTCCCTCGGCAAATGCGGATGTAAAAGCCGCGTTGGAAAGCCTTGCCGCGACGCTACGGATGCATGGGACTGAAGCCTGAGCGGATCCTTGTGGCGGCGCGCTCATGCCATGCCCATGCTTGACTCGCGCGCGCTTATGCGGAACCGCACCCCTTCATCCCTTGAAAAACCTTGAGCAAGGCCGAGCAGACATCCGCCCATGACCAGCCAATCAACCGAAACATCCACTCCTCCCCGGCAGGGACATTATATCTCCCAGAGCCTGCGCCTGAGCTATGTGTCTTGGGGCGATCCGGGCGCCCCGCCGCTCATCCTCCAACATGGCGGATTCGACCATTGCCGGAGCTGGGATCGCGTCGCGCAGGCCTTGGCCGACCGCTATCATGTGATCGCCGCCGACATGCGCGGCCATGGCGACAGCCAGTGGTCCGCCGAGCGCAATTATATCTTCGACACCCATGTCGAGGATTTCGCCGAGCTGGTTCGTCACCTCGATGCCGGTCCGGTCTCCATCATCGCCCACAGCTATGGCGGGCGCGTGGCGCTGCGCTACGCCGGATTATATCCCGAAATGGTCTCGAAACTCGTTGCGATCGAGGGACTGTTGCCATCTCCCACGACGATGGAGAAGCTGCGCGCAATCCCGATAGACAAGCGCATACGCACCTATCGCGATCAGGTGCGGGCGCTCTCTGTCAAAGGCCATCGCCCCTATCTCGACATCGAGCAAGCGGCGGCGCGCATGAGGGAGCGCAACCCGCGCCTTGCGCCGGAACTGGCGCTTCATCTGGCGACACATGGCACACACCGGCTTGAGGACGGCAGCTATGTCTGGAAGTTCGACCAGGTCGTCGGCAGCCTCTTCCCGTCGGATGTCAGCCCGGAGGATGAGCGCTATCTTTTCGGCCGGATCGGGTGCCCTGTGTTGCTGATCAACGGATTGGAGAGCGAATTCGCTGCTCCAGCCGACGATTTCCGGATCCCGCTGATCGCCGACGCACGCGTCGCCGATTTTGCGGCAGCAGGCCACTGGGTGCAGCACGACCGGTTCGACGAGTTCATGGCGGCGACGGAAGCGTTTCTCGCGGCGAGCGCTTAGCCCAGCCGCGCCAGCGCGGCGGACAGGCGCTCCGCTTCGGCGGATTTTTCGGCATGG
>CAYOZY010000055.1:0-13389 GCA_964408525.1 uncultured Sphingobium sp. | reverse complement strand
GATCCTCGGCGAATTTGGGGAGCTGGCCGGTGCCATAAAGCGTTGCGTCGCGCACGAGCAGCGGCGGGTTGACCTCCTCATAGCCGTTCAAGCCGGTCTGGCGGTCCAGCATGAACTGCGCCAGCGCCCGGTGCAGCCGCGCCATGCCGCCGCGCAGCGCCGTGAAACGCGCGCCGGACATCGCGGCGGCCGCTTCGAAATCCATGCCCAGCGATGGACCGAAATCGGCATGGTCTTGTGGGGTGAAGTCGAAACTGCGCGGGGGAGCGGAGTCGCTTGCCTCCGCTCCCCCCCAGCGGCTGATCTCGACATTGGCGGTTTCGTCCACCCCTTCCGGCACATCGTCAGCGGGCAGGTTCGGGATGGCGGCAAGCAGTGCATCGAGCTGCGCGCCGACCTCGCTTTCCTGCTGTTCTAGCGCGGGCAGGCTTTCCTTGAGCGCGGCGACCTCGGCCTTCAGCGCTTCGGCCTTCGCCATGTCCTTAGCCGCCATGGCGGCACCGATCGCCTTGCTCGCCTCATTGCGTTTGGCGAGGTTCATTTGCAGTTCGGTGGCGAGCGCGCGGCGTTCGCTGTCCAGCGTCAATATGTCCGCACCCAGCGGCTCCAGCCCCCGACGGGCGAGCGCGGCGTCGAAAGCTTCAGGGTTTTCGCGGATGAAACGGATGTCGTGCATCGGGGAGCTGTCCGGTAAAGGGCTTCTGGGTCGCCAGCCCTATGCCTTTCCCGCGCGACGGGCGCAAGTGCGGCAGCCCCCAGCCCGAATCATGTGCATAAGAAATGGGGCGGAGCCAGCCCTGGCACCGCCCCAGTCGAGTCGCCCCTGTGTGCCTGAGAATCAGGCCTGTTCGTTGTCGTCCGTCTTGCCGGCGAAGCGCCGCCGGGCGACCAGCGCGGCCGCCGCCGCGCCGAAAAGCAGGATCATCGGCGGGGCGGGAACGTCCGTGCCGCCGCTGCTGCTTCCGCCGGAGCTGCTCGAAGTCGAGGAGCTGGTGGATGAGGATGTGCTTGATGAGGTCGAGGAGCTGGTCGATGTCGAGCTGGATGTGCTGGTCGATCCGCCGAAGCTCGATGAGCTGACATTGCCCGACGAGGTCGAGACATTCCCGGATGACGTGGAAACGCCGCCGGTCGATGTAGAAACGCCGCCGGTGGATGTGGAAACGCCGCCGCTGGTGGAGCTTGTGGTGGAGGTGGATGAAATGCCGCCGGACGAGGTAGAGGATGTGGAGCTAACGCCGCCAGTCGAAGTGCTCGACGTCGAGGAGACGCCTCCGGTCGAGGTTGAGGAGCCGCCGGTGGAGGTGCTGGTGCTCGAACCGCCCGAAGTCGACGATACGCCGCCGGTCGAGGTCGAACTGCTGGTCGATCCGCCGCTGGTGGAGCTGGAGGTCGAGCCGCCGCTGGTGGTCGAGGAGATGACGACGCTTCCGCCGCCGCCGCCACTGCCGCCGAAGAAACCGCCGAAGAAACCGCCGCCGCCATAAGAGCCGCCGCCGCTACCGCCGATCACCACCGGGGGAGCCGCAGGCGGGCTGGGCGCGGGCAAGGGCGCCGGAGCAGGCGCCGGCATGGGAATCGGCGCGGGTTCAGCAATGACGGGCGCAAGCCTCGGCACCGGAGCGGGCTTGACACGAACGCGCTTGACGGGGCGCTTGCGCTTCACAGGCGCAACCTTCTGAACGGTCGCCTTCTTGCCCTTGGTCGAATGAACGACGGCGGGGCGCGGCTTTTCCGCGACATGCACGGCGCCGCCACCAATGATAGCTCCTCCGCACGCAGCGGCGCAAAGATTCGCTAATGCCATTCTGACCGTCATAAGACCTTCTCACACATTGGTTGTGTCGCGGGTGATGTGCTTCCCGCCGGTTTCGCACTACATACAAACGCAAAATGCGACGTTAACTTCAACATCATTAACCGCGATTTCATGAACCGGATGCGAATTTTTACAAGGCTTGCGTAACGACATCTCGTTAATGTCTTGAAACGGCACAGTTCGCCATGCGGAGCATGCCGGGCCAGCTCGTTCAGCCGGTGCTAACTCTTTTGTTGCGTATAATCGGAAGTCCGCTTGTGCGCCACCTTTTGCATGGCTATAGGCGCGACCTGAATAATGCGGCGGTATCCGCCTCGTGCGGAGCCCTCGTTGTCGGGAGAGTATGATGGCGAGCAGCATTGTCGGCACTGGCGATCGTGGAGAACTCATGAACAGTCTGCCCGATGGATATAAACCTTCCCCCGACGAAGTGTTCATGAACCCCATGCAGCTTGAATATTTCAGGCGTCGCCTGCTCGACTGGAAGAAGCAGATTTTATCCGAGGCCGAAGGCACCCTGGCGGTGTTGCAGAACGAACCGCTGCGTGAGCCGGACATGAACGACCGCGCATCGAGCGAAACGGACTGGTCCATCGAACTGCGCACCCGCGACAGGCAGCGCAAGCTTATCTCCAAGATCGATGCGGCGCTGCGCCGGATAGACGAAGGCGAATATGGCTATTGCGAAGTCACTGGCGAGCCGATTTCTCTTGGGCGGCTCGAAGCACGGCCAATCGCGACGATGACGCTCGAGGCGCAGGAACGGCACGAGCGGCAGGAGAAGGTATCGCGCGACGATTGATGGGGCCGGGAGAGCCTTTTCGGCTTATCGCATTTTCTCGCCAGAGGTTTGATTTTCTTTACGATCCTGATGCATAAGCGCCTTCACGGGGCGTAATCTCCCTCTTCCGCACTGTCGGACAAGAAGGGAGAAGCGCGTCGAAACAGACGATAATCGGGTTGCAAGAAACGAAATGACATCAGGTGATAATTTGCCGGTTCGTCTCGGTGGTAGGGGCGGCGCGCGGGACAGTTTTTTCCTTCTGACGATATTGCATGATGCCGAGGGCCGGGAAATCGGTCATGCGAGGGTGCGCAACCTTTCGTCGACAGGCATGCTGGCCGACTGCACCGCATCGCTGCGCATGGGAACAAGGCTTGTCTTCGACCTGCGCGGAATAGGCACCACGAGCGGCGAGATAGTGCGCGTCGAAAATGGACGCGTAGGTGTCCGATTCGATGAGGAGATCGACCCGAACCTTGCCCGCAAGCCGCCCGGAAAGACTATTCCGTCCTGCGCGCGGCCACAACTTTTCAAGCGATAGGGAGAAGAACTGCGGTTTTCAGCCGCTATAGAGTTCTTCCTTCAGCCGCAATTTCCGCTTCTTCAGTTCCGCCAGATGCAGGGCATCCGGCATAGGCCGACTCAATTCATGGCGAATCTTCGCCTTGAGCGCGTCGTGCTTGGCCTGAAGTGCAGAAATATGGCTGTTTTCCATGACATTCTCCGTAAAAATGAATATGTCGGAAGGCGGATTAGATCATGTTTCATCCGCCCTGTCTCGCCCTGATTGCGCTCGTGCGACACAATGAGCCAGTCTTGGGTTCGTCCGTTAATGAATGGTAAAAACGCCTGCCGGATAATGCGGGGGCTACTGGACCATAGGCCAGAATTTGCGCTATCCTTGACGCTATGAATCCCGAAGATGTCATGCGCCGGATCGAGTTGCTGAGGCAGGAGCATCGCGATCTCGACAGCGCGATCATGGCGCTCGCGCAGAGCGGCTCGACCGATCAGCTCCAGCTCGCACGGCTCAAAAAGCGGAAGCTGATGTTGCGTGATGAAATCGCGGTGCTGGAGGATTCACTGATCCCCGACATCATCGCCTGAAGGGCTTGTCCCGTATCCAATCGGGACAGATCGCCCTGAGCCGCGCGTTTACCAATTACTAAGGCTGACAAGTCGCCGCCAATATGTCAGGCAGTTTGCATGCCTGCATCCGAGTCCCTGCATCCCGCGCTGATTTCGCGCCTTGTCGATGGCCTCTACGTCGAAGCCATGGTGATGGCCGACGAGGCCAGATCCTATTTCGACAGCAATGGTGTTCAGGGCGAAACCGGCGCCGACACGGTCACGCGCCTGTCCTTCACCTGCGAATCATTGAAGGTGACGACGCGCCTCATGCATGTGATCGCTTGGCTGTTGACGCAAAGGGCGTGGCAACGTGGCGAGATTAGCAATGAGGCTCTGTGCGATCCGAAATATCGCCTGGGAGCAGCTTCCCAGACGGACGCAGGCGTTGCCGCGGCGATGCCCGAAGGAGCGAGGCAGTTGGTGGAAGGGAGTCAGTCGCTATATGACCGCGTTCTGCGCCTTCAAAATCAACTAATTGAAGCGCGCAGTTCGCAAACTTCCCAGGCGAGGGGAACGATGGGCATGGCAAGCCCCGCGCGCGACCTGCTTGGGCGACTCGAAAAAGCCTTCTGATCCTGTCCATTACCGTGCAATCCGGTTGGATGCAGCCGAGCTGCCCTCCATCCTTTTCATGCCCGCCATGATCGTGCGAGTTGCAGCCTGTCTCCGGCGCGGGTAATCAGGCCAATGATCTCGCGCGCCTTGAGAGGGAAGTAGGGGCGGCATGGAGCGGGAACGGGTTGCGGGGCCAGAGGTTGTGTCGATTGTGAAGTCATGCGCGTGCCCGAAATCCTGACCCCTTTGAAGGGAGCGATACGCCGACAGGCAATAGGGAGGCCGCGGCATGTATTGGCGCTTCTGTGTGCCGGCGTGTCGGCGTTCACTATGGTGCAGCCCTTGGCGGCGCAACAGCCCGGGCCCGTGACTGAGCCGCAAGCCGCGCCTCCTGCCCCCGATGATAAGGCCGCTGACGCTGAGGGAGACATCGGCGACATCAGCCTCGACCTCGATGAAACGATGGATGCGGGGGTTGCATGGCCCGACCTGGATGCGAAGCCCGCGCCGGAGGAACTGGCCGTGCCGCTGGTGCCCGCAGGTGCGGAGACGGATGCAGGCGATGCCCTTGCGACCATAGAAGATGCCCAATCTGACACGAGCGCGGACACTGCGGATGGCGCGGAAGACTATGCGCCGACAGAAGCCATGGCCGACGACGGCTCGGAACGGCGCTACCGGGTGGAGCTGAACGGCCTCAACGACGAAATCGAGGACGATCAGTTCCGCAGCCGTTTCAAGTCTCTGTCCCTGTTGGAGGAGCGGCGCGGAAAGTCGGCCAATCTTGCCCAGATCAACCGGCGCATGCGGCTCGACGCCGATCTGCTCGACCGGATATTGCGCGCCAAGGGCTATTATGACGCGGTAATCCGCCCTTCGGTTCGTCCCGCCGAAAATGGTGGCGACCGGGTGAGGGTGGTATTCGATATCCGTCCGGGTCAACGCTACATTCTCTCGAATGTGTCATTGCCGGGGCTTGCTCGTGCCGCCGAACGGGCGCCTGCCTTGCGCACGGCTTTTCCGATACAGGCCGGAACACCGGTCGATGCTGACGCGATCATGGCGGCTCGGCAGCAACTGGCACTGGGGCTGGGGCAGAACGGTTTTCCGTTCGCCGTGGTGGAAGAGCCGGAAGTGACGGTCGATCATGAAACGCGTAAGGGCGAGCTGGAGGTGGTGGTGCGCGCGGGCGGCTATCGGCGCTTCGGCGACATCGTTCTTGATGATGCTTCGGCCCGGCTGATGTCCGCGCGCCATCTTGGGCGGATCGCGCGGTTCGACAGAGGCGATGTCTATCAGGCTACCGATGTCGAAGATTTGCGGCAGGCGATTGTCGCCACGAGCCTCGTTTCCTCCGTCACGGTGAAACCGCGCGACGGCACGGATGGCGAGCATGTCGATCTGGCGGTTGCGATGACGCCCGCCAAGATGCGTACAATAGCGGGCGAAATCGGCTATGGCACGGGCGAGGGCTATCGGCTGGCGGCGAGCTGGCAGCATCGCAATTTCTTTCCCCCAGAAGGCGCGCTTGCCGTGCGCGGGCTGCTGGGAACGAAGGAGCAGGGTGCTGGCGTCAGCTTCCGCCGCAATAACTTCCTCCGTCGCGACCATATATTGACCGCAGCGCTGAGCGCCCGACATCAGGTGCTCGATGCCTACAAGGCGAGCACCGTCACATTGAGCGCGGGGTTGGAGCGGCAGACGAACATAATATTCCAAAAAAAATGGGCATGGAGCATAGGCGCCGAACTGGTTGGCTCGCGCGAAAAGGATATTTTCGCCGGGCGCACGACATCGGGGCAGCGCGACTATCTGATCGCGGCGCTACCCGGCTTGATCGCCTATGACGGCAGCGACGATCTGCTCAATCCGACACGCGGATTTCGCCTGAGCGCGCGTATCAGCCCGGAAGTGGCGCGGGAGAGCGGCGCGTTTTTCTATGTTCGCGCCCAGGCGGACGGTAGCCTCTATGTGCCGGTTTCCGACAAGGTGGTGCTGGCCTCGCGGGTACGCCTCGGCTCGATCCTGAGCGGGGTGGACGCCGACAGGATCGCACCTTCGCGGCGCTTTTATGCCGGTGGCGGAGCCTCGGTCCGCGGCTATGGCTATCAGGCTATAGGCCCGCGCGATGCCGCCAACGATCCGATCGGCGGCAAGAGCCTTGCCGAATTCTCGCTGGAGGCGCGGGTGAGGCTGGGGCGATTCGGCGTTGTGCCGTTTGTGGACGCGGGCAACATCTCGACCCGCTTTCTGCCAAGGCTGAGCGATGTGCGCTACGGCGCCGGTGTCGGCCTGCGATATTATTCGAATTTCGGGCCGATCCGCATCGATGTCGGAACGCCGCTCAACCGCCAGTCTGGGGACGGGCGCATTGCCGTCTATGTCTCGCTGGGGCAGGCTTTCTGATGGTCGGGGAAGAGGAGAGGCCGGAACAGGCTCCTGATGCACAGGACGACATGCGCGAGAGGGCGAGCGGGTGGACGCGTTTCAGGCGCGCCATCGCGCTGGCTATGCTTGCTTTGGTGCTCGTGGTTGCGGGAGGGTTGGTCTGGCTGGACAGCGGGCCGGGGCATCGCATGGTCGCTCAGCGGATCGCGGCGCTCGCTCCCTCTTCCGGGCTGAAGATCGAGATCGGTCGAATCGACGGCAGCCTTTATCGTAACGCGGTTCTGCACGATGTGCGCCTGTCAGACCCCAAGGGCGTCTTTCTTTCCTCGCCATTGGTGCGGCTGAACTGGTGGCCCGTCGGCTGGCTTTCCAACCGGCTGGACATTGACTCTCTAGTTGCTCCGCAGGCGCGGCTCCACCGTTTGCCGAAATTCAACCGTTCGAAGAAGGATGGGCCGATCCTGCCGGATTTCGACATCCGGATCATGCGCCTGAGTATCGGGAAGCTGAACGTCGACAAGGCGGTGATGGGTCAGGAAGATGCTTTCACGATAGAGGGCGATGCCGATGTCCGTAGCGGCACGGCGGTCGTCGATCTGTCCGTTCGCTCCCTGCGCGGCGATGACAGGCTGGTGCTGGCGCTTGATTCCCGGCCCGATGACAGGCGTTTTGACGTCGATCTCACGGCTAATGCACCCGCAGGCGGCGTGCTCGCCGCTCTGGCGGGCCTGAAGCAGGACGCGAATGTCGAAATCAAGGGCAAGGGCGATTGGGACAGGTGGAAGGGCAGGCTGGTTGCCACGCTCGACCAGAAATCTGCGGCGGGTTTCACGATCCTTCAACGCCGGGGCCGCTATACGATCGAGGGGACGGTGGCGGGCGAGGCGATTGCCCAAAAGGGGGCGCTGGCGCGCCTTGTTTCGCCCAGCCTTGCGGTGAAGGCGGACGGCACCTTCGCGAACAGGCTGATTTCCGGTCATCTTGTCGCGGCTTCCGATGCAGCCTCGGTCGATTTCAAGGGCGGAGTGCATCTGGGCGGCCATGGCTACGATAATCTGACGGTCGATTTCGGGTTGAAGAGGCCGCAGGCGCTGTTGAAGGATTTCGATGCGCGCGGGCTGGTGGCGCGCATGCGTTTCAACGGGCCGTTTTCCGCTACGCGGTTCGAATATCTGCTGCGCGCGGAGCGTCTGATTTTCGGCAAGACCATGGTCGAGGATGTGCATGCGGCAGGAGAAGGGCGCGCGGGCGGCAAGGGTGAAGTAACGATCATCCCGCTGAGGCTGAGGGCTGCGCGTGTGCGTGGGCAAGGCGATATCACCGAACAGATCCTGCGCAATTTCAGCCTCGACGGCACGTTGCGGAAGCAGGGCGCCGTCGTCACCAGCACACCGCTCAAGCTGCGCTCGGACAAGCTGGACGGCACTTTGCTGGCCATATTCGATCTGAAATCGGGCCGCTACGACATGATGCTGTCGGGCAAGTCGAAGGCGTTGATGGTGCCCGGGCTGGGCATTGTGGATGTTGAGGCGAAGGTGAAGGCCGTACCGGACAGAAATGGCAAATTCGGTATTGCGGGCGTAGCCAAGGCAGATGTGCGCAGATTCGACAATGCGTTTCTGCGAGCAATCGCGGGCGGCTTGCCGCGTTTTAAAAGCGATATTGGCCTCGGTGCGGATGGCTATTTGCGTCTTCGCAATCTCTCATTACGTGCGCCGCTGCTGACTGTCTCCGGCGAAGCAATGCGCAAGCCGGACAAGAGCGTGGAGTTCCGCGGCAACGGGAAGCATATCCGATACGGTCCGTTCCGGCTTGCGCTTTCTGGCAGGATCGAGCGTCCGAAAATCGATCTGCTGCTGGAGCATCCGCTCGAGGCGGTTCGCCTTGCCGATGTGCATCTGCTGCTCGATCCCGATCCCGTGGGTTATCGTTATAATGCGAGTGGGAACTCCGTGCTTGGCCCCTTTGCCAGCCACGGCATGGTCGAGTTGCCGCGTGGCGGTCAGGCGGTGATTGCCGTGAACGGCTTCGCGGTCAACGGCTCTAATGGGGAAGGGCGCCTGCCGGTAGTGGCCGGCGGCCTCTCCGGGCGCTTACTGTTCTCCGGTCCGGTGACAGGCCCGGTTGACCTCGCGGTGGCAAATGGCGTCCAGACCATAGGCGCTGCGTTGCGGCTAGACAGCGCCCGTTTCGAGGGGGCGCCGCCTATCGATGTGGTGCGCGGGCGGCTTAACGCCAGCATCGCCCTCGATCCCAAAGGCGCTAAGGTCGACGCGGCGTTGCGCGCCAACGGTGTCCAATTCGGCACCCTGCGCATCAATGCGCTTAGCGCGAACACGAATCTGGTCAATGGTGAAGGCAAGCTGTCGGTCAACGCCGTGGGGCAGCGCGGGCGTCTGTTCAACCTGCGTTTCGATGCCGATATGGGCCATGACGACATCCGTTTCACATTGGGCGGATCGCTCGACCGGCAATCGATAGCGCTCAGCCGTCCGGGCCGTCTTTCGCGTATCGAGGGAGGCTGGGAGCTTGATCCGGTGAGTGTGCGGTATCGCGGCGGGGGAATCCGTTTCGATGCGGCGTCATTCGGAGCGGAAACCCGGTTCGATGCCACGCTGCAAAATCTTCCGCTTTCACTGCTCGATCTCGGCAATATCGATCTAGGACTCGGTGGAATGGCCAATGGGCGCATATCCTATGCGAGGCGGCGCGGCGCGGTGCCGACAGGCAGCGCCAGCCTTTCGATCAAGGCTCTTACGCGGTCCGGCGTGACCAGAACTTCGGTGCCCATCGATCTTGGGCTGAACGGGAAGCTCACCGCAGACAGGCTGGCGATGCGAGCGGTCGCGAGCCAGAAGGGCGCGGTGATTGGGCGCGGGCAGGCGCTGATGACGCCGCTGGGTCAGGGCAACCTGATCGAACGGCTGAGGAGTGCGCCGATGCGTGCGCAGCTTCGCTATGTCGGGCCAGCGGAAGCGTTGTGGCGGATGACGACGATCGAGATCGTCGATCTGAATGGCCAGGTCGGCCTGACCGCGGATATTGGCGGCACGGGTGCAGCCCCTGTCATCACGGGGCGGTTGTTGACGCGCGATGCTGTGCTCGAAAGCCCCATCACGGGCATGCGCGTCTCCGCGCTGAAATCGCAGGCGCGTTTCGATGGCTCGCGGCTCGTTTTCTCCCAGATTAGTGGCACGGCGCGCAATGGTGGCCAGGTTTCGGGGCAGGGAAGTTTCGACTTCTCGTTGGGGCAGGGCGTCGGTATCGATCTGGCTCTCCGGGCGGACAATGCCGAACTGCTCAATCGCGATGACATCGGCGCGACGGTCAATGGCCCGCTGACGATCAAATCCGACGGTGTCGGCGGGGTCATCAGCGGCGACTTCGATGTGGTGCGCAGCCATTTCACGCTGGGGCGGGCCGCCGCGGTAGCGGAAATTCCGGAACTGCGGCTAATCGAGAAAAATGGCCGACCGGGCGATTTCGTGCAAGTGCAGCGCGGGACGGGCTGGCGCCTCGATATGAAGGCGCGGGCGCGCAACCGGCTGATGGTGAGCGGAATGGGGCTTTCGAGCGAATGGCGTATGAACCTGGATATCGGCGGCAACGTCGCTAGCCCGATGTTGCTCGGTCGGGCGGACCTGATTCGCGGCAGTTATGATTTCGCGGGACGCCGGTTCGATCTTACCTCCGGTTCGCTCCGGTTTGACGGCAGCGTTCCCGCCAACCCGGCGCTGGACATTACCGCGCAGGCCACGGTCTCCGGCCTCGATGCGACAATCCGCATCACAGGCACCAGCGCTGCGCCGCAAATCGCTTTCAGCAGCAACCCCGCTCTGCCGCAGGAAGAAGTGCTCTCGCGCATTCTCTTCGGATCGTCGATCACGCAATTGTCCGCGCCAGAGGCGCTGCAACTCGCATCGGCGGTCGGGTCTTTGCAGGGAGGCGGAGGACTCGACCCGATCAACGCTGTGCGTAAGGCCGCAGGGCTGGATCGCCTGCGGATATTGCCCGCCGACTCAGTGAATGGACAGGGCACGTCTATCGGTGCGGGCAAATATGTTACGCGCAAAATCTATGTCGAGCTAATTACAGATGGGCAGGGTTATTCCGCCACGCGCGTGGAATATCAGGTGACTCGCTGGTTATCCTTGCTTTCGGCCATCTCTACTTTGGGAAGGGAAAGTATGACTGTAAGAATTTCCAAGGATTATTAGTAAGTTAACTTTTTTCGCGTAGAAAAATCTGGTCCCCGGAAAATGTGACTACAATGATATCCGGAAAATGTGAGGTGCCAGATGACTATTCGAGCCTTGGTTCTATGGGCAACTGGATTACTCGTTGTGCTAATGGCTCTGGCCGTGGGCTGGGGCAGCATGCGCATCAACGATATCCGTATGGGCGGGCCGGTTCAGACCAATACCCAATATGCGTCAGATCTGATCGCCGATATTCTTCCGCCGCCCGAATATGTGATCGAGCCTTATCTTGAGGCGTCGCTTCTGGCGCGCAACCCTGCGAGTTACGACCTGCATTTCGCGCGGTTGCAGAAGCTGCGTGCCGATTATGACGGGCGTCACCAATATTGGCTGGAGACGCATTTCAACGCCGCGCTGCAAAAGCGCATCACCGAGGATACGCATAAACCGGCCATGAAATTCTGGGGACTGCTCGAAGGCAGCTTCCTTCCTGCGGTTCAGTCTGGCGATCCCGTGGCCATCAGCGCCAGTTTCGACGAACTGACGGCGGCTTATGACGAGCATCGCGGCGCGGTAGACAAGACTGTCGAAATGGCGCTGGACTATCAGCAAAAACTGAAATCGAGCGCGGACAGCCAGCTTCAGGCAACTATTACTATCCTTCTTGCGCTGGTCGCGGCGATCTTCGCGCTGTTTCTCTCCTTTTCCGGCATGGTCCAGTTGCGGGTGGTGAAGCCCATTCGCCGGATGGCGCGGCAAATGCGCGCAATGGCGGAAGGTGGCGAAATCACCGAATCGAGCGATAGCGTCAGGCCGGACGAGATCGGCGAAGCGAGTCGCGCGCTGACTGGCATCGTCGAATTCGTCGCCTACAAGACTGCGCGGGAAAACGAAGAAAAAATGGCTGTGCAGCAGACCATCGTTTCCGCGCTCGGCGTGGCGATGACGAAGCTGCGCGATGGTGCGCTCGGTCATCGCATTACCACCGCGTTCCCGCCCGAATATGAGAGCCTTAAAGAGGACTATAATCAGGCCGCAGGGTCGGTTCAGCGGGCTATGAAAGAAGTAAGTCAGGCGGTGGATACGCTCAATAACAGCGCGAGCGAGATCGACTCCGCCACCCAGGACCTTTCGGAACGCACCGAGCATCAGGCCGCAAACCTCGAAGAGACGGCGGCAGCGATGCATCAGCTCACCAACCGTGTCGAGCAATCCGCCGTCGCTTCGCTCGAAGCTGCGGGCGCGATGAGCGACGCGCGCCAGAAAGCCGATGAAAACGCGCAGATCGTGCATGACGCCATCGAGGCGATGGGCGGTATCGAGGAGAGCGGCAAGGCGATTGCCCAGATCACCAATGTGATCGACGGCATCGCCTTTCAGACCAATTTGCTCGCGCTCAATGCGGGCGTGGAGGCGGCTCGCGCAGGCGATGCGGGCAAGGGCTTTGCCGTTGTCGCGAACGAAGTGCGCGCGCTGGCCCAGCGCAGCTCCGAAGCGGCGAGCGACATCAAGAAACTTATTTCGGACAGCAACGAGCATATCGAGGGCGGCGTAACTCTGGTGCGCAAATCGGGCGATGCGTTGCAGGCGATCATGGATCGTGTCGGTAGCGTTGCTGGCCTGATCGAGCAGATCGCGGATTCTTCGGGCAATCAGGCCAGCGATGTGCAGCAGGTCAATTCTGCCATCGGCAGCATTGACCGGATGACGCAGCAGAATGCGGCGATGGGCGAGGAATGTAACGCGGCGGCGCGCGTTTTGAAGGGCGAAGCCAATCGCCTGCGTCAGCTCGTATCGCGCTTCCAGCTTGGCGCATCGGTCGATGGGCGAGCGGCATCAGATGAGGGCGATCTTGCCTCAAGTTCGCGCGCGAATATTCGTAACGCCGCCTGATCCGTAAAAGAAATGGCCCGACGGTTTCCCGCCGGGCCTGCCCCGTTGTTATTGCTGACGTAGCTATTAGGCGCTGTAATACATGTCGAATTCGACCGGGCTGGGCGTCATTTCCCAGACCGCGACGTCTTCGCGCTTCAGCTCGATATAGGCTTCGATCTGATCCTTGGTGAAGACATCGCCCTTGAGCAGGAAGTCCATATCGGCTTCCAGGCTGTCGAGTGCTTCTCGCAGCGAACCGCACACGGTCGGCACCTGGCTCAGCTCTTCTGGCGGCAGATCGTAGAGGTTCTTGTCCATCGGGTCGCCCGGATGGATCTTGTTGGTGATGCCGTCGAGGCCCGCCATCAGCAGCGCAGCATAGCAGAGATAAGGGTTGGCGAGTGCGTCGGGGAAACGGAATTCCACGCGCTTCGCCTTGCTGCCCGAACCATAGGGGATACGGCAGGAGGCGGAACGGTTGCGGCTCGAATAGGCGAGCAACACCGGCGCCTCATAGCCCGGCACGAGGCGCTTGTAGCTGTTCGTGGTCGGGTTGGTGAAGGCATTCAATGCCTTGGCGTGCTTGATGACGCCGCCGATGAAATAGAGGCACATGTCGGAAAGACCGGCATAGCCGT
>CAYOZY010000054.1:0-13395 GCA_964408525.1 uncultured Sphingobium sp. | reverse complement strand
AGATCAGCGCCCCGCCGCCGACGCTGAATAAGCTCAGGAATAACCTCGATGCGGAAAAGGCGATGGAGAGGCCAAACACGATCTGGATCAGGCGGCGAAAGCCGCCCGACGTGTCGCCGAAGGCCAGGCTTAGGCCGGTGACGATGATGATGATCACCGCAACGATCTTGGCGACCGGCCCCTCGATGCTTTCGAGGATCGACTGCAGCGGAGCTTCCCACGGCATCGACGAACCGCCGGCATGCGCCGGGGTGGCAGTGGCCACCATCACGAAAGCAGCGGTAGCAGCGAGCGCAGCGCGATTGGTGCCGCGCCGAAGGGCATGGATCATAGGGAGTCTCCTTGGGTTTGGGTGGCGGGAATCAGGCGATAGTCGCCGGTGACCGGGTCGAGCCCGTCGACGCGGGCCAGTTCGGCGAGACGCCGCCCGGTGCCATCGCGCACCAGCACGGCAATGAGGTTGATGGTCTCGGCGATCAGGGCGCGCGGAACAGTCACGACTGCTTCCTGGATCAACTGTTCCATCCGCCGCAGGGCACCAATCGCGCTTCCGGCGTGGATCGTCCCGATCCCGCCGGGGTGGCCGGTGCCCCAGGCCTTGAGGAGATCAAGCGCCTCGGCACCGCGCACTTCGCCAATCGGAATCCGGTCAGGGCGAAGGCGAAGACTGGAGCGGACCAGATCAGAGAGTGAGGCCACGCCATCCTTGGTCCGCATCGCCACAAGGTTTGGCGCGCGGCATTGGAGCTCGCGGGTGTCTTCGATCAGAACGACCCGGTCGGTGGTCTTGGCGACCTCGGCGAGCAGGGCGTTCGTGAGCGTCGTTTTGCCGGTGCCAGTGCCCCCGGCGACAAGGATGTTCAGCCGCTCTGCAACGCCCGAACGAAGACTGTCGGCTTCAGTTGCGCACATGATTCCTGTGCTGACGTAGTCCTCGAGCAGAAACACCGCGACGGCGGGCTTGCGGATGGCAAAGGTGGGAGCCGCCACCACCGGTGGCAGGAGGCCTTCGAACCGTTCTCCGCTTTCCGGCAGCTCCGCTGACACGCGCGGTGCATCGCCGTGAACTTCGGCACCCACATGATGGGCAACCAATCGGATGATGCGCTCACCATCGGCTGCGGTAAGGCGTTCACCACTATCGGACAGTCCGATGCCCAACCGGTCGACCCACAGGCGTCCATCCGGATTGAGCATGATCTCGATGACCTGCGGGTCGGCCAGCCAGGTCGCGATCGATGCGCCCATCGCCGTGCGCAGCATGCGTGCGCCGCGTGAACGTGCTTCAATTCGGACTGGCTCAGCGCCCATCGGATACCCCGCTTCGGGAGCGGGACAGGATCGTCCGGCTCGACGGGGACGAGTAAGAGACGCAGAAAAGGGGCTAATTCAACAAGGATTTAGCGTCGTAGCAGTGGGGGATAGAAAAACAGGGAGGGGCGTAGTTCGCAGTGCTTTGACGATGGCCTGTGCGCCGCCGACGCACGCCTGAGGGAGTCAATTGCAGCGCGAACGGTGCGCAAAGGCGGAGATAGAGAAATTCTTGAAACTTTCATTATTAGGAAGTATTGAGAATTTTATGTCCAGCCTAGCGCAACAGGTATCCGCAAGCGCGCTGCGCGATCGGGTCTTCAACGAACGCCAGCTCAGCGAACTGCTGGGGGGAGGCGATGCGCGGCGTTATGGCCTCGTCAACCGCGCCCTCAAGGACGGGTCACTCATTCGCCTGAAGCGCGGGGTTTATACGCTTGCCAAGGCGCATCGAAGCGCTCCTGTGCATCCCTTCGCGGTGGCGCAGGCTTTGCTTCCCGGGAGCTATATTTCCTTTGAAAGCGCGCTGGCTTACCATGGCTGGATTCCTGAAGCCGTGCTTGTCACTGCCAGCGTGACGCCGGGGCGTAAAACGCTGGAGATCCCGGCCACCGAATTCGGCTCCTTCAAATATCATCCGCTGGCCATTGCTGATTATTGCTTCCTTGGCGGCGTCGAACGGGTGACCTTCGACAAGCTCACCGCCTTTGTCGCTAGGCCGCTGCGCGCCCTTATGGATCTTGTCGCCCTGCGCAAGGTGGAATGGTCTGGCCTCGATTGGCTGACCAGTGGCATGCGGATCGATGACGAGGCGCTTCTGGCGTTGACGGAAACGGACTTTGCCGCAGTGAAGTCGGTCTACAAGCACAAGGCAGTGAAAGCCTTCCTTTCCGAGCTTGAAGATGTGGTTCTGACGACAAAACGGGCTCAAAGCAGGGGATCGCTGCATGATTGACATCATCAAGGAAAAGCTCGGCCGCTATGGCGCCACCAATGCGCTTGAAGAGGAAAACGCGCTCAAGGAGATCCTCCAGGAGATTGCGCTATACGCGCTGTGGCGCTCCGATTTCTTCGATTGCGCCCTGTTCCAAGGCGGCACCAGCCTGCGCATTTTACACGGCCTGCCACGCTTTTCCGAGGACTTGGACTTTCTCCTGCGCATGCCGAACATGGACTTCGACTGGTCCCCTTACCTCGAGGGGATGACCGAGGTGTTCGGCCAGTTCGGGCTGGCACTGGAAGCGCAGCCAAAGCCGCGTATGGATACGGCCATTCGCCAAGCGCTGCTCAAGGACGATTCCATCGCCAGCCAGCTCGACCTGTCATTCGCAGGCACCGGCCATCGCAAGGCGATCAAGATCAAGCTGGAAATTGATGTGAACCCGCCCGCAGGATCGGGCGAGGCAACTACCTATCTTGATTTTCCAGCCGATTATGAGGTGCGCCACCAGGATCTGGCTTCCAATTTCGCGCTGAAGATTCACGCCCTGCTATGCCGGGGATTCCTCAAAGGTCGCGACTGGTTCGACTTCTCCTGGTATGTTTCGCGTGGGCTCGAACCCAATTTCGTTCTTTTGCAAAACGCGCTTGTTCAGGCAGGACCATGGGCCGGTGACGGGTCGCTCCTCGTCGACATGGCATGGTTGAAGGCTGCGCTTTCTGGCCCAATCACTCGGATCGAGTGGAAGGAAGCAGCAAAGGATGTTGAGCGCTTCCTGCGTCCTGCCGATCTCAAATCGGTTGATCTGTGGAGTGAGCGCTTTTTCCTGGCCAAGGTCGATAAGCTGGTCGCGGCGTCTGACAGCCAAGTTATAGCCTAAAAGCCGACATGGCGGGGTATCCGTGGAGCGTCGCGCTTGGCTGCCTCCGAAGCGGCAGCCAAAGGTGACAACCCTCATTTTGCATTGAGCGTGACCGCTTTTGTTATCAAACTGGCAATGATGTCCGTTTGGGTAACGATGCCTTGCAACTGCATGTTATCGTCCACGATCATGACCTCGTGACCGTGACCATTGGCGAGAGGGGCGAGCAGCGTTGCCGCGGGCGCCGTCAAATGCGCCGTATCTGCCGGTGCCATGATCTCCGACGCAAAAGCCCCCTGTTTGTCGAGGTCTGGCCATGTGATCACGCCGATCAGCTGGCCAGTGGCATTTTCTACCGGAAGCGCGCGCAGTCGTCTGGCCCGAAGCAGAACATGCGCGTCTTCCACTAGTGCGGTTCCCGCAATCGTGATGACATCGCGTGACATGATGTCGCCGCAGGTTAACTCCTCGACCTGTCGTTCCGTCGCGCTCAGTCCCGCCAATTCGAAGAGTTGCAAAAGATCGTCGCGATTGATGTCGAGCGTATCGCCAAAACGTGCCAGCGCTACATCAATGTCGTTCGGCCTTACCCCGCTTCTGCTGAGTGGCGCAGAATCCTGCGTGCCGTGGGCGCTTTCAGTCAGCTTCGCCCGATGCGGATAGGTGTGCCCTGTCATGCGATGGAATGCCAGGCCAGCGAGGATCAGCAGCAGCGAGTTCAAGCCGACGGGGTAAAGCGCGAACATGAACGGGTGCGCGCTTCCGGCGGCCCCACCGAGCACGGCTGACAAGGCAACAGCGCCGCCCGGCGGATGCAGACAGCGCGCCAGTGACATGACCGCAATGGCAAGGCCGACACCAAGACCCGCTGCAACGGTAGCATTGGGGACCGCAAGGGCGACCGCTATGCCGACCACGGCCGACAGGACGTTCCCGCCCAAGATCGACCATGGCTGTGCTAGAGGGCTTGCCGGAACAGCGAAAAGCAGGACAGCGGATGCCCCCATTGGTGCCACGAGCAGAGGGTGCGCAGCGCCGGTACCGGCAAGAACGCCGCACAGCAGTCCCGTCGTCACAATGCCGATGATGGCACCTGCCACCGCAATAAGCCGCTCACGAGCGCCGGGGCCGGGCGGAGCTGCTACAAACGTGCTGTAGTAGCGGCTCCACACCAATCGCGGAGCAGTGTCCGGGCTCAAATCGGTAACTTTATCCATGTGCTCAGACAGGGGTTATTGCCCCAGACTGTCAATTGCCATCCACTTCTGCGTAGAGAACTTCTTCTTTGCCAATGAGGATGTCAGCAAGCGCCCAATAGGCCTCTCCCCATGCACCCAGCACCTCGTCGGTTGCAGCATCGCCCAAAACATCACGGATCGCGGGCAGCAGAGCATGGGCTACCAGTGGGTAGTGTTCTGCCTTTACGCCCGTTTCCACATGCCGAGCAGCCATGCGCATCACCGGCGCCGTCAAAGCCTCCAACTTGTCGATGTTCTGCGCATAAGCAAGGATAGCGCCAGCAAGACGGCGCGGTTGCTCTCCGCTTTCCTGTGCGGCTTGGTCGAACATGGCCTTCACGTCGGGGTCGATAAACAGCCGCTCGTACATGCGCGTCGTGATGGCAAGGCCGTGCTGCTGCAATGCAGGCGCGGTCGATTTTACGATGGCTTTTGTTTCAGCACTCAGTGGTTTGCGCACGGATAATCCTTTTGTTGTTGTGGGTGGAAAAAGCGGAGAGAGTAGATCGGGCAGCCAGGTGCCGCGTTGACGATTGCCCGGCGCGAACGCCCGGAACATGAACCAGTCGAACGCGTAGACACCGCCGCTGAAGACGACATCACCGGGCAACCTTGGCGACGACCAGGATCGTCCAAAGCGGTTTGATGCCGAATGTCGGTTTATAGCTTTCCATTGCACTGCCCCTTAAGTTCAGAAAAGGCCGTGACTGCCGCCAACTGCGCCGAGAATCGCAACTACGCCCAAGAGCGTCAGCACCTGATGCAATCGCATCATCCGAGCGAAATCAGCTTCGGGAGTGGCCGATTGGGCCATGCGGCGATGCAAGACCAAGGGCTCCAGCACGAACAGCATCAGCGCGAACACGGCCCACAGCGCCACCATCAGATGCATCCACCAGAAGCTAAGCTCGGCAAACCGGCTCCACATATCGGCGCGGTAGATCAGCCACAGTCCGCTTGCCCCGGCCAGCGTGACCCAGATGCGCGCTTGCCATGCAAAGCGTCCCTCGATCTGATGAAACCGGGCAAGGCGCTCTACGGGACGTTCGCTGGCCCGCAGCGCGGGCATGACAACCCAGGTGACAAATCCGACGCCGCCGATCCAGAACAACACCGCGATCACATGGATAGCGCGAGCCAGAACAAGGTCATCCATTGACCGGTCCTTTGCTCAGATCAGGTCGTTCGCGCCAGAACTCAACCTGCATGCGCATTGCCCCGACGGGGACAACATAGTGCGTCGCCTGTGGTGGGATGATGGCGGGAGTATCAGGCGTGACACGGTGTTCCGTAAGCGGCTCGGTGAAGATCAGCCGGACTTCGCCTTCCAGGACGCGCAGCAGGCCCCACGTCCCGGTTTTGGTGCGATGATCGTTGCGCAGCGCATCGGGCAAAGTCTGCTCGTCGAAGATGGGGGATGAGGCATAGGGTTCAGACATCAGGCAAGCACCTTTGCGCGAATCGCGGTCAGTCCGCCGCGATCAATCAGAATGCCGGTCAGCAGGCTTTCGCCAATGCGCCGCGCCGCGTCGCGAAAGCGGTTTGCCACTTCCTCGTTCGGTGCGATCCGGGTGAGTGTCACGTCCCATAAAGACTGCCACCGCGCAAAATGCTCTGCATCAAGCCCACCGATAGCCGTGTGCTTGCGCATGGGATTGCCACTGAAACGACCCGATTCCAGCATGATCGAGGCCCAGAAATCCTTCATCCGCGCCAGATGATGCGGCCAGTCGCTGACCTTTGCACCAAATATCGGGCCGAGCATGTCATCAGCCCGAATAGCTCCGTAAAATTGCTCTACGAGCTGGGAAATGAATGCGTCATCGATCCCGCAGGCCAGCGCGTCAGCCATCTTGCGAGCGCGCACTTGCGCGACATGCTCTGACCCCGTCACAGTCTCGACTCGATTAAGAGGTAATTCATATGCATCGTTTAGGCGGTTGGCGGTTAAATGCAATATATGATATGCATCTTTTATGAGACTCTCGCTTCAAACCGATTATGCCCTGCGCACGCTGATGTTTTTGGCGGTGAAAGACGGCCATCATTCCATCGCCGACATTGCCAGCGCCTATGGCATTTCGAAGAACCACCTGATGAAGGTGGCTCAGCGGCTCACCGCCGAAGGTTTTGTCGAAAGCGTGCGGGGCCGCAGCGGCGGTCTCAAGCTGGCGCTCCCGCCTGCCGAATTGAATGTGGGCGTCATTGTCCGGACCATGGAAGATACAGGGACGTTCGTTGAATGTTTCGACCCGGCAACCAACACTTGCGTTGTCACCCCAGTCTGCGGGTTACGGCATGTATTGACAGGCGCTTTGGAGTCATTTGCCCGGCATCTGGATCAATTCTCCATCGCCGATCTGATTCCCAACAAAGAGAGGCTTGAGAGGCAGATCGACGGGGGGGGCACGCAACAGTCATGATGCACGGAGCCCCGGCGCTCCGATTCTCAAGCCGGCAGTTTTCAGGTAATGCGCCTTTGAGTTTGCATGACAGGGATTGGCGTGTTGATGAAGCTGAGGGCGATCTCCCTGGTCAGCTGATTGATGCGTCGGACTTCCCAAGTTCGACTTCATCCCGCAGCTTTGGTCCCGCCTCCATGCGCCGCGAGAGTGATTCCACAAATCCGTGCCACCTCTTCTTGCCCATCGCCTGCGCCGCCTTCATCGCGGCATCAGGCAGCGGCGGATTGCTGGTGAGCCAGAAGCGCACGAACAGGCCGATCGCTTCGTTCGTCAATTCCACATGCCATTCGAGCCGATCCAATTGCCGCGACAGACGATCGAGCCGTCTCGCCAGAGCGGCTTCCATCCGTTCATCCTGATCGGACTGCAGCAGAGACATCAACGCCGCCTCCACCACTTCGGTGCGCGAGACGCCGCGGGCATGAGCGCGTTCCTCCAGCAATTTGGCCAGTTCGATATCGAGCCGGAAGGTTTGTTTGCTGTGGGGCTTCTTCCTCACAGGTCGATGCCGTCATCGGGGTCGAGCGATGCATTGCGGGCATTGCGGTTCATTGTGCGATCAGCTTCCCGTTTGACCGTGGCTGCGTCATCCTCGGGCACATCGCGATCAAGATCGAACTCATTGACCGGTGGCTTGGGGACGGGAACGACATCCTCATGTTCGCCCAGTTCGGGTTCTCGCCTGATCCCGGAGTTCGCCGTATCATTTTCTGATTTGGCCCGATCAGCAGCTGACGGCACACCCGGCTTTGGCTGATCAACTGGCGGCTGTTCGGAGCATTTCTCTTCTGCCTTGGCTGGTTTGGTCGGCAGCGGTGCCGCAATGGGTGCGAGCGCAGACCAGTCGTCCTTTGGCCGTTTTTTTGGGTGCAGCGGCTTGGGAGTGGGTGCGGGTAGAAGACGCGCGCGAAACCGTGGGTCGAGAAAGTATTTTGCCTTTTCCGCGCGGATCGGCGGAGTGCTGGCCACCAGCACTATCTCCTCGTGCTCAGAAAATTGCTGAACTTCGCCGGGGGTCAGCAACGGCCTCGCGGTCTCAGTACGTGAGACCATGATATGGCCGAGCCATGGCGAGAGGCGATGCCCGGCATAATTCTTCATTGCCCGCATCTGGGTGGCGGTGCCGAGCGCATTGGAAACGCGGCTGGCGGTATTGTCATCATTGGCCGCGAACGCGACGCGGACATGGCAATTGTCGAGAATGGCGTTGTTTGACCCATAGGCTTTTTCAATCTGGTTGAGCGACTGCGCGATCAGGAATGCCTTAATTCCGTAGCCTGCAACAAAGGCCAGTGCGCTTTCGAAGAAGTCTAACCGCCCCAAAGCCGGGAATTCGTCGAGCATAAACATCACGCGCTGCCGGCGACCCTTGGCTCTCAGTTCTTCGGTCAAGCGGCGACCGATCTGATTGAGCATCAGGCGGACGAGCGGCTTGGTCCGGCTGATATCGGAAGGAGGAATGACCAGATAGAGCGACACGGGTGCCGCTGAATCGACAAGATCGGTGATGCGCCAGTCCGAGGCTCCGGTGACCTGCGCAATCACAGGGTCGCGGTAAAGGCCGAGGAACGACATGGCCGTCGACAGGACGCCAGACCTCTCATTGTCAGACTTGTTCAGCAGTTCCTGTGCGGCGGCAGCCACGACGGGGTGAACACCGTCTTTACCCAGGTGCGGGGTCGTCTTCATCCGGTGCAGCGTGGTTTCTATCGAACGGCGCGGATCGGAAAGGAAGCCAGCGACCCCGGCCAGCGACTTGTCTTTCTCGGCATAGAGGACGTGCAGGATCGTGCCGACGAGCAGCGAATGGCTGGTCTTCTCCCAATGCGTGCGCTTTTCCAATGAGCCTTCGGGGTCGATCAATATGTCTGCGATGTTCTGGGCGTCACGCACCTCCCAATCGCCCTTCCGGACTTCGAGCAGAGGATTGTAGGGGTTGGATGCGGGGTTGGTCGGATCGAACAGCAAGACGCGGCCATGCCGCGCGCGAAAGCCCGCTGTCAGATCCCAGTTCTCGCCTTTGATATCGTGGACGATGCAGCTGCCCGGCCAGGCGAGCAGCGAGGGGATTACGAGACCAACGCCCTTGCCGGAACGGGTCGGCGCAAAGCAGAGAATATGCTCGGGACCATTGTGCCGCAGATACCGGTTCTTGTGCGAGCCGATCACCACGCCGTCCTGCTTCAGGAGACCAGCCTTGCGGATTTCCTTGTCGGTCGCCCAGCGCGCGGAACCATAGGTTTCTGACTGCTTCTCCTCCCGCGCGCGCCACACCGACATGGCGATCGCGATGACTATGGCGGCCATGGCACCCGAGACCGCGATGAATGCCCCGGTCTGGAAGATCTTTGGCGCATAGGCGTCGAACGCAAACCACCACCAGAAGAAGGCATAAGGCGGGTAGATTGGCCAAGGTCCAAGCCAGAACCACGGCTGGCCGAGCTCGGGTTGGTACGCAAGGGCGTGGGCCGTCCATTGGGTGGCACACCAGATGCCAAGCAAGGTGACGCTGATGACGGCGATGACCTGACCCCAGAGAATACGGGTGGCGTTCATTGAAAGTTACTCCTGATGAGGGGGTAAATGATGGTCACAGGCTGATCCCGCGTCCGCGGCCCAAGGCCCAGTCGACAGTACCGCCCGGCGACATGTTGCCGGTGATGTGCTGGCCGAGGTGCTGATCGAGCGCCGGGCGCCAGGGCACGAGCTGGAAGCCCAGCCCTTCGTCGATCATCGCGAAGCGGCCTGTCGAAAGCGTCACCCGCTCCCGGTAGATGCCGCTGACATAGTCGCCTGCGCCCGACGGTTTGTGCTCAAGTCCCGTGCGCGCGGCGATGGCCTGCGTGGCGGCCGTCAGTTCCTGATTCTTCAGCGTCCCGACGAGATCCTGAGCAAGGATGACCCGCTGGCCCTGCCGTCGGGCAAGCCCCTGCGTTTCGAGATGGCTGGCGCGGGCATCCAACGCATCGCGCACCTCGCGCCCGAAACCATTGCCTGTTGCTACGGGATCGCGGGCCACAAGCTGGCGATCAAGCCAAGTCGCGCCAGGTGCTTTGATCTGTGCCTCGAGGGGTATGTCTGATCGTGTGGCGAGCGACAGCCGGTCATGCCCTTTGGCATCTTCCCATGAGCGCAGTTCGACGATCGATCCGGCTTTGGCGTCGCCGGTCATCTCCATGTCATTGAACCGCAGATGGTGCGTGCGGCCATCGACACCGTCGACGATGGCATAGGCACTGCCCGTCAGCTCGTCGTGGAGGCCACGTTCGACCAGGCGTCCGATGACCGGTTCGCTTGGAACGTCCTGATGCAGGGCCAATGCCGATACATCAAACCGCCCGCCGTCGCGGCTTATGGCATTGTGCATCGTCTTGATGATGTCGTTGCGCACCGAAAGATCACGCAATGTGTTTTCGGCACCGGGCTCCAGAGCCCACACCGCAGGCCCCTCGCGCGCCGCCAGCCCCAGCTGTTCCAGTTTGGCGGCGCGGCCCAACAGCAGCCGGCGCATTTCGGGATCGGCGTCGCCGCCTGGACGCAGATCGACAAGGCCTGCAGTATCCTGACCCAAGCGTTCAAGCTGCCGGTCAAGACTGGTCCAGCGCTCGGCATCGACCTCGCGTTCGATCGCGGTGCGGATGTCCAGCTCGGTGCGCGGCCCCAGTTCGAGCGTCACCAGCTCTTCCGCCCGGAATCGCAGCCCTTCGCTTATGTAGCCCCGGTCAATGACAAGATCGGCGCCGTCGCTGGCAACGCCGCGCACCAGCACATGGATGTGCGGATTGTCGGTGTTCCAATGGTCAACGGCGACCCAATCCAGTTCGGTGCCAAGATCCTTGGCCGCGTCGGCCATCAATTCACGGGTGAAGCTGCGCAGGTCTTCCATGTCCCCGGCATCTTCGGGTGAGACGATAAAGCGAAAATGGTGCCGGTCATCTTGGCAGCGACCTGCAAAGGCATGCCGATCAGCCCTGTCGGTCTGGGCATCAAACATCGAGGCGTCGCGCCCGTCGCGGGACACGCCGTCACGCTCAAGATAGGTGATGTGCTTTGCCAGCGGTGCGGCGCGGTACTGCGCACCTTTATGCCGAGCGATACGTGCCATGACAGTAACCCGGCGTTGGCCCGGTGTGCGGCGCATAGCGGCAACCGTCCGACGCCCGCGCGCGGCTTTGCCGCTGCCGCTGCCGCGTTTCAGACCGGCTCGCCGCGAACCCGCATGACCCGCCTTGTTAGCGGCACGCTGGACCTGAGCCGCCAGCTTCTGACTTCGCCGTCCAGACGCTGCACCGCTGTCCCTGCTTCTTCCCGGTCGAACCCGAAATTCATTGTCGTCGCGGCTCATTTTGAAGGTGCCAGACGATTGCGCGGCAGATTTCCGGGCGTTTGGGAAGCATTGTATGGCAGGCTTTGCCCGGTGCCATACGGAATTATATCGCTACAACAACCACATAAGGGCCAGGTGCTGGCACTCCTTTTATCTTGCCCTCCAATATTGCCCTCTCGCTCAAACACACGCCTCCCTGCCGTACCTTTCCGACACGACGCCCGAACCGTCAGAGATGCGCTGGTGTAACCCATCACGGATTTCGCGGTGAAAGCGAGACAAACAGGGGGTGCGGCGCGGGGTTCGGAGACGGCAAAGAGGCCGACGGCGACGCAAGCGGCGTGCGCTGTGGCTGCACATCAGCCGCACCCTCATTGCTGCTCGCTTCTCCATCGCCGCGTGGTGTGAACAATGTAGCCTGACGCCAGGGATGAGCATTGGCAGGTGGCATGGCAGCAGGCGAAGCGATGCTGGCCATTCCAAGACTTGGCGCGATCTGGGCGACGTAGTTGACGGTTTCTGCCGGAAGACTGCGACGACCGGCAGCATAGTCATCGGCACGGCCTGGCCCCGCATTGTAGGCCGCCAGCATCAAGCTGACATTGCGATACCGATCCCACATGGCGCGCAGATAGGCCGCACCTCCAAGGATGTTCGCACGCACATCGAACGGGTCAGAGCCAAGGCCATGCCGCGCGCTCAGCATAGACCAAGTGCCGGGCATGATCTGCATCAGCCCGATGGCTCCGGCAGGCGAAACCGCGCGCGAATTGCCGCGACTTTCCGCCCGCATCACCGCCCATATCCACAGCTCGGGAATGCCGAAGCGCTGCGATGCCTCTGCGACATGCGGCGCATAAGGATGCGATGCAAACTGGTCAGGCACCGTCGCAACCGCGGCAACCGGAGACGTCGCCGCTGCCAAGCCGAGAGCGAAACAAGTGCCGGGAAGGAGAAGGTGAATGCGCAGCCGAACGGCAATCCGAATTACGGAACACCGGCGACGGCGACGGCGAAGCAAAGCAGCGGTCATGGCTTATTTCCGATCGCGATTGGTCGGACGCAACCAGAGCAGGTGATGCTCGTCGTCACGGGACATGGAGCGAAGCAGGTTGGCGCGCAGGGGTTGGGCAAAGGCCGGGTCGTCGATCTGCACCGCGACAAAGGCACCGGCGCGCTCGCCTGTGCGGTTCCAGCCAGCACCAATTTCAGTGCCGGTTTCGGCATCGCCGAGCAGCACGCGCCAGTCGGGTGCATTGTCGCTGTCGTTCGATGGAGCCGGGATGAGCGTCACGACAGCATCGAGCGTGAGGGTCCGGATTTGCCCGGTGAAACTGTCCTGCGCGGAATGAAAGACGCCGATCATCATGGCCTGTGCTTCTGGTTGGTGGTTGGGGAAGCGGCGGATGCACCAAAGCCTCGCCAGCGCAGGGGCTGGTCAGGTGCATCACGGGTAAGGATGGGGTGTGCCGTGCCGATAAGACCGGCTGCGGGCAGAGCGCCGAAATAGCGCCCATCAAGGCTGTCGGGCGCCGGGTTCAGCAGGAACAATTCGTCTGTCCGAACGCGGTGACAGCCCTGCCAGCTTGGCAAAGGTCGACCCATTCTGTCGTGCGATTTGGCAATGGCGACACGGTTGCCATCCACCGAGACGACAGCGCCGGCGCGGCACACCCATTGCCCGGGCAAGGCCGCGACATGTTTCATGAGCGGCACGCCGATTGGCAGATAATGGCGCTCGGCCATCATCTGCGCGGTCGCAGTCGGCGGCACAATGGCGACCAGTTCGCCGAGCCTTGGGTGTATATCGCCCTTGAGGCGATAGAGGCCGACGGGCGCACTGGCGCTCGCGTTCCACATTATTCGCGGTCGCGGCGACAGCATGGCGACTGCTGCGAACCCGGCGCTGAACAAGCCTGCCCACAGTATCGTGGCGCGAACATAGCGGCGGCGGCTCATGCTTCGAGCGCCTTGCGCCGGAGCCAGGCCGCGTGCCGCTCCGCTGTGTAAGCCCTGAACGGCATTCCGGCATTCAGCCGGTTGCCGACGTGGCGCCAGTGATCGGGCGATGCGTCGCACGGATCAACACCGGCGGCTTCGACCGCATCGATGGCCTGCAACACCTGTGCGACCTTGGGCCAGCCCTCGATGTGCAGCAGAATGTCAGCGCCGGGACGGACAAACGGCAACGTCGTGTAGGCCTCGCCCGGTGCCACTGCGGAGGCCAGCGCTGATTCATCGGCAACTGGCAG